>CAJFNV010000112.1 GCA_904395805.1 Candidatus Gallispira edinburgensis | reverse complement strand
GAACTAATCCACAGCATCTTATACATTATAGCATAAGTCCATGAATTTGGGCATTAAACACTATAACTATATAATACGAGGAGGCTCATACCATGTCACAAAATAAAAATAATATGCTTTTCTTCGGAGTACTGATAGCTGTCTTTATTATATTTGCCATACTCGGTTCATTCAGCAGCGATAATGCAGAGGATACACTTTTCCCCGAAACTACAGCAATTACACAAACCACAACAGAAATAACCACAGAAACCACCGCCACTACCATTACTACTACTGAACTCACAACTGCCGAAACCACAGCAATATCTCAGCCGGCAGAGGTAACAAATATCAATGAAACAGTATACATAGGCAAAACAGGAACAAAATACCACAGACAGGACTGCGGAACATTAAAAGGTAACGGAACTGCAATAACTCTTGATGAAG
Source organism: Candidatus Gallispira edinburgensis (assembly GCA_904395805.1). Lineage (GTDB taxonomy): Bacteria > Bacillota > Clostridia > Lachnospirales > CAG-274 > Gallispira > Gallispira edinburgensis. The sequence goes on along the minus strand of CAJFNV010000112.1, from coordinate 15,026 downwards.
CCATAGCGGAAGGCAGAACAGCCTGTAAAATATGCAAGCCTTAAATTATATTCAAATCTCCATGCAAAAGCAACACTGTCAGGCAACTAAGAGTTTCCGTTAAACCATACAAAAAAGGTGTATCAAAGTCACCCTTGATACACCCTGTTAAACACTTAAATTATTTTTCTGAAAACAGATTTTACTCTTGTAAATGAACTTTTTGCAGTTTTTGTTGACGCATTACCAAGCGTTCTGCTCCACTGAGTAGCAACCTCAAGAGTTGCTGCATACTTATCAGCCAGTGTAACTGCATAGGACTCCTTGTACCTTGGCATGCCGGGATACAGCGGCCACATATGCTTTAAAATAGCGTCATTTTCCCTCTCTGAAATATCAGCAAGTTTAGCTGCATTTTTTGCGGCAAGCCTTGCATGAAAAAGAGCATGGAACTGAGGTGTTTTTTTAGTATGCCAGTCATACCAGTACAAATCGTGTAAAAGACCGGCTCTTGCAGCCATACGCGGATCAGCGCCTATTTTTTTGGCAATCTTAAAGCTGTAATAGGAAACATTAAGACAATGCTGTAATCTTGAAGTCTTATGATGCTGTTCATATTCATCAAGCTTTCTCACAGTATCTGTATTCCATATATCATCAATATATGATCTGAATTCAGCCACCTCTGCATTTGAAACATCCCACAGCTTTACCTTTGAACCAATTGCTCTGTTCATTAATTGCATCTCCCCATTTCAATAACTGTTAAATCTTGTCTTCCGGCTTATCCTTATCCATGTCAGGAACATATTTCCTGAACAGATTCATAAACATAAGTGATGTAAGTATAGCATAGGCTCCGGCACATAAAATTATCAAGACACCACACTTAAGTACAATCATAACAATTGCAACAAAAAGTATTGCACATGTAATAGTTGTCAGAAGATGTCTGTTAGCCATAAAAATTGAGGTTTTTATCAATTCTCCCAGCTTCAGGTCGAAACGTGAAAGCACAGGAAAAACATAGATGGTAAAAATCAAAAGCTCATACAATAAAACATACTGTACCAAATATATAATTACGTTAATTGTAGTGTCCGGCACAAACAAATTTATATTGATAAACAGAACAACGGCAATTACTCCCAGTATTAATGTCATTGCAGTAGCCTCCAGGAAATTCTGCTTAAAGCTCCTGAAGAAGTCCCTTGACACATACCCCTCCCTGTTTGAGAGCTGACGTGTTGTAACATAATAAAGAGCTGTAGTAGACGCACCTATTGTAATCACAGGAATACTGCATATAAGCCATAATACGGTAAGTATAATCAAATCTGCGAGCAAAGTTCCGTATTTATAAAATTTGCTGTCCAGTCCAAACCATTTTCCCATACATAAACTCCTTTCACTCAGTATAATTATACAACATTTAAGTCAACATATCAAGTTTTTTGAATAGACTTAATATATAATTAATATTTGGAGGCACAAAATGGCAACAGGACGTTTACAGGTTGAGCTGTACAATCAAAGTCAGGCGACCCCCGTAGTAAGCGGAAGAGTTACTGTAAGCTCGGGAGGACAGGTTTTTTATGACGTATACACAGACAGCTCAGGACAGACAATAGAAATGGAGCTTGAGGCTCCACCTATAGAATACTCCCTTGAACAGGATGAACCTCAGCCCTATTCAACATACACGATCCAGATTTCGGCTGATGGATATAAAGATGTTATTATAAACGGCGCACAGGTTTTTGCCGACAGAACAGCTCTTCAAAGGGTAATAATGATTCCCGGTTCAGGACAGGAAATAATAAATGTTCCACCTCCCGTTTTATGGGGTGATTATCCCTCAAAGGAACCTGAGGAAGAGGTAAAACCCATTCCCGACGAAACAGGCTTCGTTGTTCTTGACAGAATTGTCATACCCGAATATATAGTTGTAAAGGACGGTGTCCCTTCCGGTGACGGAGAAATATTTTACGTTCCCTACAAAGACTACATCAAAAACGTGGCATCATCGGAAATATATTCCACATGGGCAGATGCCGCCATACGTGCAAATGTCCTTGCAATTCAGTCTTTTACTTTAAACCGTGTATTTACCGAATGGTACAGAAACAGAGGCTATAACTTCACCATTACTAACTCAACAAGATATGATCAGTCTTTCAGTCCCGGCAGAACAATATACGAAAACATAAGCACAATAGTAGATGAAATGTTTGTAAACTTTTTAAGACGTGAAGGGCAGCGGCAGCCTCTCTTTGCTCAATACTGTGACGGCAGACGTGTACAGTGTCCGGGCTGGATGACTCAATGGGGAAGTGAAGATCTTGCACAGCAGGGATATTCAGCCATACAGATAATAAGGTATTTTTACGGCGATGACGTTTTTATAGACACAGCAGAAAGAGTACAGGGAGTCCCTCTCAGCTATCCCGGAACAGAACTTTCCATCGGCTCAACAGGAAACGATGTGAGAACAATACAGCGTCAGCTTAATTCCATCTCACAGACCTATTCTGCAATCCCATCTCTGCGTGTAGACGGCATATACGGCGAAGGTACGGCAGAAGCTGTAAGAGAATTTCAGAAAATATTCAATTTACCCCAGACAGGTGTTGTCGACCTTGCAACATGGTACGAAATTTCACAGATTTATGTTGCAATAGAAAGACTTGCCGAGCTTTAAACCGTATATTTATCCCTGTTAAATTTTATACCCATATATGATTCATTTCAGAGGCTGTTCTTCATATTCCTCAACCAAAGCCCCCGTATTTTCCTGACATAAAAATACGGGGACGATTTTCGTTGTAAAACAAGTAAATCGTCCCCACGGGGGAATTCTGATAACCACACCATATCCAATATCACAGCATATTCAGCTTTAGTACAAAAACTATGCCCTTTTGCTTCTTTTAACGTTGTTAATTATAAGAATTGCAAATCCTATTACCAACGCAGCTGTACCGCAATAATAGCAAATAAGCACAGTCATGTCACCGCCTGTTTTGGGGAGTATAACAGACGTACCGTCAGAATTTGTTACAACTTCTGTAGGGAGCTCATAAGTGTATTCACTTTCTGCGGGATTTTCAGTTATTTGAAGAACGCTGCCATCCTCTTCGGTTATTGGTTCAATTCCTGTACCTTCATCCGAATTTGGCTCATCATCTTCTTTTTCACCGTCAACATTGTTTATATCAGTGTCGTCATCAGCATATGTATCAGTTTTTTCGTCATCACTTCCGGAAGGTCTGTCGCCGCCGCTGTCTCCATCTGTCATTCCGCCGGCTGAAGTTGTGGTTTCTGCACTTTCCGTTGTAGTTTCCGTATCATCAATATCACCGCCTCCGCCGCCGTTATCTTTATCAACCTTGGCATTTACTCTCACATCGTACAAATAATTACTGTTTTCTGCATCATATGTGGGTATACTGACAAAAAAAGACTCCATATTTACATTGCCTGTCTTGTTAAATCTTAAAAAATATACTCCCGTTTCGGGGCAGTCAAAGCTTACGCTGTTCATACCCCTTTTGCTGTCATCATAAGAAATATTGTTATCATTTATGTACTCAAGAATATTTTCAGAAGCCTTATTCATATCCTCTGCGGTTTTTATGTCTGTAAAGTCAATGTCAAGACCTGCAAAGGCATCTTCGGTATCTCCCTTTTCATCTGCAATTTTATAAATACTGAAATTTGCCTCATAACCGCTGCAATTTATTACAATACTTCCGCCGTCAGCATAAGTGAGAGAAAACATTAAAAGAGTAAATATTAAAGTAAGTATAAAAACGAATTTTTTATTCACATTATTCACCTGCCCTCTCACAGTACACTATGTATCTGTACCTGCTGGAACCATAAGGATGACAGGTAACAAGAGTTACCATATCCTTATCCTTTTGTATGAGTATTTTATCTATATCATCGGGAGAAATAGCAAATATCTCCGTCACATTATATTCAAGTTCTTCCCATGGGTTCACAATTGTAACAGTGTCGCCCGCTTCAAGTTTTTCTATATTTCTGAACATATCTCCGTATCTTCCGTTGCCCCTGTGGGCAGCAATAACGCAGTTGCTGTTTACCCCTCCTATAGGCATAGAGGTATTGTCAAGATGCACGGCACCCTTATTCATATTCTCCTCTGTAGCACCCAGAAATATGCCAAGCCTTACATTCATTTTTGGTATATCAATATATCCGAACATATTATTATTAAGTCCGTATTCCGTAAGGTCTATGCTCTCTCCTCTGTAGAAAAAGGGATCTTCAACCATCTGTCCCTTTATAACAAGATTTTCATTGTATTTTTCCGCATCCGCTCTGAGCTTTTCAAGCAGAATGTTATCATCACTGTTTTTTTCGATCTCAATATTACGGCTGAATTCATTTATCATATTGTTTGTATTCATATTATTATAGCCGTTAATTATTTTAGGGCACACAAATAAAAGGATACCCGCAGCTATAAAAGCCGTACCTATCAGATTAAATATTCTTCTTTCCTTCACACCCCTCACTCCTCTAAATTCCAGTTTAACGCACCAACAATCTGACAACCAACCATTTGTAGTGGCGATCATCGATCGCCCGTGGCTCCCTTGCCTAAAGGGAGCTGTCAAGCGTAAGCTTGACTGAGGGATTTAACTCCTCACTCCTCACTTTCTTAGCTCCTCACTCCTCACTATTTAAAACTCCTGACTATTTATTTCTCCTCTCACAAGAAGCCTGTGACTGTTTATAATATAAGGCGTACATGTAACAAGAGTTACATAATCCCTGTTTTCATCAATTCCGAGACTGCTCACATCATCAGGCTCCACAACCCTTATATCATCCACAGTATAAGTAAGCTTTTCATTAAGAGTATATATACTAAATTCATCACCGATCTCTATCTGATCCAGATCTCTGAACATACGGGCATTGGGCAGCCCCCTGTGAGCAGAAATACAGCAGTGAGTGCCCTTTCCGCCAACAGGCAGAGATGTCCCTTCAATATGTCCCGCCCCTTTTTCAAGGTCCTCATGGGCAGTACCGCTGTAAACAGGCAGTTTCACATTAATTTTCGGTATTTCTACAACACAAATTATATTGTCACTTCCCACAGCCAGAGCACTGCTGTAGCTTTCATAGTCCTTATCATGTCTGCTGTCATTTTTATAAATATCTCCTGCAAGTCCCCTGTTATATATGCCGGCATTTTCAATGCGTCCCTTAATATCTTCATCACTTTCACCTGCGATCTCATCAAAATAACTTTTTATTGCAAGCTCCTGATTTCTTGCGGAAAACCATTGGGCAACACGGGGATAGAGAAGTACAGCAACTCCTATGACAAAAACAACAATTATTAAAATTTTATACACTCTTGTTTTAATAATATCATCCCCGTTTAAAGCATTAAGTCCCCGCCATATATTTTTTCAGAAAAACATGGCATTATTCTCTGTCCTTATTTTCTTCCTTTTTCTTTTTCCTCTTTTTAAATATAAAGAATACTATAAATACAGACCCGTATCCTGCTCCGCATATTGCCACAGTCTTTAAATATTCCCTGTTCCACTGGCTTGAGCCTCCTGTACCTTCCATGTTCTTTTCCTGAACGACAGCTTCCTCATAGGGAACTCTTGTACCTCTCACAAGAAGTCTGTGACTGTTTATACCATAGGGATAACAGGTCAGCAGTGTAACATAGTCCTTATCCCTGCTTATAGACAGAAGGTCCGTGTCCTCAGGCTCCACAATGGCAATATTGTCTATTTCGTAGGCAAGTATTTCATTTAAAACATCAATGTAAAATACATCTCCTGTTTCAAGCTCCGTCAGGTCTGTAAAAAGCTTAACATTGGGCAGTCCCGTATGCCCTGTGATCACGCAGTGAGTTCCCGTGCCGCCTATAGGCATAGATGTGCCTTCAAGGTGTCCCAGACTGTCTGAAAGTATTTCATCTGTCGTTCCGTGATATACAGGCAGCTTTATATTTATCTTAGGCACATCAAGAATAGCAATGGTACCGTCACCGTCTATATTGAGCAATTCGGCATATGTATCCGAATCATGATTTTTAAAGGCATTGGGATCAAAAGGGTCTGTAAGGACAACACTTTCATTTAAAAGACTGCTGTTATACTCATTTACTGATTTTTTTATACTGTCTATATCCCCCTGAGATATAGTTTCCACAGCCCTTGTATAATTATCCATAACCTCGGAGTGATGCTTTTCCGTATAGGCATTGTACAAGTAGGGATAAATAGTCAGAAAGACTCCGGCTGCAAGCACAATTACAATTATTATAATGCACAATACCCTTCTCATACGATCACCTTTTATTTCTGCACAAGGGGAAATAGCTCCCCTGTGCAAATTTTTTATATTTTTCCTTCGACCGGTGAGTTTAAGCACCGTTTTTGTAATTAATACTTAACAAATAACCTAAAGATTTTAAATCCGGTATCTGACCATGATTTGCAGGGGCGAGCATTGTCGCCCCAAGCATCCAGGGCTCCCTTCTAAGGGAGCTGTCACCGTTAGGTGACTGAGGGTTTTCCCTTAAGTTAATGACATTGCATTGTTATCGCCCGCAATTCTTCTTTACTGATCAGCATAATTATCAGGTTAAAGAAACCCCTGACTTATGGCTCTTTCAAAATTATGCAATCTTTTTCTTGCCAACCTTAGATACCATAAACAATGCAGCACCTATAAGGGCCATACCGCCCACAGTATATATCCATGTACCGCTGCCGCCTGTAAGAGGAAGCTCAAATATAGGTTTTTCTTCATTCACTATGGTAATAGTAGCCGTACCATCTTCAATTGTAACTTCAACAGGATCTTTCAGTAAGCTAAAACCATCAATGGTTGAAATCTCTGTAAGCACATAAGTACCGTTTGCAAGACCTCTTATATTAAGCTTACCCTTATTACCTCCGCTGGCATTCAATATACACACAAATTCATCTGTATATCCTTCGCCTGCTTCTGTTATCTCTGTATTTACCACATAATATCTGCCGTTTGTACCATCTGTGACTTCTTTACCGTATAAAGAAGTATCTGCTGCTCCGTCAGCACCCTTTTTGGCAAGAGTAAACTTTACTTCGCCAATATTACTATCAGAAATAACAGTATTTTCACCTGCAAATTCCTTGGTAAGGTCAATTGCATGAGTATCAACATCTACAGGGTCAGGATTATCCGGAGTATCTTCATCATTCTTAAGCTTATATGTAATATTTGCTGTATTTCTTGTTACCCCATCTTCACCATTTACAGCATTTTCATTAAGGCTGCCTGTATAAGTAAATGTAATTGTCGTATCCGCAGTAACTTCATTTAACTTATCAAGACCTGCCTGTGTAAATGTCAGAGTAAAACTGTTATTTTCCTCATCAATGTTTAATGTATAATCTGTATTCTCTGTAAGGGTTATACTTTCCCCAAGCTTAACAGTAATAAAGTTTGAATTTACAGCAAAGTTGTTATAAGATATACCTTTTCCCGCTGTATCTTTAAGCTCAAACTTTTCATATGCTGTATCATCTGTTGTCAAAAGTATCTTGCTTGAAATCGTGTATGTAATTGTATCACCTACAGTTGATGTATGAGTAGTGCCTGATGCCCCGTCTGTTCCGTCAGCAGTACCTGTTACAGTCTTCTCCGCTTCTCCGCTGTTTACAATATTTTTTGGTGTCACATCAACAGTATACTCCCAGCTTTCGCCGTTATCACTTGTCTGGGGGACAGTTACAAGGAAGGGTGCAGATGCCTTATTTATTGTTACCGCCTCACCTGTACCATTTATTAAAGGAACAGAATTTTCAAGATCTTCAACTACTAAATAAACACCAAGAGGAAGAGCTGAAAATGTAAGCTGACCTGCATTTGTATCTGTTGTATCATTTAATGAGCCTGCTGCATTTGTAACACTTGTTACAATACTGGTATACTTACTTGAATCACCGCAGTTTTCAATTAATGTTTCAAGTCCGTTTCTCATTTCACTTGAGCTGTAAAGTGTATCTTCATCACTTGTCACTCCGCCGCTCATACTGCTTCCCAGTATACTTTCACCATCTGCCGTAAGCTTAAATTTAAGAGAAGTGGTTGTTACACCCTCCTGTGTACTGTCTGCATGCTGAACCATATCAGCGACCTTTACCGTCCTGAACATAACGCCGGATACAAAGTTCTGATTGCCTGTATCCCTTTTTGTGATTGTAATACTTCCCTGCTCTGTACCGTCAAACACAGATTCTGCCCCTGCACTGACCGTAAATACGGAAAACAGCATTACCATACTGCACAAAGCAGCTAAAAACCTTTTTAACCTAGAATTTTTCATAGTAGCACCTCTTTCTTTAAAATTAAATTTTTTGGTTATTATAGTTTTTATATTTTTACCGTTACGCTCATTTCCTGCCTTATTTTTATTTAAAGCAAGCATAAGCATAACAGCAATAAAAATCATTCCGACACCTGTGCCCATCATTCCCATATTAAATTTGCCTCCTGTAATCGGCAGATCAAATTTAACACTGTCTGTGATCTCACAGTTAATATCGTACCAGTAATAAGTTCCCTCTTCTTCATAGTCATACTCATTATTAAGAGTTTCCCCTGAAGTAAAAGGAAGACTTATATTTATAGGCTCCTTAAGGAGCTGATAGTCGTCACCGGGGGCAGTTGTTTCAACAAGCTCATATGTATAGCTTTCATCTATCCACAGATTATAGAATACATATTCACCGTTGCCGTCAGTTACACCGGTATAAACATTACCTGTTTTATTGCCCTCAGCATCAAACTGTGTAAGTGTAAAGGAAGCCCCTTCAAGTCTCTCACCCTCATCATTGTACTTTATAAGTTTGACTGAGCCGAATCTCATATAAACATCAATTACCTTATCATTTTCATTTGCCGCAACCATTATATAGGGCGTACTTAAGTCCGCATCATTTACAGTACCCTTCAACATCTCCATACATATGTCTTTGATATTGTCACTGTCGGTTTGTCCTTCTGCATTCCAGTAATAACTGTTGCTTCCGTCAGTCACTGTTATCTGCGGCAGGTTACCGTCGATTTCCGTATCGGCACTTAACGCATCACTTATATATTTTTCATAGTATCGGGCAAGAAACTCAGCCCTTACGTCACTTCCGCTTACACCGGGCATATATCTGATTTCTATACTCTTGTCAGAGCTGTATTCATTACTGCTGTCCATAATATGATACTTAATATTGTAAGTAGCATTATTCCCCTGCTTTCTGTAATAGAAATAGATATTGTTATACTCACCGTTAGACAGCAGATTTATATCATTCTGCCATTCACCTATAACTGTATAACCTCGTATATCCCTTGCTGTTTCGGTCACCAGGACATCATCGCCTGTTATTTCCAGATTTATTTCCTTGACCTCTGATGGCAGAAGAAAAATATTGTCTTTTTCTACCGGTGTTTCATATCTTGTGTAATAAGGATGATCTCCGTTTTCATCTGTAAGTTCGCCTATTCTTCTTGCTTCATCTATGTCCACATACCACACTCTGTAGGGCAGTTCAGATAAAATTGAATACTTGAACAATACATAATAAGTATAGCTGTTTCCCTCATCCGAATATTCTTCGGTATAAAATATATTTTCTTCACCATCATACTCATATTCATTTGCAGAAGGATTTTCTGCCTTTTGATAAAGAGAATTTGTCATAGTTACTTCCTGACTGTCAATGTCTGGGAACATATAGTGTACTGCTCCTCCGCTATCTGTTATATGCACACCATATTCAGCCTCTGCAGCATATGTTTGATCAGTCTTTCTTCTTCCAAAGTAATCTTCTTTAAACTGATAGTATACAGTACCATTTATTGTAACTTCTTCCCAGCCTTCAGGCTTTTCTATCTCATTATCATCAAGCTGAGATTTTTCTATAATATGTTTAACATAATATTCTTCAGCATCATGGTTTTCATATGAAGCATATACATCTGTTTCTCCGTATATAGGTGAGGATTCTCCGAATATATATCTCAGACCTCTTACATCATTACAGTAATAAAGACCCTCTTCATCTTCTTCAATAAGCCTTGCTCTGCCGAAATAATCAATATATATATACCCTTTCCTATATGCTCTAAGATCAGACCTGTCAGTTATATCCTTAAGATAGACTTTGCAGTTTTCGCTGTGGGTATGTTCTTCATTTTCATTAAAGTAATACCACCCTGCAAACTTGTAACCCTGTGCTTCCGGCTGATATGGCACATATATGATCTCACCTTCATCTGCTTCTGCTATGTATACAACTTCATTTTCTCCCCTGTATCTTTCCGCATACTTATCTGAAGGTGTATCGGCATTTCTCCATATATATCCGTCAATATGGTCCGCCTGTGTATAGTCTCCTCTGCCCAAATGAATTCTCATGCTATAGTTAGGAGGCGTCCACTTTGCATACAATACAAAATTACAATAGGCAAACTTGCAAAACGCTGTGTCCCAAGCCTTAGTCTGATAACTTGACCCCTGATACCAGTCGTCAAAAGTCCACTCCTTAGAACCTCTTGTAGGATTTGCATACTTAAGACCCAGTCTGTTATCCAGATCATCATCATCGGCAAAACCCGTCAGATAATCTGTCACATACTTAAGACATGTACAGTCAGTGCCATACTTTACTTTCAATGTACCGCACTCCACACCATTTACGTTTTCAATATTTGTCATTTCAAAGCCCTTTTCTCTCAGGGTCGTTTCTGTACCATCCTCTGTTTCGATCCTTTCATCAAGTACACTTACGGGAGATTTATAACTGCCGCTTACATTATAAAGATCAATATCATATCTCTCCCTGTTATAAAAGAAATACAGATTTCTGCGGGAGCTGTTATAAGCCTTTCCCATGCTTTCAAATCCCTGAAGAGCAGGCTGTGTCTGGTTTTGTATTGTGTTTGAAGTAAGCTGTTCCATAGGCTCACCTGTAACAATATAATACCTGTTATTCCACTTAACAACATCTCCTTCATTAAGACTTGTTATATCAATATTACTTCCTCCGCCTGTGCCGCCTACGGAATTATTATCCACAGTATAATCTATATCTCCGTCTGTAACAGTACCGTCAAGGGCTTCAAGTAGCCTGTAATAATAATTTGTATTTGCACTGTTCCAGTATGCAACCATATGATGGTTTACATCGGCATCTCTCATTACTGCATTAGGTTCACTTTCATCTTTGTCATCCACATTTGTATCGGGCTGAAAGCCTCTGCCGTTATCAAGAATACCGCCGTTTTTATGATTTAAAATCTGATCTGACATAGTTGAATATACGTTAAGTATGTTGGCATTGCCGTTGCTTGTTGCCCTGTATTCAGAGTTTATATTCGTACCCATGGATATATATTTCTGACTGATACCTGTGCCGTCAACATATACACTATTTCCGTTAGCAGGCCACAGATCCCCTATATCAGCACCATACTTAGCATATATGTAATACACGGAAACCGTATAATCTGTCCCTCCGGCTGTTATACTATGCTTATCTGTAAACAGACCGTAGGCTCCCAAATATCTCCTGGTTCCGTCAGAATAATTATATGTAGTTGAGTATGGACCGTTTTTCAGCTTATAGTATACGTAATCTCCGCAGTCTACAGCATCTATAACATCAGGATCGTATCCTATAACGGGCATTTTATTCGCATTGCTCCATGTAACATCGGCAAATGTTCCTCCTCCCGTTTCCGTTGATACCTGATAAGTTGTCTGTCCCCACCAGTTAGCAGAGCTTCTGCCCAGTATCATTTCGAGGACATACCACTTTCTGTCAAACATTATATTAACTTCCGTACTTCCGTCACTTTCAACTGTTATTTCTTCACCGTTTCCAAGCCCTGTATAGTTTGAATTAAATGTAAAATGTTTGCCCATGCCCAAGCCGAAAGTTGTTCCGTCACCGAGCACATACTCATTGATATTGTCAGCAATGTCTCCACTGCCATACTCCATTTCACTTATAATGCTGTCTGTATATATTATATCTCCTGTCTTTGCCTCCATAGCAAACTGAAATTCCTTGACATAGTCTGTATTATTTGCCGACTCAAGCCATACATTAACTGTATATGTAGTATCCGACTCAGTCCACTGTGCCTTTGCAAATATATTCATATCAGGCATGGTATCAGGTTTATAACCTGTACCATTATAAAGTATACTGTTATTATCTGTGTTATTCTGAGGTATTTCCGTGTAGTATATCCATCCATTGCTTCCCTTTGATGTGTCAAGAGCATATCCTGTTCTTGTTACTGTTCCCGGATCAGGAACATCTGCACCATATACAAAGAGAGCATTTCTCATTCCGTCATTTTCGCTGTCAGTAATATAATAAATGTGATAATCTTCCCTGCTGTAAAAGAGATTTATATTATTATTTCCCGCTTTAAGTTCAACACCGTCTTCTGTAAGCTGATTTGAACCTTCGCCCATTACAAATCCTCTGTAGTCTTCATATTCAGTAACGCCATTGTCATTGTAATACTCTCTTTTTTCAGGAATAATTATATCACCGTTGTAATAGCCCTCTTCATCTCCTGTTATTTCAATCTGCGAAACAGGTGTATATCCTGTATACCTGTAGTATATAATGCTTTCATTTATTTCATACTTTACATTTTCAAGCTGTGCCTGCCATGCAGGCTCATATTCTGTTCTGATCCACTTTTCATTGTCAGCATCATACTTAACTTCAACATATTCATACAGCTCATACTCTCCTATATGCGCTCCCGGATCATCCCCAAGTATTTCTCTGAAATAGCTGACCGTATATTCTGCTGCGACAGGAGCATATTCCACATTAAATATTATACAATGGATCCTTGCTTCTTCGTCTTGGATTGTATCTCCTTCAGGTGTTGTAAATGAAGCCTTTTCCATATCTATTCTGATTTTATAAATATATTCACAATGGGACCCATCACCTTCATCCGCTTTCAGTTCAGTATAAAGATCAAGTCCGTTCACATCTATTTCATGGAAATTTCCATATGCATCCTCAAGTTCTGTTCCGTTTAATGAACTTGTTTTTATAACAGGATAAAAGCCATCTATATTCGGTGCACTGAATTCAAATTCAATATAATGATTACCTCCTTCTGAGTTATACTCAAGAACGGAAGATATAGAATCTGCGGCAGTCTTTTTGTTCACATACTTATAGTTGACATTTGCAATATATCCCCCTGTATCAAGATATCTTGCTATATACAAAGTATCGGCAGTTATTCCGCTGCCTCCCGCCTCAGGCTCTGTCATATACCAGTCTCTGAATGTAAAGCCTTCCTTTTCGGGAATTATACCTTCTGCAGCAGTAAACCACTTTGTATTTTCATATTCAAATGTGTAATATGTAAATTCCTTTTCTTCCCCGCCAGCATTATATTTACTTATCCTTTTTGTGACCACAACATATACAGGTGGTTCATCTTCAAATTCAAATCCAACCGTTGCCGTATAGGTTTCTTCATCATCACTGATTTCCCAGTCCTCTTCCGGTACATCAGTCCATGGAGTCATACTTCTGTCAAGCCACAGTTCATAGCCATACTCTATCTGCACTTCCCACATATATTCCGTATCATCTGCATTCAGCGCAAATTTAACTGTGTACTTTTCCCATTCCCATACAGCATAAAACTTACGGTTTGAAGTTATATTGCGTATTTCTTCGCCCCCTGAATATTCCGCTGTACCGTTAACAGTCTGGCTCCAGCCCTTGAACACAGCTCCTGTCTGCACAGGTACAGGCAGTATAACACTTCCCCCTGTCACAACAACTTTGCTGTTTCCTTCCCATTCATCATCATTCAGGCTTCCGCCGTTTAATTCCAGCTCCACTTTGTGAGATGTTTCTCCCGGCTTGCTTGGTGATGCAAGAGAGTTAAACAGTGATTCCGTACTAACCTCCGTTGTGTTCTCTTCCGATGTAATCTCAACCTTTTCTTCAATTTCTGAATTACTGTTTTTGTCAGAATTACCGCTGCTGCCTCCGCTGCTGCCTTCCGAATCAGTAACATCATTTTCCGTTGACACCTCTGTTTCCTGTGCCTCCGTATCCTCTGCCGCTGTTTCTTCACTTGCAGCCTCGTTAGTCTCAGCCTCGGTTTCTTCTGTCACTGCAACATCCTCTGTTTCGGCTTCCGTTGCTTCTGTAATATTTTCAGTCTCAGTTTCACTTATATATTCAGTTGTATTTTCATTCTCTTCTCTTTCGTCAGACGTTTCTTCTTCATTTTCTGTATTCTCTTCTATAATTACTGTATCATTTTCTTCTTCATTTGACCCTTCATCCGCATCATTATTTATATCATCACTTATATCACTGTTTTCAGCCGCTTCTCCCATATCCTCAGGCATGCCTCCCGTTTCATCTATCTGCTCATAACCTTCAGATCCGCTGCTTTCTTCCGCCCATGTGTTACAAACAATGATATTTTGCATCATTACAATAATCATAAAAGATGATAACAGTTTCTTAATAATTTTCATATAATTACACCCCCGTATATATAAAAATCATACAGACCCTTTAAGCTATTATCACTTTTCTAATTTAGTTGTAAAAATAAAAAACGCTCTGTAACTCCAGGTCACAAAGCGTTCACTTCGTTGTATACACATATCTGCACACAAATCTATATACACGTCTTTGTATCCCCCAATACGTTATAAGCGTTTGCTGTCACTAAAAAAAGGCAAACTGCCTCTTCGTAGTGCAATTATCATAATCCTCCCAAATATAATAATTAAATATTCATTGTTATTTGATACAAACTACTTCCCAAATAGTCCGTATCTTTCCGTTATTATGGTATAAAAACTATTTCCCCTATAGCTTTTATCCTTTGCTTGTTAAGAGGCTGTTGCAAAATAGGAAACTATTTTGCAACAGTTTTTTTATATTCAAAAGAAAAACGGGTTCCGAAGAACCCGTAAATGT
>CAJFNV010000111.1 GCA_904395805.1 Candidatus Gallispira edinburgensis | reverse complement strand
AGCTCTTATTTTTTTCGTAAAAATAAGTAAAAAAGAGAAGGCTGCCGCAAAACGAATGAAAAATCATTCATTTTGCAACAGCCCCTATTTATAAATCAATGCCGGTTTCGTCAAAGGTGTAATATTTAGATATTTTTGAGTACATATATTGGGCATTGTCTGTTAAGAATTCAAACAACTTTTCACGGCTTATTATCTCCATGTTATCCTGTTTCGCTTCTTCGTTAATATAACCTTTGCCTGAAAAGAAATATATTTTTCTGTAAGAATCATCAATATGTTTTTTAATATCTATAAAATCTTCACTCTTAACCTGACAGGTAACAGGCTTTTCGCCGGCACATACAAAAATAAATTCATATAAAGGACGGCTGACCTTACAGGATGAGGGCAGTAATATGTAATTGCTGTCAGGATACGCATTTCTTATTTCGTTGTAAATATAGCTGCATACAAGATCTTCAAGCTCCATATAAGCCAAGGATCTTGAAAAATTATCAGGTGTGAGATTTATCTTTGATACTCCATCGATTTTTCCTTTTGATATTGTATTGAGTGCTGCAGCAATCAACAACCTTTGTCTGTCATTTGCCACTCTTGACAGAGTCGGCTGCCTGCGCTGTGACAATCGTCCTATTATTTCTGATGGGAGATTTTCATCGGTTTTAAATTCAAGCCATTGGGAAACTCTGCACATCCATGAAAGTCTTGTGTCAAAATATTCACTGCTGAAAATATTATTTGTGTGAAAAGCCCTTTCTGAAACCTGACCTATGTAATAATGAGCGTCTCTAAGACGCATTATAACTAAATCGCCTTCTTTGATTTTATCTATATTATCAACTGCCTTTTTAATGGCTTTATATGCACTGTCATTATTGTATGCACCTAAAAAAGCTTCTTTATTATCTGCAAGACTTCCTTCAAAGCCATCAAGGTACCAGCCGATACCAAAAATATTTTTTTCAACACATTCCAGCTGAAATTCCTTTATTATATCATTGCCTATACTGTTGTAAAAGGGTTTTAAATTAATAATCCAGCAGTTTATATTATTTATACTATACATAATTATTTACCTCTATCTCTCATGTTTATTCTGACAGATATAAATTTTCATTTGTGCATCATACTTATTCTGAACAACAAATCCTTTAAGGGCACCTTTTTCATATTTATTATTTGTGACCCATACCTTTATAATATCTTTTTCATATTTGTTGTCTGTAATAAATACTTTAACTGCACCTCGTTCATATTTATTGTTTACAAAATAAATAGGTGTTGCCATAAAAAATTCCTCCCTTATTGCTTATTAATCACAGTTGGCTTTTTGTCCTCATATACCTGATTATAAAAAGTGTTGCCGCAGTTATTACACTTATATTTAATTTTATACCAGATTCTTTTCCCGGGGATCATTACATCCCGAACGATAAGCTTTTCGGGCGGATTAAAGAATTGGTCTGTTGCTGTTTTCATTCCGAAATCAGTTCTTGATTTATATATATTTTTATACTCTTTTATTGTTTCTTTCTCTTTAAAGTATATATTTTCTTCACGAAGCTTTTTTTGAGAAACACAAACTGCATTTCTTTTTCTGCACACAGGACATTGTGCCCTTTTAAAATATGCGTTTAAAAACGCAGCTAATATACAGATCAGCAAATACACCCAAATTACTAAAAATATAATTTTAACCATATATATTACTTCCTTTCAAGAAAAGCATTAAGTTCATTTACAGCATTCCTGATTACTGTAACAATTTTGCTGCTGATATCGGAAGCTTCAGCATCAAGAAAGCGAAGTACTTTTTCGTATTGCAGATTTCCGTTATTTTTTATACATCTGTATGATAATGGGTTTTCATTAAATACGTTATTAAATTCTTCATCTGTTATTGATCTGTCATGATATATTGACAGATTTAAGAATGTCATTCCGAGAGAGTAATCGGTTTTAAGAGAATAATCAAAAGTGTAATAGGCATCATTTCCTGTTTTTAAATCCATTATCCCCCATACATCAGATATTCTGTGAGACCTTGTATTCTTTTTTGCCTGCCATATTCTGAAATTATACCTATATTCAGACTGCAGAACAGAATTGACATTTTTTGCAATATCTTTATTAATGTACCTGTATTTCCAGTCATAATCCGTTTTTAACTCAATATTCTCATTAACGTTGACTGAAGTAACTGTTGAAAATGAAAGTAAATTTTTTAACCCATCTATGCTTTTGTCCGATATTGTTCCGGTTTCATTTTGTAAAATAAGGTTAAATTTAGCCATAAAATTTGATATACGGGAAAGTTCAGTCTCATCGGATGCTGAAAGTTCGGCGATCAGATCTTCATCTGAATCAATATCTTTTTCCAGTGATGCAAGCATTTCAGCATCAATTATATCACGATTTGATACTATGTATTTATATAAATCATCAAACTCAGTCTGCATACAAATAATTGCAAATAACAAAATGTTTGAATTTTCACGCTGCTCATTTGAAAATTTGTTTTTGAAAATTATATCAAGAAGTAAGTATGTATTAAACAATCTTTTCATACTTCTTGGATTGCAGCCCACGGAATTGCTTATAAGGGAAACATAGCTTTCCACAGTTTTGTTATCTGTGCTTATGCTCATTTTTGCAAGCATATTTGAAACATATTTTGATATATCATACTGAGCAATAGGCATTTTAAAGGGCAGCTGAATAATCTTATCGAAAAAGTTTTTCCCTTTTTGCTCGCCTACAGAGTCACCGAATTTTTTCTTTATTCCCTGAGTAACAACTTCATAATCTACAGCTAAAACATATACACAGTTTTCGCAATCAAGGAAGATTTTAAGCACCTCTAAAAGTTCCACAGCCTTTTCCGGCTGCAGCCTGTCCAAGTCGTCAATAAATATAACCACACGTTCTTTATTTTCGGCATGTAGTTTTTTATTTATAGCTTCCTGAAACTTGTTTTTTAAATCTTTGATTTCAGAAGGATAGTCGAAATTGCCGCCTTCCATTGCACCGGTTATTTCATCTGCAAGGTATCCTCCGGCGATCCTTTCGGTTATAATTCCTGTGGCAAGCTTAGCAGCACCACCCAGAAAGCCGAAAATCTTTTTTATGTTTTCTTTGCTGTAATCAAGTTCATCAAGCAAAGAATACATCAGGGACACAGCAAGTTCATCCTGCATTTTAAACTGGGAAAACTGCCATGTGTTAAACCATATAGGACAGACATCCCTTGAAATTTTTTCTCTGATCATATTCATCATACTTGTTTTGCCGCTGCCCCAATCTCCCTGTATAGAAATAGTCATGGGAGTATCGCAGTTTACTATAAACCGACATAAGCCTTCAACATAGCTGTATACACCAAAAGTATCATTAATAATTTTTTCGATAGGTTTATCAGTATTTCCAAACATATAGCCACCTCATGTAAAACTTAAATGTATCCTTATTTTACAGATTCGCTTGAGTTCAGGACTCCGCAATAAGGGCACCTGTTAGCCGCAACCTTCTTGTAATCGCCGGCGCCCTTATTTGCACAGGATCTGCAATAAACTTTACCGCATTTTTTGCATCTTCTCATATTTCCTCCTGAATGATTACAAATCGGACATTTCATATTATTACCTTCTTTCTTAAATTAATATTTTAATTATTTATTTAGTTTTAGTATATTCTATCATGTAACATGGTATAAAATATGGACATAATTTATAAATTTTTACAACATAAATATAACATAATATGACAAAATTTTCAACCCAATTATGGTATTTTATTTAACTACTGACCTGTTAAGTATTATCCATGGAATTAAACTGATTTTAGTGATAAATTTTAAATAGTGAAGGGAGAAACATCCTTAGTTGGTTTACAAACGTTGAGAGATGATACTTTTTGCCAGATAATAATAGAACCATCTGCAATACAGATGGTTCAAATTTATGTATTAAACTTTTCCTGAACCGCCGCAGCCGCTGCAAAGTCTTTGTCCGGTGCTTCCGCAGTAAGTACAGCCCTGAGGAACTTCCTGTCCAAGCATATACATTGAAGCACCCTGACCTGTGCCGTGGCAGTAAGGACAGATGATCATACCGCTGCCGTTGCATATAGGGCAGGTTTGAGGAGCCAATGATGTGCTTGCGGAAGATGAGCTTTCAGCAGGTGATTGCTGTGATGATGTGCCGGCGGAGTTGTTTAAATTTGGTGTAATTCCGCTGCCTTCATAATTGAGCTCAAATTCTGACATCTGCATCATAACATCACCTCTTGATGCCGTGATCATAAGCATATAATACTTGTATTCGGAATCATTTCCTGTAACCGTGAAATATCTGTCTGCAAAGTCCTCATCGGGAAGTGAGCGGTCGTTGCTCCTTTCGTCAATGACAGTCCAGTTGCTGTTTATATCAGGTTCGGAAGATGAATTACAGCCGTACAATGTCCAGTTCATAGGATTTCTTCCGGGATACTTGCTGTTGTCATTTGCTGTAACAATTGTATATCCCGTAACCTTTACAGGCTCTGAAACTTCCCATATTATATAAGGCCTGTTACTTTCAGCGCTTGTGGGAACCACAGAACACCACTTTGTCCCGGGCTTGCCATCCAGAATATTTCCGGCTGATTCACCGGCATTTACAGCTCCGAATCCCTTAATAAGGGTCTGAGTGATTTCTAAAGGTTCCGCTTCAGTCCGAGGCTCGGTTATGCTTGTTACTGTTTCGGTCTCTGTTTCAGCTATAGTAACAGCCTCGGTAACCGGCTCTGTTTCAATGTTATCGGTTGATGAGATCGTATTGAATGTTATTGTAACTGTTCTTGTTGCAGAGTCCCACTTGACATCACAGTCAAATGCCTCAGCTATAGCTCTTGCGGGTATCATTGTTCTTCCGTTTATAATTTCTGGAGGAGCATCCAAGGTCACATTTACGATACTTTCTCCTGCCTTACTGTATGTCATAGTTGTGCTGCCTACAGTAAGCAGGACGACGGTATTGTTCTTGGCAGATGTAACCGACTTGGTTTCACTGTCCCATTCAACGGATGCACCCAGAGCCTCAAGGATTGCTCTCATAGGTACAAGTGTGCGTCCCTTTGAAATAACGGGAGGCTGATCAAACTGAAGAGTATTTCCGTTAAGAATTACTTTGATCTCATCAGATGATGAAGGGGCTGTGTTTTGTGAAGGTGTAACCGATGTGGAAGTTACATGTACTTCCGCATCATATATGTTATTATTTTCTTCACCGAAGGTTATGCTATTCCACTGTTCGGGAGTTCCACCGTAATATATGTCTATAAGAGGGCAGTCATAAAAGGCTGCCGTGCCTATATTTGTTACGGTTGCCGGTATTGATACACTTGTTATACCCATACTGTGAGAAAAAGCACCAAGACCTATACTTGTTACACCTTCCGGTATAGTTACTTCCCCGGAAATGTTAAGGGATGAAAAGGCATATGCTCCGATGGTAGTCATTCCCTCATGCAATATCAGTGTATCAATTTCAAGAGGATTTTCAACCCAGCCGTAATTTATATAGCTTTCTGCGTTGTATTCGGTATTGTACATAGGTCCTGTTCCGCTTATTGTAAGTGTTCCGTCACTGTATGTATATGTCAGGTTATCTCCGCATTTTCCGGAAACAGGAGATGCGGCATATACAGCCATGCTCAGGGACGATATCAGTATAACTGCTGAAATAATAAGTGACATGATTTTTTTCATTTTCTTTCCCGCCTCTCTTTTTAATTTTTTTTGATATTACTGTAATTGGGGACATTGTGTTCATATATACCTCTCTTTCTCTGATATTTGCCCCAACGGAATAAATAATTACAGGGAGTAAAAAGGAATTAATAATACGGTTAAACACCTGTTTTGTTATTTTATTATATGTATTATAGTAGCATACCTATAACAAAATGTCAATGTTTTAACAAGGGTGAAATGCTTTCTGAAATTAATATTGAATGCAAAAAACGCCTATGGACAGAAGTCTATAGACGTTAAAAACGGATATTAAAGTAAACCAAGGTTTTGTGCTGTTACATAAAACACGGTCACAGGGATCATAAGCTGTGCAAAACTCTTTGTGCCCATACTTCCCTGTATAAGGCTGTCTTCTTCTATTCTCTTGTTAAAGCTTAAGCCTGCTGCCTTATAGCTCATAACATATTTAAGGGTAGGCAAGCCTGCTTTAATATATTCCTCATCTCCGCTTAATTCATAGGCTATTGTAAGGGCTTCAAGTATAAGGGGATTGTTTCCCAGTCTTTTTAAGCTTGGCAGCTCCTTGTAATAGAACAGACCGTTTTCAAGTCTTGCGTTGTCGCAAAGATCCTTTACTGCCCTTAATATCATTCCCTTTATTTTTTCCTGTGGTCTTACCCTATAATAGCGCATAAGGCTTCCTACGGCTACGGAAATCATAAACACAACTCTTATTGCCGTATTGTCTGTATATGGGGCAAGCCATAAACCGTACTTTTCTTCCCATTCCTCAAAATGACCTACTATCCAGTCACATTTTTCAAGCCATTTTTCATCGTTTGTTTCAATATAAAGGGCTGTAAGTGTACGCAGTGCCCAGCCTGTTTCTCTTGCGTTTGCCTCGCCGACGTTTTTGAACATTGGTGTTTCAAGCAGTCTTGTTATGTTTTCGCCTATTCCTATTGCTGTGTTGTAGGCTTCAATATTGCCTGTAAAGTGATAATAGTCCAGAAGTCCTTCCACCCATTCATGGGAGCAGGCTATATGGTTGCCTAAAATGTGCCCGTTTGTATGTTCGTACTGACCGCCCATAATAAGAGGATCATTGCTGTAGTGGCATACATCAACGTCCATCCAGTGTTCTGCAGCTACAAGTACATAGTCAAGAAATCTTCTTGTACCTGTTCTTACATACTGGAGGGTACAGGCATGAGGAAAGTCATATTCATTGTTTGTCCATACAAGGGCACCGCCGCCTCTGCCCTGTGCGGTGTAGCCTAAATCGGGAGCATCGCCCCAGTTCATCATACCGAAACAGCGGGCATGTTCGTCTGCCTTTGCCATAATGAACAGCTCTATGTCATAGTTATACTTATCTGTGAATACATCATGGAATACATCTGCCTGCCTGAATACTTCGGGCTTTACATAAGGCTTGTCCGGCATTTGATATATTATTGTTTTGTTATTTATACTTTGTATATCCTCTTCTGTGTCATGGAAATAAAACTGTACTCTCTGCTCTCTTGCCATACCTCTTTCAAATTTGACATTGCCTATATCTTCGGGAACAAGCATAATTTCCATTTTGTCAGAGGATACCTTTACAGCTTTCGGGAAATTCTGCTGTGCCTGATATACTGTTGCTGTAATTCCTGTTTCCTCATCTGTCAGGTCTCCGAAAAATGTGCCGTAAAATACTTCAGCATTGTGTTCGTTTGATTCGTATTTAAGCATTTCGGCGTCCACATATGTGAAAATTTCTTCCCCTTTGCTTTCTGTAAACCTTGTTTTGTAATTTGAAATTCCCGTAAGTGCTCTTACATTTCCTTTGCTGTTTTTTTCAACAGGTATCACAAGGCTTTTTATGTCAAGCCTTTCATCGGTTGTGTTTATTAACCTGTATGCAAATTCAAATGAGGATTTGTTTCTGTAAAATGTAAGCTTTATTTCAAAGGCATAAACTCTTTTGTTATTGAGAGTATGAGAACCCTGTACTTTTAATATTGTGCAGAGCTTTCCCTGTTCTAAAATCTGCCAGTCATAAATAGAAGGTGTATATTTATTTCCTGACTTATCTTCTAAAAGTGGCATTTTTATAATATTGTCATACTTTTTGCCTTTGTATTCTATATAGTCAAAAAGCATATTACCTGTGCCAAGCTTCAGCTTTAATTCTCCCGTATCAATTACATTGTTTTTAAAATTTATGCCTTCAAAGGGAGCAGGACTTCTGTCAGTGTGGAGTATATATTCCGCGCCTTTGTTTGCTGGAATGTCTGCCTCAAATCGTGTGAAAAGCCATTTTATACTTCCGTCCTGCCAGTATGCAGTTGCCTTTGACTGAGAGGCATATTCTCTGTTTTCACTATCCGTCACTGAAACTTTTGAAATGTCATTAAGCTGTCCCTTTCTGAAAGGAAGTCCTATATAACAATTTTCTTTTATTCTGTCTGTTGAATATACTTTTTCAAAACTTAAATTTATCATTTTCTTTACCTCCTCAGTAATGTTTATATTTTACTGCAAGAAAAATGTATTTACCTTTAATTGTTTGTGTGATATAATCAAATTACAGATATTTTTAGGTGGTGAAGCTATGATAAGAACCGGTTATAGTGAAATAGAGGTGGGTACTGACCGTCAGGGAAAGTTCTATGAAATGAAAAACGCCCATTTTCACCCTGTGTATGAGATATATTATCTTGTGTCGGGCACACGAAAATTCTTTATAGAAAGTGATATATACAACATTTCAAAAGGAACACTGGTTTTGATCAATAAAAATGTTATGCACCAGACTGCCTACAGTTCCGATATGTTAAATGAGAGAACTTATATATTGTTTGATGACAGACATATATCATACCTGATAGAAAAATATGGACGCGAGGAGATAGATGAATGCTTTGAACAGAAAATTTTCCCTATACCTATACAGAGAAGAGAATATGTTGAAGGTGTTATTTCACAGCTTTACAACGAATATAAAAATAAGGACGAGTTTTCCGAAAGACTTATGGAATGCTATCTTAATGAGCTTATAATATTTTTAATAAGGTATAAAAGACATATTTCAGAAGGAAACAGTGGCATTGATGTTTTGAAAAATACAGACAGATTAAGCAGCTGCGATGAAAGTATACAGGCTGCAGCTAAGTATATTATGGATAACTACAATAAAAATCTGACACTGCCCCAGGTGGCGTATATGGTCAATATGAGCAGTACTTATTTTTCAAAAAAGTTTAAAGAGGTAACAGGCTTTGGATTTAAGGAATATCTCCTTAATTTAAGAATACAGAAAGCCTGTGAACTTCTCCTTGAAACAAGGCTTTCTATAACTGAAATAGCATATAAAATAGGCTTTAATGACAGCAATTATTTCGGTGACGTGTTTAAAAAAAGCAGAGGGATATCTCCCCTTAAGTACAGAAAGAACAGGGAATTTGTATAAAAGGATTTGTTATTCAGTAAATCTTGCTATTTACTGATAAAGATAGTATACTTAAAATACAGAATATGGACAGGAGGTTTTAACAATGAAACTTAAAAGGGTTATTTCGGTTTTAATGGCGGCGGCAATTACTTTGTCTGTTCCCGTTTTTGCACAGGCTGAGGAGGAAATTGAGCCTATGGTTTTTAATTTCACTTCCCAGTATATTGAGGGTGCTAAAAAAGTGCGTACAGTTGAAAAATATGATTATGACAGAGGATTCGGTTTTGTAAATACTACAACTGCAATGCCTGAAAGAACTGTAAATATGTCAAAGATAAAGACAAGTGATGAGGGCTTTACTGTTACGGAACAAAGCGTACCTATGTTTAATACCGTTGATAAGGACGGAAATAAATTGGATATTAACAAGGCTACCTGTTATAACTATGGGGGTATGGTTTTCAGAGTAAAGGTGCCTGCGGGAGGCTATCATATTGAAGTAGAGGTTGAGGGCGGAGAAAACAACGCTCTTTTAAGTGTAAATGCAATGCAGACATACAGAATTGAAAACTCTCCTTACTGGGATGCGGCAAAGCTTGTTGCCAATCAGCACCCTGCAAAATGGGAGGGAGATGTGTGGTCATTTGACTATGCAAACGGAAGAGGTTTTATAGATATTGAAGTTGAGGCAAGAGAAATAAATAAGCCTGTAACATTAAAGACTATAAAGATAACACCTGTTGAAAACAATACATCAGACAAGGCAACGATCTATCTTCTGGGAGATTCCACGCTTAAGTCTTACCTTTTTGAAGAAGCTCCTATGTGCGGCTGGGGTCAGGTCTTTGACAGACTTTTTGATCCTGATGAAATAAATGTTATAAATTATTCAATGGGCGGACGTTCTGTTAAACAGATGTATCAGGAAGGCAGACTTAATGATGTGCTTATGACAGGCAGTGAAGGGGATTTTGTGTTCATACAGTCAGGGCACAATGACGAAAAAGAAGGTAATGATATAGGCACAGCCTCAGACCCTACAGCAAGATTTGGTGTTGGTTCAACTGAGGCTATGTACAGATCTTATCTTGAAAACTGCTATATTCCTGCAATAAAGGCAAGGGGTATGATACCTGTTTTTGTAACTCCTATGACAAGAGCAAGCAAGTATGAGGACGGAGAATTTAAGAATACATTTACCAAAGAGGACAGACAGTTCCCTAAGGTAATGAGAGAGGTTGCGGAAGAATATAATATTCCTCTTGTAGACTTGAATACATTAAGCTGTGAATACCTTACGGAAATAGGTTATGATGCGGCAATGGCAATGGTTATGTCCCTTGAAGCAGGGGAGACTCCGGGAAAGACAAACAGTGGAAGTTATGCAAACGGACATCCTGATAACAAAATTGATACAACTCATTTCAAGGAAGCTCTTGCAAAGCAGTATGCAAGAATAGTAGCCGAAGAGGTAAAAACTCTTTCTGACAGCTATACAGAGCTTAAACCTGTTGTAGAGGCAATGACGACTGATGTAAGAGCAGGTGACTGGTCACAGGCCTATCCCGAAGTTTGTAAAGACGTTACGGGTGAAAATGCTTATTACAGAAATCAGATCGAAAAAATGGTACAGCTTGGTGCAATGACCAAGGACAGTGAAGAATGTTTCAGACCAAATGCTGAAATGACTGTTTCTGAATATGTTTATGCTATTGAGAAGCTTTACGGTAAAGGCTGTGTAGACCCTGCTAAGTATGGCGAAGGTGTCCTTACAAGAGAGGTCATGACACAGATCAACCTTGATGCATATAATTATAAGTTTACAGAAAAGCCTAAGTATATGACTGATTACAATGGTACGAATATTTCTCCCGATGATCCTAACTATGATCCTAACCTTGTGGGAGAAGAGGCCCAGTACTATCCTCTTGTTGGCTATGGCAATATTACAGACAAGGATCAGATATCTCCCGAGTACAGGGATACAATGGAAGAAGCCTATGAGCTTGGCTTAATAAGAAGTGAGGATGTTGAAAGAGGTAAAATGGAGAACGGATATACTCTTGATCCTCAGGGCGTTGTTACAAGAGAGAAGGCCGCAAAATATCTGTATTTCATGTATGTTTTAGGATCTGATATCAATACGGAAAATGACATAGTGGAGTAAGGCAGGAGGGAATTTATGCTTAAAGATATTATTCAGTCTGCTTTAGGTAATGTTAAGGCAGACCTGGTTCTTAAAAACGGTAAAATAATAGATGTTTTAAATCACAGAATTGTTGAAGGCAATGTTGCTGTCAAGGACGGAGTTATACTTGGCACAGGTGACTATGAGGGGGAAAGGGAAATTGATGTAAAGGGAGCATATATTGCTCCCGGCTTTGTGGACAGCCATGTACACATTGAATCTGCAATGGTCACGCCTTCTCAGTATGCAAAGGCTGTTATGCCTAAGGGTGTTACAACAGTTATTGCAGACCCTCATGAAATTGCAAATGTAAAAGGTGAAGATGGACTTGCCTTTATGATAGAGGACAGCAAGTCATCCCCTCTTGAAGTGCATTTTATGCTGCCTTCCTGTGTGCCTGCAACACCTTTTGACCATGCAGGCTGTGTAATTGACGGAGAAATGACAGAAGAACTTCTTAAGAAGTATGACTTCCTGGGTCTTGGAGAAATGATGAATTACCCCGGTGTTACAGCTTGTGTACCTGATGTGCATAAAAAGCTGGAATCAGCAGAATATATTGACGGACATGCACCTATGATAAGGGGTATGGGACTTAATGCCTATGCCTGCGGCGGTATAAAAAATGACCATGAATGCAGTACGGCTGATGAGGCACTTGAAAAGATAAGCAAGGGTTTTGACATATTTGTGAGAGAGGGCACGGGAGCTAAAAATCTGGAAGAGCTTATGAAGGCTGTAAATCCTTATAATATGCGTCACTTTGCCTTTTGTACAGATGACAAGCACCCTGCAGAGGTCATAAGAGAGGGAACTATATCCCACTGTATAGATAAGGCTGTTAAGCTTGGCTATGACCCTATTGATGCCTATACAATGGCCTGCTATAACTCCTGTGTAAGCTATAATTTGGGCAGAAAGGGAGCTATTGCAAGCGGTTTTGATGCAGATATTGTGGTTACAAGGGATATCAATGCAACCCAAATAGAACAGGTATACAAAAAAGGCGTACTTGTTGCCGAAAAGGGAAAGGCTCTTTTTGAAGTAAAGGGAGCTGACACATCAAAGGTTGAAAATACCGTAAACATTGATGAAATAAAGGCTGAGGATCTGTATATGCCTTTTGACAAGAATAAAATGGTTATTTCTCTCAATGAGGGAAGTCTTATAACCGACGGCGTTTACTGTGAAAGTGAAGAAGGGCTTTCTCTCTGTGCTAATATTGAAAGGTATCATAAGACGGGCAATATTGGCAGATGCTATGTAAAGGGACTTGACATAGCAAATGGTGCCATCGCTCAGACTATAGGACATGATTCCCACAATATAAGTGTTATAGGCAGTGACAGTGAAAATATGGCTGCTGCCGTAAATGCTCTCGGTAAGCAAGGGGGCATTGTGGTAGTAAGTGATAAAAAGGTCATTGCAAAAATGGAGCTTGCTGTGGGAGGTATAATGTCAGAAAAGAGTGTGGAAGAAGTTGTAAGTGAACATGAAAAGATCGTTGAAGCGGCAAAAACTCTTTCACCAAGCGGAAGCAATGAAACTCTTATGATACTGGGATTTATATCACTTCTTGTTATTCCTCATTTTAAGCTTGGGGATAAGGGCGTATTTGATGTGGATAAGTTTGAGTATGTGTAAAATTGCCGGATAAGTTTTTGGGAAAAACAGAATTCGCTAATAATAAAAACCGTAAATTACACTGTATGTTAATTTACGGTTTTTTGACGTAAAAAATATGCATAAAAAAGAAAAAACACTCTTGAAAATGCTTGACAAGGGTGGAAAATGGTGTTAAAATAATATACTGTATCTTTAGTTAAAAATACCTTTTGACATATAGAAATTATATCACGATTAAACCTTGTCTGTCAAGGGATAAATGTTAATAAATTGTAAATAATTTCGGAAAATATGAAGAAAGTGTGAACAAAAGAGATAATAAATATATTTAAAAAATAATGAAGGAGTGAAAGTGCCAATGGAAAAGAACAGATTACGTCCTGTACGCAGTGGTGACACTATGCGTATGAGCTACGCTAGGGTTGAAGAAGTTTTGGAAATGCCTAATCTTCTTGCACTTCAGAAGGACAGTTATCAGTGGTTTCTTGATGAGGGTCTGGCTGAAGTGTTTGACGATATTTCACCTATAAGTGATTACAACGGCAATTATATTCTGGAGTTTGTAGACTTCAAGCTTGACAGTGAAACCAAGTACTCTATTGCAGAATGTAAAGACAGAGATGCTACCTATGCAACATCCTTAAGGGTTAAGGTAAGACTTCGTACAAAGGGTGATGCTGCAGAGGTTAAGGAACAGGAAATTTATATGGGTGAATTTCCTATAATGACTGAGACAGGTACATTTGTTATTAACGGTGCTGAAAGAGTTATAGTTTCCCAGTTGGTACGTTCACCCGGTATATATTATGATATAACAAAGGACAAGGATGGTAAGAACCTTCTTACATCTACTGTTATACCTAACAGAGGTGCATGGCTTGAATATGAAACAGACAGTAATGATGTCTTTTCTGTAAGAGTTGACAGAAACAGAAAAGTTCCTGTTACAACACTTATAAGAGCTCTTGGTATCGGATCTGATCAGGACATTATCGACCTTTTCGGTGAAGAACCTAAAATTCTTGCTACG
This sequence comes from Candidatus Gallispira edinburgensis, assembly GCA_904395805.1. Classification (GTDB taxonomy): domain Bacteria; phylum Bacillota; class Clostridia; order Lachnospirales; family CAG-274; genus Gallispira; species Gallispira edinburgensis. Next base: position 48,913 of record CAJFNV010000111.1, on the reverse strand, counting down.
ATCGAAAAGGATGTTACAAAGACTCATGAAGAGGGTCTTATTGAAATATACAAGAAGCTTCGTCCCGGCGAGCCTCCTACAGTGGAGTCTGCACAGACTATTCTTAACAATATGTTCTATGACTACAAGAGATATGACCTTGCTCATGTGGGAAGATACAAGTTTAACAAAAAACTTGCTTTTGCCAACAGAGCTGCAGGCTATAAGCTTACAGAAGATGCCGTTGATCCTATGACAGGTGAGGTATTATGTGAAGCCGGAACTGTACTTACAGAAGAAATGTGTGACAAGCTTCAGGACAGCGGTATCGACGCTATATATATCGATGTTGACGGCAGAGGCGTTAAGATACTTTCAAACAAGACTGTAAAGATCGATGACTATATTGCAGGTCTCGGACTTAAGGCTTCTGATTTAAAGATAAAGGAGAGAGTATATCTTCCTGTTCTTATGGACCTTCTTGAAGCAAATGATGATGCGGAAAGCTTTAAGGCTGCTGTTAAGGCTAATATGTTTGAACTTGTTACAAAGCATATTACCCTTGAAGATATTATGGCTTCAATTAATTATTGTATTCATCTTGACTACGGTGTAGGTAACAAGGATGATATTGATCACCTTGGCAACAGACGTATAAGAGCCGTTGGTGAGCTTTTACAGAACCAGTTCAGGATCGGCCTTTCAAGAATGGAAAGAACTGTAAGAGAAAGAATGACTACTCAGGATTCAGATTCCGTTACTCCTCAGGCACTTATAAATATTAAGCCTGTTACATCGGCTATAAAGGAATTCTTCGGAAGTTCACAGCTTTCACAGTTTATGGATCAGAATAACCCTCTTGGTGAACTTACTCACAAGAGAAGACTTTCTGCCCTTGGTCCGGGCGGTCTTTCAAGAGAAAGAGCAGGCTTTGAGGTTCGTGACGTACACAATTCCCATTACGGAAGAATGTGTCCTATTGAAACACCTGAAGGTCCTAATATCGGTCTTATCAACTCTCTTGCAACATTTGCAAAGATAAATGAATACGGCTTTATTGAAGCGCCTTACAGAATTGTTGACAAGTCAGGTGATATACCTGTTGTAACAGATGAAGTTATATATATTGCTGCCGATGAGGAAGAAAAGTATACTATTGCTCAGGCAAATGAAGAGCTTGATGAAAACAAGCATTTTATAAATGAAAAGGTTACATGCCGTTTCAGAGAGGATAATATTCAGGTAGCTCCGGACAGAGTTGACTTAATGGACGTGTCTCCCAGACAGCTCGTTTCAATTGCGACAGCTCTTATTCCTTTCTTACAGAATGATGACGTTACAAGAGCTCTTATGGGTTCCAACATGCAGCGTCAGGCTGTTCCTCTTTTAACTACAGACTCACCTATTGTAGGTACAGGTATGGAGTACAAGACTGCAAAGGACTCAGGTGTTTGTGTAATTGCTAAAAATGACGGTGTTGTTACTTATGTTGATGCTGCACGTATTGTTGTTAAGACAGATGCAGGTGAAAGTGACAGATATGACCTTATTAAATTTAAGAGATCTAACCAGTCTAACTGTATGAATCAGATCCCTATTGTTGACAAGGGTCAGAGAGTTCATGCAGGTGACGTTATTGCAGACGGTCCTTCAACTAAGGACGGTGAGCTTGCCCTTGGTAAGAACCCTCTTATAGGCTTTATGACATGGGAAGGTTATAATTACGAGGATGCGGTTCTTCTTAGTGAAAGACTTGTTATGGATGATGTTTATACTTCTATCCATATTGAAGAATATGAAACTGAGGCAAGAAATACAAAGCTTGGCGATGAAGAAATAACAAGAGATATTCCTAATATGGGTGCCGATGCCCTTAAGGATCTTGATGAATCAGGTATTATAAGAATCGGTGCGGAAGTTCAGCCTAACTCAATACTTGTAGGTAAGGTTACACCTAAGGGTGAAACAGAGCTTACTGCTGAGGAAAGACTTTTAAGAGCTATTTTCGGCGAGAAGGCAAGAGAAGTAAGAGATACATCTCTGACTGTTCCTCACGGTACAAGCGGTATTGTAGTGGATGTCAAGGTATTCTCAAGAGAAGATAATGACGAGCTTCCACCGGGAGTAAACAAATCAGTAAGAGTATATATTGCACAGAAGAGAAAGATCTCTGTCGGTGATAAGATGGCGGGCCGTCATGGTAACAAGGGTGTAGTTTCAAGAGTACTTCCTGTTGAAGATATGCCTTATCTGCCTAACGGACGTCCTCTTGATATAGTTCTTAACCCGCTGGGCGTTCCTTCTCGTATGAACATTGGTCAGGTACTTGAGATCCACTTAGGTCTTGCAAGTAATGTTCTCGGCTGGAAGGTTGCAACTCCTGTATTTGACGGTGCTAACGAAGAGGATATTATGACTACCCTTGAAATGGCTAACGACTATGTAAATACATCATGGGAGGACTTTACCGCAAAATGGAAGGACAGCCTGAGAGATGATGTATTCTCATATCTTGACGAAAACAAGGATCACAGAGCTGAATGGGCAGGAGTTCCTATTGACAGAACAGGTAAGGTAAAGTTAAGAGACGGAAGAACAGGTGAAGAGTTTGACAATCCTACAACTATAGGTTTCATGCACTATCTTAAGCTCCACCACCTTGTTGATGATAAGATCCATGCACGTTCAACAGGTCCTTACTCACTTGTTACACAGCAGCCTTTAGGCGGTAAGGCACAGTTCGGCGGACAGAGATTCGGTGAAATGGAAGTTTGGGCTCTTGAGGCTTACGGTGCATCATATACACTTCAGGAAATATTGACTGTTAAGTCTGATGATATTGTGGGAAGAGTAAGCACTTATGAGGCAATCGTAAAGGGTGAAAATATACCTGAACCGGGAGTGCCTGAGTCATTCAAGGTTCTTCTTAAAGAATTGCAGGCTTTAGCTCTTGACATTGAAGTGTTTAATGAAGGCGAACATGTTGAAATTGATGAGTTTGCTGAAAACAGAGAACTTAGTGTGGATGTAAATATGGAGGGCAATGAGCCTGAGGAAGATGATGAAAATGTTGAGGATAAGCTTGACGATCTTTTAGGCGGTATTTCCCTTGATGATGTGGATGTTGATCTTGATGAGGTTGACGATGAGGACTTTGTAATAGATGATGAGCTTGACGATGAGGAATTATTGGATGATTTTTCCGATTTTGAAAAGCTTATTGACAAGGAGGAGGAGTAAAAAATGAGTAATGATACTGAAAAGCAGATGGTTTTTGACTCTATTAGAATAGGCCTGGCTTCTCCGGAAAAAATCAGAAAATGGTCCTATGGTGAGGTTACTAAGCCTGAAACCATCAATTACAGAACTTTAAAACCTGAAAGAGACGGTTTGTTCTGTGAGAGAATTTTCGGACCTACCAAGGACTGGGAATGTGCCTGCGGTAAGTATAAGAGAATAAGAAACAAGGGCATGATCTGTGAGCGTTGCGGCGTTGAGATAACAAAGAGCAAGGTAAGACGTGAAAGAATGGGTCATATTGAACTTGCTGCTCCTGTTTCACATATATGGTATTTTAAGGGTATACCTTCGAAGATGGGTACAATTCTTGGCAAGAGTCCTAAGGAACTTGAAAAAGTTCTCTATTTTGCCAACTATATTGTACTTGATTCAGGGGAAACAAACCTTGTTTATAAAGAAGTTATTACGGAACAGCAGTATAGGGAAACAATTGAAAAATACGGTCCGGGCTCATGCAGAGTAGGTATGGGTGCTGAGGCTATAAAAGAGCTTCTTCAGGCTATTGATCTTGACAAGGAGTCTGAAGAACTCCAGAAGGAGCTTGTGGATGCTACAGGTCAGAAGAAAACAAAGATCATAAAGAAGCTTGAAGTTGTTGAAGCATTCAGAGCGAGCGGAAACAGACCAGAATGGATGATACTTGATGTAGTTCCTGTTATTCCTCCTGAGTTAAGACCTATGGTACAGCTTGACGGCGGAAGATTTGCTACATCTGATCTTAATGACCTTTACAGAAGGGTTATTAACAGAAACAACAGATTAAAGAAATTGATCGAGTACGGTACACCTGACATTATTATAAGAAATGAAAAGAGAATGCTACAGGAAGCTGTTGACTCACTTATTGACAACGGCAGAAGAGGCAGACCTGTAACAGGTCCCGGAAACAGAGCTTTAAAATCTCTTTCCGACTTATTAAAGGGTAAGCAGGGTAGATTCAGACAGAACCTTCTTGGTAAGAGAGTTGACTATTCGGGACGTTCGGTTATCGTAGTTGGTCCTACTCTTAAGATATACCAGTGCGGTCTGCCTAAGGAAATGGCTATAGAGCTTTTCAAGCCTTTTGTTATGAAGAAGCTTGTAAGCGATGAGATCGCTGCAAATATAAAGAGTGCAAAGAGAATGGTAGAGCAGCTCAAGCCTGAGGTATGGGACGTTCTTGAAAGCGTTATAAAAGAGCATCCGGTTATGCTTAACAGAGCCCCTACACTTCACAGACTTGGTATCCAGGCATTTGAGCCTGTTCTTGTAGAGGGAAGAGCTTTAAAGCTTCATCCTCTTGTTTGTACAGCTTACAATGCGGACTTTGACGGTGACCAGATGGCTGTTCACGTTCCTTTAAGCGTTGAGGCTCAGGCAGAGTGCAGATTCCTGCTTCTTTCACCTAATAACCTTTTAAAGCCTTCTGACGGTGAGCCTGTTGCTGTTCCTTCACAGGATATGGTACTTGGTATTTATTATCTTACACTTGCAAAGGACGGAGAGCCCGGCGAAGGCAAGGTGTTTATGGATGAGAACGAAGTTCTCCTTGCCTATGACAACAAGGTTATAAGCCTTCATGCAAAGATAAAAGTAAGACGTCAGATGGAAATAAACGGTGAGATGAAGTCAGGACTTGTTGACACTACATGCGGAAGGATCATATTTAATGAGATCATTCCTCAGGATCTTGGCTTTGTTGACAGAAGCAAGGAAGAAAATCAGCTTAAGTATGAAATTGACTTCCTGACAGGCAAGAAGGAATTAGGAAAGATCATAAACAGATGTATACACAAGCATCCTGCTACAGAAACAGCAGAGGTACTTGACGATATTAAGAGCCTTGGCTACAAGTTCTCAACAAGAGCTGCCCTTACAGTATCAGTTTCCGATATGAAGATCCCTGAGGCTAAGTATGAGCTTCTTGCCGAAGGTGATGAAGAAGTTAACAAGATCAACAAAATGTACAGACGTGGTCTTATGACTGACGAGGAAAGACATAACAAGGTTATTTCAGTATGGGAAAAGATCGATGATAAGATCACAAAGGCCCTTATTGACAACCTTGGTCAGTATAATGATATTTATATGATGGCTCTTTCAGGTGCGAGAGGTTCTAACAGACAGATCAAGCAGTTAGCCGGTATGAGAGGTCTTATGGCATCTCCTAGCGGTGAGACTATAGAGCTTCCTATCAAGGCTAACTTCCGTGAGGGTCTTACTGTTCAGGAATACTTTATTTCCGCTCACGGTGCAAGAAAGGGTCTTACAGATACAGCTCTTAAGACGGCCGACTCAGGTTATCTTACAAGACGTCTTGTTGATGTTTCACAGGATATTATTATAAGAGAAACAGACTGTGCCGAAAATTCAGATGAGATCCCATATATGGAAGTGGAAGCTTTCATGGACGGACAGGAAACGATCGAATCTCTTTGCGACAGAATAAGAGGCAGATTTTCTGCTGAGGATATTGTTAATCCTGAAACAGGCGAGATCATAGTTCCTAATGATACACTTATTACACCTGATATGGCAGATGCTGTTATTGAAGCAGGTGTTACAAAGGTTAAAATAAGGACTATTTTAAGCTGTAAGTGCCCTAATGGTGTTTGCTCTAAGTGTTATGGCTCAAATATGGCAAGCGGCAGACAGGTAAGGATAGGTGAAGCTGTAGGTATTATTGCAGCACAGTCTATCGGAGAACCCGGTACACAGCTTACAATGAGAACATTCCATACAGGTGGTATTTCCGGTAACGACCTTACACAGGGTCTTCCGAGAGTTGAAGAACTTTTTGAGGCAAGAAATCCTAAGGGACGTTCTATAATTGCCGAATTCGGCGGCAAGGTTACCGTTAATGTAAATAAGGTAACTAAGAAAGAGGATGTAAGCGTTGTTGCTCCCGATGGTACTGTTAAGGATTATTCAATCCCTTACGGCTCAAGAGTCTGCGTACTTAACGGAGATGTAATTGAAGCTGGTGATCAGATAACAGAGGGTTCAATTTATCCTCAGGATATACTGAGAATAAACGGCGTAAGAGGTGTACAGGACTATATCCTTAAGGAAGTACAGAGAGTTTACCGTTTACAGGGCGTTGATATTAACGACAAGCATATTGAAGTTATTGTAAGACAGATGCTTAAGAGAGTAAGAGTTGAAACTGCCGGTGATACAGGTCTCCTTCCGGGATCTCAGATCGACTGGCTTGCTTTTGAAACTGCAAATGCAAAGGCAAGAGAAGAAGGCAAGGAAGAGGCAACAGGTACAAGAACTCTTCTTGGTATTACAAAGGCATCTCTTGCAACAGACAGCTTCCTGTCAGCTGCTTCATTCCAGGAAACTACAAAGGTATTGACTGATGCTGCCGTAAAGGGTAAGGTTGATCCTCTTGTAGGTCTTAAGGAAAACGTTATTATAGGTAAGCTTATTCCTGCGGGTACAGGTATGAGTCTTTACAGAAAGATCGACCTTAAGCTTGATAAGCCTGATTATGTAGAGGAAGATAACGATGTGTATCTTTCAGAAAATATTGATACGGCTGAAGAAATAAGCGATGATGTTATAGATGCTGCTGTAGAAAATACAGATATTGATAATATGACAGAATAAAAGTTTTTAAGGAGCTGTGTATGCAGCTCCTTTTTGAAAATTACGGGAGGAATAACAGATGAGCTGTCAGAATTGCTGCGATTTTTGCTCACATTATGTTTATGATGCGGAAATGGAATATGATTACTGTGAAATAAATATTGATGAAGATGAAATGGCAAGAAGCTATACATATTCAAAGTATTCTTGCCCCTATTTCCACTATGACAATGAATATGAAACGGTCAATAAGCAGATTTAGCAGGTGAGGACTGTGAAGGGATATATAAGAAAAATAATATATATAGTCATATTTGTATTGGCTGATATAGTTATTTTTGCCATGCTTGCCGTGGCAGGAAGTGCCATGATGGGAAAGGAAAATAATTACAGTGCGCTTAATGAAACTGCAGCTGAATGTGAAACTTATGAATACACTGCAGAAACGGAAACAACCACCGGGGAACATAATGCGCTCTATGAAAAGAGCAGTTCGCCATTTGTAAACTGGATGAGAAATATTATAATTAATATAAGGAATTGACCTGTAAATTGATGGATATAATCATAGGTTAATAATTTATTTAAATATGAGCGCACTGGCAATAATGCACAAAAAGTAAAAGAGTATAACTTTTGAAATTTATAAAAAATAAACAATAAAATAAACCTGAGAAAATTTTTTGGCTAAACTGTCAAAAAAAAATATAATTATTTGTGCATATTAGAAGATGGAAATTTTTTAAAAACAAATTGACATTTGGCTAAAAAAAACGTATAATTTTAATTGTATAATATTCTAGGGGAAAACATGCACATTTCTCAATATTAGAATATTTCCTAAAATAAACTATAAAGGAGGAAGTTAAATTGAGAAAATCAATTAAAAGATTTGTAAGTTCCGTACTTGCAGCTAGTATGGTACTTACAGGTTCATTGGTCACTAACTTAACTGTCGTTAGTGCTGCATCTGCTCCTGCAGGTAATATTATTGAAGCAGGACAACCATTGGCAACTGGTTATTATGCAGACGGACAGATACAGGTAGTTGATACAGATGCCACTCTTGTTGATGATGGTCAATGGGATGTAAAAGAGGGCGGAACAGTTACTTTGGAAGATGGTTCAACTGTAGACTACCCTTCATCTGTACAGGGTGATAACAATCCAAAGGGCGGCAATGGAGGAAACTCAAGCTATAATCAAGCAGGTAAATTAGTAAAACCTACTTATGGTGCATATCTTGTTGTAAAGCCAACAAGCGATACTACATTAACATTAGATGTTAAAATTGGAAGTGGCAAGTCATATGCGGTAATGAGCGAAGATGCAAGTGGTGTTTTAGAAGAAGTAGAGTATGATCAGCCAAGTGAAAATTCTTTTGTAAGAAAGACATATGATATTAAAGCTGGTTTGACATATTATGTGACAAGTGCAGGTTCTAAAACAACATACTATGCAATTGCTATTGGCAATTATTCCGATACTCCTGTTGAAACAACAACAGAAGCAACAACTGTAGAGGTGACAGAGGCAACAACTGCTGAAGTAACAGAAACTACTACAGTTGAAACAACAGAAGCTACAACTGTAGAAGCTCCTACAGAAGCAACAACAGAGGCTCCTATCGCCCCTGCTGATAATCAGGTTGTTATAACTCCTGAGTACAGCATTGACGGAGATACATTAACTGTTAATTACAAGGCAGAGCTTAACAATGCAGGCTTTAATCACTATACAATGTTCTTAACATTTGACCCTGCAGTTCTTACTCCTGTAAGTGCTGTTGATGGTGACATTGCAATTGCTGCTAAGGATGCTACAGGTGCTGATATAAATGTTGCAGCTTCAAATGCCGACAATATTGCAGCTCAGTTTGCAAACGTTCCGGAAGCAGGTAACAGTGATTTTGAAGGTGCAGATGGCGTTAAGACACAGGCTGAATTAGGTAAGGTAAAGGTTGCTTACTGTATCTTTGATAAGTCATTTGATCAGGCAGCAGCAGGTGCTCTTCCTGAATTTACATCAAACGGTACATTATTTACTGTAACATACAAAATCAATGATACAGCAGCATTAAACGGAACTGTATTAGGTGCTGCAATTGGTGTATTAGATACAGTATCATCAGATATGACTGTACATGGCACTGCTGATGCTATAGTTAGTGAAGTTACAGTTGGTTCTTCAGAGCCAGGTTCAGATACTACAACTGAAACAACAACAGAGACAACAACTGAGTCTACAACTGAAACTGTAACAGGTGTTGCTATTTATGGTGATACAGTAACAGCAGCAGGCGGTAAGGCTACATTGACATTTAAGATCAATGAGAATCCTGGTGTTACAAATTACTTAGTATTCGTAACTTACGACCCAACTGATTTAATTGCTACAGGTGGTACAGTACCTAGTTTCACATATGACAGTAATGTTGTAAATGAGCAGGTAACATATGCACCTAAAGCAACTGATCCTGATTATGCAGGTTTAGGTGCAGATGGCGTTAAGACAGCTGCTCAGTTAGGTAAGATTAAGATTGCTGGTATAAATGAAACTAATGTAACAGGTGACGCAGTTGCATTTACAATGGACTTTGATGTTCTTGCAACAGCAGCAGGCAGCTATCCTGTTAACATTGAAGTAGTTGCAGTTGGTAATGAAGCAGGCGAAGTTATAACTTGCGGCAGCTATCCTGGATATGTAGTAATCAGCGGCGGTGAAGAACCTACTGAATCTACAACAGATAGCACAACAGAAGCAACAACTGATGCTGCTACAGAGACTACTACCAGACGTCCAAGCCAAGGCTCCGGCGGTGGCGGAGGTGGCGGTGGCGGTGGAAGACCACAGACCACTACTACAACAGAAGCAACTACTGAAGCAACTACTGATGAAGGTCAGGATGTAGTAATAAATGATAATACAACTATTAAGGTTCCTACTGAGAAGGATCCTAACTTCACAGGATTTACTGATCTTGGTAATTATCCATGGGCAGAAGATTCTATTAATAAGTTAGCTGAATTAGGTATTATAAGCGGTATCGGTGATGGACAGTATGGTCCTGCTCTTCCATGCAGAAGAGGTGACTTTGCTATCCTTATCAACAGAACTCTTGGTGTAAGTGTAACAACTATGACTAAGAACTTCTATGATAATGAAGACCAGAGCAAGTACTACTACAATGATGTAAGAGTTGGTTATAATGCTGGTATCCTTTCAGGTTACGGCGATAACAACTATAAGCCAGAACAGTACTGTACAAGAGAAGAAATGGCAGTTCTTATTGCTAAGTCATATGAATGGTTAGGCAATGACGTAACAAGCACAGATCTTTCTGTAAACAACAAGTACACAGATGTTGATAATATTTCTTGGTGGTCAGCTCCATATGTTGCTTACTTAACAGATATGGGTGTATTAAACGGTAATACTGACGGTACATTATTACCACAGAATTATATCAACAGAGCAGAAATGGCTGTTATGATGGCTAAGGTATATGACTATGCTCTTGACTTATATCAGTCCATGACAACTACTACAACAGAGGCAACTACTGAAGAAACAACTGAAGATTCTACAGCAGATTCTTCAGAGGGAACAACAGCAGATTCTGCAGAAGAAACCACTGTTGATGAATCTTCAACAGAAACAACTACTGAAGCAGCTACAGAAACAACAACAGTAGTTGATGAAGATTTATAATTGATTACTTTAAACAGATTAATAGCTTTTAAGCTTAGGGCTCCGCGAAAGCGGAGCCTTTTCTGGCTTAGAGAAGGGTGAATTATTTTGAAGTATTTATTATTTACAGGTTAAATAATAAATTATAAAAGATGTAAAATATGACGGAGAGAAAATTAATGAAAAAAATAGATATATATACAGATGGAGCCTGTTCGGGAAATCCGGGAGCAGGAGGATATGGCATAGTTATGTTGTATAAGGGTATAAGAAAGGAATTAAGTCAGGGTTACAGAGTAACTACAAATAACAGAATGGAAATGCTCGCTGTAATTAAGGCTCTTGAGTGTTTAAAAGAGCCTTGTCAGGTTACACTATACAGTGATTCGAAGTATGTTGTGGATTCAATTACAAAGGGATGGGTTTACGGGTGGAAGAAAAGAGGATGGATCAAGTCCGATAAAAAGAAAGCTTTAAATGTAGATTTATGGGAAAGACTTCTTCCTCTGCTTGAAAAACATCAGGTTGAATTTATATGGGTCAAAGGTCATGCCGAAAATGTAGAAAATGAAAGATGTGATGAACTTGCAAGAGGGGCAATTGCATCAGGAGATCTTCTGGAGGATGAAAATTACAGGGGATAAGCATATATGAAGCTATACTCATAAGTTGGCGTTTATTTTTGTTCAAATTGTCCATATATATGAATGTCATGTATAATAAATTGGTTATTACTCTCACTTGATAATTTGAATTATTGGTGGTAAAATAAAAATAATGCGGAAATATGTATTTTTTAATCTGAAATAGAAAGAGTGGAAAATAATTATGATTCAGACCAGAGAAGATATCAGAAATATAGCTATTATTGCCCATGTTGACCATGGCAAAACTACATTGGTTGACGAGCTTTTAAAGCAGAGCGGTACTTTCAGAACAAATCAGGTTGTAAGAGAGAGAGTAATGGACAGTGGTGATATTGAAAGAGAAAGAGGAATTACCATACTTTCAAAGAACACCTCTGTTTATTATGAACATACAAAGATAAACATTGTGGATACACCGGGACATGCCGATTTCGGCGGCGAGGTTGAACGTGTGCTTAAAATGGTAAACGGTGTTGTACTTGTGGTAGATGCCTATGAAGGTGCTATGCCTCAGACAAAGTTTGTTTTAAGAAATGCACTTGCGCTGGGACTTCCCGTTGTAGTTTGTGTAAACAAAATTGACAGACCGGAGGCAAGACCGGATGAAGTTGTAGATGAAATTCTTGAGCTTTTTATGGAGCTTGATGCAACCGATGAGCAGCTTGATTCACCTTTTGTATTTGCTTCAGCCAAGCTGGGAAAGGCAGGGCTTACTCCCGAGGAAGCTCTTGAGGCTAAGGATATGAAGCCTTTGTTTGACACAATTATTGAACACATTCCTGCTCCCCAGGGTGATCCTGATGCTGACCTGCAGATGCTTGTTACAACAATTGATTATAATGAATATGTTGGTAAGATTGGTATCGGTAAAATTGAAAACGGTACAGTAAAGGTTAATGATGAGGTTTGTATTGTAAACTATCATGAGCCGGATAAATTTACTAAGATAAGAGTAACAAAGCTCTATGAATTTGAAGGACTTGAAAGGGTCGAGGTCAAGGAAAGCACAATAGGTTCAATTGTAGCTGTATCCGGTATGCCTGATATTCATATAGGGGATACTATTACAGGTGTCAACAATCCTGTACCCTTGGAAGTAAACAAGATTTCAGAGCCAACCATATCTATGACATTCCATGTAAATGATTCTCCTTTTGCGGGACAGGAAGGAAAGTATGTTACAAGCAGACATTTGAGAGACCGTCTGATGAAGGAATTAAATACTGACGTTTCACTGAGAGTTGAAGATACTGATGTAGCGGAAGCATTTAAGGTAAGCGGCAGAGGTGAGCTTCATTTATCTATTCTTATTGAAACAATGAGAAGAGAGGGTTATGAGTTCCAGGTGTCAAGACCTGAAGTGCTTTATAAAACCGATGAAAACGGTAAAAAGCTTGAACCTATGGAGCTTGTGACAATTGATGTTCCGGAAGAATTTGTAGGTGCGGTTATTGAAAAGCTTGGCACACGCAAGGGTGAAATGGTGAACATGGCTCCCGGACAGGGAGGATATACAAGGCTTGAATTCAATATTCCTGCAAGAGGATTGATTGGTTACAGAAATGAATTCCTTACAGACACAAGAGGAAACGGTATAATGAACAGTCAGTTTAACGGATATGAGCCTTATAAGGGTGAGATCGCTTCAAGAAGCCAGGGTTCTCTTGTTGCCAGCGAAACAGGTGAGGCTGTTGCCTATGGACTTTTCAATGCACAGGAAAGAGGAGATCTGTTTATCGGCGCTGGCACTAAGGTTTATATGGGTATGGTCGTAGGAAGAAATGCCAGATCTGAGGACATGCCTATAAACGTATGTAAGAAAAAGCAGCTTACAAATACAAGAGCATCAGGCTCCGATGATGCCTTAAAGCTCACGCCTCATATTGTAATGAGTCTTGAACAGTGTATAGATTTCATTTCAGATGACGAACTTGTGGAGGTTACTCCCGAGTCATTGAGAATAAGAAAGAGAATTCTTGATCCTGTTGAGAGAAGAAAGGCTGCAAGAAATAACTAAGATCAAAAAAAACAGCTTGGCTGTTTTCTGAAAGATATAAATTTTAAGGGGAAAACGGCAGTGCTGTTTTCCCCTTAAAAGCTAAAGGATGGATAAAATGGGGAATAAGAATAACAATAAAAATCTACTGGGCGGTTCATTTGTGAAAATGGCTGCTATTCTTGCGGCGGCAGGCATAATTGTCAGGTTTATAGGTTTCCTTTACAGGCTGCCACTTACCAATATGATAGGTGATGAGGGAAACGGAATATATGCGGCAGGATATAATGTATACAACTTTTTTCTTATTATGAGCTCTGCGGGACTGCCTGTGGCAATATCTAAAATGATTTCCCAAAGACTTGCTTTTGAGGAATACGGAAATGTAAGAAAAGTGTTCAGGGTGTCAATGGTGACAACAGGAATACTTAGCCTCATATGTTCATTGATAATGGTGTTTGTGGCACAGTTTATATCCTACTTATGGAATAATCACTGGTGCTTTCTTGATAATGCCGACAGCTATAAGCTCTGGTATGACAGTATATGGTGTCTTTATACATTGTCGCCTACAATATTCATTGTAGGTATTATGGCTGTTTTCAGAGGGTATTTTCAGGGATTTAACACTACTGTTCCCACTGCTTTGTCACAGCTTATTGAACAGGTTTTTAATGCTGTTTTCAGCGTGTACCTTGCATGGCTCCTTGTAGGCTACGGAGTTGAATTCGGAGCTGCGGGAGGAACGGCAGGTACAGGCATCGGTGCCCTTGCGGGACTTGTGATCCTGATAATATTTTATATTAAAACAAGAAAAGCAAGGGACGCTGTGTACGCCGAGGATAAGAAAAATTACAGAATAGAGGGCAGCAGGGAAATAGCAGTAAAGCTTATTAAGATCGCCGTGCCTGTTATTACGGGTACCGCTATATTCAGTATGACTAATTTCGTGGATATGGCTATGGTAAATTCAAGGCTTGCAGCAGCAGGCTTTGATTCCGATACAATAAAGGCTCTTTACGGACAGCTTAACGGTAAATATGTTACACTTACAACAATGCCTGTTTCAATTTCAACGGCAATTGCTACAGCAGTAATACCAAGTATTACAGTGAGTGTGGCAAAAAAGGAAAAAGCCCTTGTGCAGTCAAAGGTCGATACCGCTCTGAGAATAACAATGATGATATCAATTCCTGCAGCAGCAGGGCTGGGAGCGCTGGGAAGTCAGATACTTGCCATGCTTTTTCCCAATTACTCAGAGGGCGGAAGTCTGATAACTGTGGGATCATTAAGCGTTATATTCCTTGCCCTGAGTCAGATATCAACAGGTGTGCTCCAGGGAATCGGTAAAGTTAAAACTCCTGCTTTTAATGCCTTATGGGGCGCTCTTACAAAGATACCTGTAAATTATGTACTTATTGCAATACCTGAAATTAATGTTGTAGGTGCCGTTATAAGCACAACTGTGTGCTACATAGTGTGCAGTATTCTCAATTTCAGAGCTTTGGTAAAGGCTACAAAGGTCAAACCCGATTATGTGGGTATGCTTGTTAAGCCGGGTATTTCTGCAATAGTTATGAGTATTGGAGCCTTGGCTGCATATTATGGTATATATGCTGTTGTGCCCAATAATACATTTGCGACAATTATTGCTATTTTGTTTGCAGTAGTGGTTTATTTTATAGCAATGGTTGCTGTTAAGGGATTTAGAAGAGAGGATCTTAAAATGGTACCTGCAGGCGGTAAAATTATAAGAGTTCTTGAAAAGATAAACAGGATATAACTTATCCGAAGGAAATGAAAGCTTGCTTTCGATTGGTTCTCTGCCAAATAGTGGAGTTTAATGGAAACCCCTCAGTCAGCTGTGCTGACAGCTCTCTTACAAGGCAATGCTGTCAGCTTAAGAAAAATCAATACTCCGCAAATGCAAGCATTTGCTAATAGAAAATGGTTAGGAAGGAAAATCCTCAGTCAAGCCTGGAGGGCTTGACAGCTCCTTTACAAAGGAGCCAAGTTTGAAGCAAAAGAATATTTGCCGACACGAAGTGTCGCTTTTGACTGTTCAGCACTTTCGCCTTTAGCGAAAGCCAGCCTGCGGCTGTCCGCATAATTCTTGTGGTGCAAAGGTTAAAAGTTCTGAAGGGCGGACACGCCGCCTTTTTGAACAGTCAGGTTTATGCTGATCATTTAAGTTGACAGCATTGCTTACAAGGGAGTCTGTATAGGAGTCCAAAACAGATAAAATATAAATAGACCACACTAAAAATTGTCGAACCTTTCAATTTTGTGTGAGATTGCAAATAAATGAGCCGGTACTTGGTTTTTTAGTATCGGCTCATTTATTATTTGAAAGTATAGTTTATTTTTAATTAGTTGTTTTCATTAACAAAATAAAAATCATCTTCGGGAACTTGTCCGCCTAAAATTTCTGTATTTTCTCCGGCAATTATATTATAGAAGGACCGGAGCATTTCTTTCATCTCTTCGTCTGTTTTAAATGTAATTCCGCAGCCGGGAATAGCTGCTTTGCTGGAGTCTACATCGTCTACAAGAGCAAATTCACCTGCACTCTGTGCGGTTTCTGCTGCAGTTCTTTTAGCTGTAGGGGCAGAAGCGGCATAGTCTTTCATAAAGAACTGAAAGGCTACTGCATTTTCGGATACAAAGTTTTTGTTTACTACAAGGCATGAAGTTACAAGTTCTGTATCAGCAGCATCGTTCCAATAGTCATAAAGATCAAGTGCGCTTCTGACATTTTCACTTGTTGCCTGACTTAAATATGGTTCCTGTATAAGGGCTATATCAATACTTCCGTCTTTAAGACCGCTTATAAGCTGTGAATTTGTATCTGCTGTTGCATAGTTTATTGTTATATTATTGTATTTGGCAATGACATTTAATATGCTTTGTGCCATTGTATCTTCTCCACTGACAGTAACTGTTTTGCCGTTTAAATCAGGTATGTCATTTACAGTTGAGCCGTTTTCTGCAATGTAGTAGTTGCAGCCTGTAGTCACAGCGGCAACATAGCATCCTGTTGATTCATAGCATTTTGCGGCTTTATCAGCAGGCAGGACAGCAACACTGATCTCTCCTGAATTAAAAGAGTTCAACAGTTCTTCTGATGTATTGAAAACAACGGGAGTGTATTTTTCATAAGCTGAATTATCATTGCTGTTGACAAAAAGATTAGCGGCTCCGAGAGCTGAAGCACTGTTTTTTACCAAACCGATACTTATATCAATTTTTTCTTCATCGGCAGGAGCCATATCGTCATTTACTTCCGGAAGTATTGCGTTATCTACTACAACATTTCCGTTTGTGTTATTTTCTGTTGTATCATTCTGATTTTCCGTTGTTTTATTGCAGGCAGCACAGATCATTGAAAGTGCTGCAAGTGAAATAGCTAATAATTTTTTATTTAAATGCATAAAAATCCTCCCACTGACCATAGTCAAAATATGGATATACTACTTATATTGTAATATTTATGAGTGGGTTTGTCAATAGAAAAAACATTAACGGGAGCTTATGTTGGCAGAATTTTATTCCTCTTTAAGCTGGTTAAATACCTGGTCTATTTCTGCTGATCTGTCTCCTATGGCAAGAAGAACACAGTCACCTATTGTACGCATTACATGGTTTTCAATTTTATCGGATTCAGTTTCATTATTTTTCCATGCTTCCGTTTTGGCTGAAAGTTCTCCGCCAAGAGCCTTTTCTATATTTTCCACCTCATTTTGGGAAGCCGCTCTTACTATAATTATTTCATCTGCTGTTCCCTCATCTGTTGAGTAATATACATAGCCTTCGGATATGGATGTGGGGTCAATACCGTATTGTGCAGCAATTTTCTGATTTGTAAGATCACCTGTCTGAGTGTTGCTGAATTCTGCAACCACTTTTATTTCTTCAAGCACCTGACTTATAGGAATGTCTCTGGATCTTGGTTTATTACAGCCTGTAAGTAAAAGCAGGGAAAGTATTAATATAAATTTTTTCAATGTTTTCACCTCGGTATTAGGTTTTGCAGAAAAGAAGAAAATATACTTTGTGTTATTGAATGTAAAATATTAATTTCAGATGTATTTTTAATAATAATATAATTTCACCGTAATTTTTTCTTTTGAAATATATGGTAATATAAATATGTAAGGTGATAAGAGCTAACTTTCTTATCGGCAACCTTATATAAATTTAAATTTTTGTGGTAACAAGGAGAGAGGTATATGGAAAATAGTATTAAAAATTATTCATGCAGCAATGTGGAAGCTATGGTTAATTCAGTTAAATCAAATACTGAAATAATAAGTAATATGCTTACTTATACAAGAAATAATGATAAGGCGATTAATGAACGACTTACGGACTACGCAAGATATAAGAAAAATCTGGGTGATGACCAGATCGAAATGTACAGATCATATGTCAATTATAAGCAGTCAATTGAAGACACTCTTAGAGAATACAGCGAAAAAATAGAAAATGACGGATACATGCATCAGATGACTATTGAGCTTCATAGTATTGACAGTGATTATTCTGTGCTTCACAAAGTATTTGAGGAAATTAACAAACTGCAGGTTAAAGTTATGGAAATGCTTTGCGGAGTTATAAGTCAGGCTAATTTGCTTCTTGGAAGTTTATAATGGGGTGATGTGGTAAAGTATAGATTTTATTCATAAAAGTAATATTTATTAAATGGCAAGGTACAGATATTTTCTGTGCCTTTTTTATTGTGAAAATGTTAATGTAGAGTTTTGGAACTCTGCATTTTTTTGTGTAGAAAATAAAAAACATTTCTGGTATGGTAAAAATTTATCTAATAAATTGAATATTTCGTATATAATGTTGACATTTATTGAAAAAAACAGTAACTTATAATAAAGTGTGCTAAATTATTGTGCATATGTTGTGAATATTAAATGGAATTTTAAATTCGTATAGTTTTTTTATAAATGAAAAATAATACGAAACATTTTATATTATTATGTTGCATTAAGTATATGGAAAATTTAAAATTTTATCATTATTACTATGCAAATTTTAAATTTATCTTAATTATAATTCAATATAGTACTATTGTCAATGACAATTTTTGATAAAATAACTTATTTTGCACGAAACATTTTAATATAAAATGTTTCATTAAGGAGGAAGATTTATGAGTACAACACAGCCAATCAGAAAAATTGAGGATATTAATGCTTTAAAAAATTATTATCTTGAAAAGGGAGAATACAGAAATTACATGTTTGTAGTGATTTGTCTGAATACTGCATTGAGAGTTTGTGATGTGCTAAGGCTTAAATGGTCAGATATTATGCAAAGGGACGGAAGGGAGCTGAAAGAACATATTTCAATAAGGGAAATGAAAACAGGAAAACATACAGAAATATATATAAACAGCCAGGTCAGGAAAGCTGTAAATTTATATATCTCTAAGTGCGGGAAAAAGGGGGAATATCTGATAGCTAATAGATACGGGAATCCTTTGAGCCGCTGCCAGGCCTTTAAGATTGTCAACGAGGGAGGAAAAAACTGTGGTATTGAAGAAAGAATAAGCTGTCATTCTTTAAGAAAAACATTCGGGTATCATGCATGGAAAAATGGTACACCGCCGGCTGTTCTTATGCAGATATATAATCACAGTTCATATGATATAACAAAAAGGTATCTGGGAATTATGCAGGATGACAAGGATGCGGTTTTTAAAGGGGTAGAACTTTAAATAATGGATCGCTATGTCAATGATCAGTTAATAAATGTAATATCGTATATCCCGCACTTGGTATGATACTTTATAAGTGTTTACAGAAATAAAATTTTTAAAAAGTTATTGTGAAGAATGGACAGGCAGAGTGAATTTTTGCTATGTAAAAAATACTGTGAAAGGACTTTGTTATGGATAATTATAATGAGAATGAAATTAACATTGATATAGGCCTTATTTTAGTAAAACTTTGTAATTTCAAAACTATCAGAAATATAATTATATTGGGAGCGGTTTGTGGCATATGTGCTTTCTCTTTTTCTAAATTTTGTATACCTGAACAGTTTACTTCTCAGGTATACATGTATGTTAATAATAATGCAGTTGTAACAACAGGAGGAAAGGTTGAAATAAATGATATTAATGCATCTCAAAAGATTGTAGAAAGCTGTATTGTAATTTTAAAAGATAATGTTGTAATGGAAGAAATAGGAAATATGCTGCTTGAAAATTATAATATTAATGAAATTAATAAAGCTTTTACAACAGAAACCGATAAGGATGGAAAGATATACATACCCGTTTCTGAAATAAGCAGGACTATAAATTTGTCTGGCGTAAATGAAACGGAGGTATTAAATGTAAGCGTTACGACAAAATCTCCGGAAATATCTTTAGCGGTATGTGAATATGTTGCAGACATAGCTCCTGAAATGGTAAAGAGAGTAATAGACGGAGGCAGAATTGAAGCAATAGGCGCCCCCAGACTCCCTGAAAGTAAATCTTCTCCTAATAATACAAAAAACTGTATGGTTGGAGTTTTTACGGGAGTTTTTGTTTCACTGGCTTATTATGTGTTAAGAATATTACTTGACAATAAGATCAAAAATTCAGAGGAATTCAATCAAAGATATGATATACCTGTTTTTGCGGAAATACCTCTTTATAAAAATTCCGGATTTACAGGCAGGAAAAGGGGGAAGAGTGCAGATAACAACCTGCCTGATGCCGAGTCCTTTCCTGTTGTTGAGGCTTATAATTCCTTATGTTCAAATATATTGTTCTCATGCAGGGCAAATGACTGTAAGGTAATAATAGTGAGCAGCTCGGAGGCAGGAGCAGGAAAATCTACGATAGCCTGCCGTATTGCAGAATCACTGAACAATATTGTCGGCAATGTCTTGCTTGTTGACTGTGATATGAGGAAGCCTAATATACATAAAAAATTAAAAAAGGAAAACAAAAGAGGCTTATCAAGCGTTTTAAATGGTATGGCGGATTTTGACAATACAGTTGTAAAAGACAAAAACGGTCTCAGTGTAATAACTGCAGGTCCCACTCCTTCTAATGTTGCTGAAATTCTGTCAAGTAAATATATGGATGAATTTATTGAAAAGTGTGTTCAGAAGTTCAGTTATGTGATAATTGATACTCCGCCTGTAAATATTGTAAATGATGCATCGATATTGACTAAATATGGCGCAGGAGTTACTTTTGTGGCAAGGTCGGGGATAACAAGGTATAAGG
Organism: Candidatus Gallispira edinburgensis; assembly: GCA_904395805.1. Classification (GTDB taxonomy): domain Bacteria; phylum Bacillota; class Clostridia; order Lachnospirales; family CAG-274; genus Gallispira; species Gallispira edinburgensis. The sequence continues at coordinate 28,488 of CAJFNV010000111.1, read as the reverse complement.
ATATGGAAAGGGCAGCAGAAACCCTGAAGCTCGTTGACAGCAAAATAACAGGAGTTGTTATAAATGGGGTCACTGCTGAGAATGTGTACTACAGCAGATATAAATATTACAATTCGGAATATGGCAGTGCTGCGAAAGACGGTGCAAATAAAATTAATGTGTGATTTGCCGGTATAATTTTTCAATAAATATCAGGTAAATTATAGCATGGCAGGTATGTATTTATAGAACTGCCAGTATTGATATTTACTGATATGGTATTGACTTTATCCGGATTTAATGATATCATTATATAGATTAAGGAATTTTGTTGATTTTGCAGAATATATAAGGTGTTTTGTTTTTAGGGAGTCAGGAATATGGAAGTTAAGGTTCAGGAAACTTGTGATGAAAAAGATGGCGGCATTTTTATGGAAAATGTTGCTAAGGTAATTAGCAAAAAAAAGAAAGTAAACGAGGATATGGGAATAAGAATAAAATATGCGGACAGTAGTGAAAAAAGAAGAGGGTATTTTTTTATAAAAAGGACCTTTGATATTGTTTCTTCTCTATGTGCTATGATAGTTCTTTCTCCTGTTTTTTTGATTACAGCTTTAGCTATAAAAATTGAAGATGGAGGACCTGTGGTCTTTTCTCAGAACAGAGTCGGAAAAGACGGAAGGCTCTTTAAAATGTACAAGTTCAGAAGTATGTATGTTGATGCAGAGGACAGACTTAAGGAACTGGAAGAAAAAAATGAGGCTGACGGACCTGTGTTCAAAATAAAAAATGATCCCCGAATTACAAGAGTGGGACGTTTCATAAGAAAATACAGTATAGATGAGCTTATGCAGCTTGTTAATGTATTTAAAGGTGATATGTCGGTTATAGGTCCAAGACCTGCTCTTCCAAGAGAAGTTGCTGAATATGATGACTTTGCAAAGCGCAGACTTCAGGTTAAACCGGGGCTTAGCTGTTACTGGCAGGTAAGCGGAAGAAGCAATATAGGATTTGATGAATGGATGGAGCTTGATGTTAAGTACATAAATGAAATGAGCTTTTTAACAGATATGAAGATCATATTGCTTACGATCCCTGCTGTTTTAAAAGGTGATGGTGCTTGTTGATTTGGAAAAGAAGAATATTGTGGGGGTTGTGTGTTATTGCAACTATGGCAGCTATATTTGGCTTTTCAAGCCAGACCTACGACCAGACTATGAAGACCAGTGATGTAGTAGTTAAGCCTATAGAAAATACAGTGAGAAAAGACAGTTCTGAATTTGAGAGTGAGAAAGAGGAACAGAGTTACATAAAAAAGCTTGAAGGTAAGCTGGACAAGGCAGTCAGAAAAAGCGCACATATGATCATATTCGGAGTGCTGGCTTTATTTGTTTATATGTTGTGCAAGAGTTTTGGTATGAGTGATGCCGATGCTATTGTAATGACCCTTGTTGTGTGCGCTGTTTATGCAGGGACCGACGAGTTTCATCAGAAGTTTGTGAAGGGAAGAACTTCACAGTTTGCTGATGTTTGTGTGGATGAGTTTGGGGCGGTGGTCAGTGTAGTTGGAGTTAGGATTGCTAAAAAACTAAAGTTAAAGATTGGTATTAATAGGTAATATATCTAGTTGTTTATGGAATATAAGATATTGTATGTAGTTAAGTAAATAATCTGTTAGCAGAATAAGGAGGAAAAATATGTCACTTTATGAAAAAATTGTAGCAGGTGAAGAAAAAATTTCTTTAGTTGGATTAGGTTATGTTGGTATGCCTATTGCTGTTGCATTTGCTAAGAAAGCAAAGGTTGTGGGATTTGATTTAAATGCTAAAAAAATTGAATTATATAAAAGTGGTATTGATCCGACAAATGAGGTTGGAGATGAAGCTATCAGAGAAACAACTGTTGAATTTACTGCTGAATCTGAAAAGCTGAAGGAAGCAAAATTTCATATTGTTGCTGTGCCTACCCCTGTAAATCAGGATAAAACTCCGGATCTTTCACCGGTAGAGATTGCATCTCGTATGTTGGGGCAGAATCTTACAAAAGGCTCAATAATTGTTTTCGAATCAACAGTATATCCTGGGGTAACTGAGGATGTATGTGTCCCTATTCTGGAAAAAGAATCCGGTCTTAAATGCGGCATTGATTTTAAAGTAGGATATTCGCCTGAGAGAATCAATCCGGGGGATAAAGTGCATAGACTTGAAAATATTAAAAAAATAGTATCAGGTATGGATGAAGAATCTCTTCAGGAAATAAAAAATGTATATGATTTAGTAATTGAAGTTGGAACATATCCTGTATCAACAATAAAGACAGCAGAAGCTATTAAAGTTGTAGAAAACAGTCAGCGTGATATTAATATCGCTTTTATGAACGAACTGGCAATGGTTTTTGATCGAATGGGCATTGATACAAATGAAGTTGTAGACGGAATGAATACAAAGTGGAATGCATTAGGATTTAGACCGGGTCTTGTCGGTGGTCACTGTATCGGTGTTGATCCGTATTATTTTACATATGAAGCAGAAAAGCTTGGGTATCATAGTCAGATCGTACTGGCAGGACGTAAAGTAAATGATGGCATGGGTGAATTTGTTGCGGATGCTGCGATTAAGCAGATGATACTTGCCGGTAAAGTAGTAAGGGATGCTAATGTAGTCATTTTTGGACTTACGTTTAAGGAGAATTGTCCGGATACAAGAAATAGTAAAGTCAAGGATATTATAAACCGTTTAGGAGAGTTTGGTGTGAAGCCGACCGTTGTTGATCCATGGGCAAACGAGAGTGATGCTAAAAATGAATATGGTATATCTTTGACTCCATTAGACGAAGTTAAGGATGCAGACTGTGTTATTGTAGCCGTTGCACACCATGAATTTAAGAATCTTAGCATGGAAGAAATAGACAAATTTTTTATTAAAGGAAAAGCCAATAGCGAAAAAGTTCTGATTGATGTAAAGGGTTTGCTTGATAAAAATATTGTGAAAAAAACAGGATACAGATACTGGAGACTTTAATTTGTTTCGGAAAGTGGGTAAAGGTGTGAAGAGAATAAAAATCTGTTTTACATCTTCATCTGGAGGTCATTTTGAACAGTTGATGATGCTAAAACCCTTAATGGAAAAATATGATAGTTACATTGTTACGGAGAAACTTGATTTTGATACAAAAATTGACAACATTTCTGTGAAATATGTCCTTCAGATCAATAGGACAGACAGGTTGTTTTTCTTTAAGTTTCTTATAAATATTATTAAATCCCTTGGCATTGTTATTATGCACCGACCGGATATAGTCATTTCTACAGGTGCTTTAGCTTCAGTGCCTATGATGGTATGGACGAAAATATTTGGCGGTAAAGTTATTTACATTGAATCATTTGCTAAGATCGACAGTCCTAATATTTCAGGCAGAATTGCATATAAGTTTGCAGATCAGTTTTATATTCAATGGGAAAGTATGAGAAAATTTTATCCAAATGCAATTTACAAGGGAGGGATTTACTGATGATATTTATTACGGTAGGTTCCAGGAGTTTTCAATTTAACAGACTACTTGAAGCAATAGATAAGGCTGTATCCCGTGGTGAAATTAAAGATAACATTTATGCTCAGATTGGATCCAGCGATTATAAGGTTAAAAACTTTAAATGTATAGATTTCCTTAATCATGATGAATTCAATAAATGTTTGGATGATTGCGATATTGTTGTTACTCATGGGGGAACCGGAGTTATTGTAAATGCTGTAAAAAGGGGTAAACGTGTCGTTGCTGTACCGCGTCTTGCACGGTATGGGGAAGTTGTTGATGATCATCAGATTCAGTTAGTTAAAGAATTTGAAAAGGTCGGAATGGTTACAGCCTGCTATGATTGCGATCATATTGCTGATGCAATTCAGAAAGCCGTAAAGAAAGAGGCTGTTCCGTACGTTTCAAATACACAAAATATTATAGACTCAATAGAAGATATGATAAAGGAAAATTTTGCGCAAAAGGCGGATCATGATTCGAGTGAAAACAAGAAAATTCGTATACTGATGTGTAGTTCGGCAAGAAGCGAAAAGGGCGGCATGAATAGTGTAATCGAGCAGCTGATGACACATGAATGGGACGAAGATCTGGAATTTTCTTATCTTGCAACACATATTAGCGGAAATTCTGTCAAAAAGATACTGTTTTTTGCTAAGGCATATAAGAAATTGCATTCTCTGATAAAGAAAAATGCTTTTGATATTATACACATTCATATGTCATACAAAGGAAGTTTTCATAGAAAATATATGGTAGCTAAGCTTTGTAAGAAGAATGGCAAAAAAGTAATAATTCATCTTCACGGTTCAGAATTTAAGGATTTTTATAACAATGGTAAAGAAAAATTGAAGAAAAAAATCAGGGAATTTTTTACTGAAGCTGATTGTTCAATTGTATTGGGTGAAGCATGGAAGCAATTTATAAAAAGTATAGCACCGAACTCCAATATAGTTGTCATAAATAATGCAATAAAAATCCCGAATATTTCTGTAAAAAAAGAAAATGATATTCCTGTTTTTTTATTCCTGGGAGCTTTAATTAAGAGAAAGGGCGTTATAGATTTTTTAACAGCAGCCAATCAGCTTATTAAGAGTGGAGTATCAGATTTTAAAATTTTTATAGCAGGAACAGGAGAAGAAGAAGAAAAGCTCGCAGAGTATACAATAAAAAATGGTTTGACAGATATTGTTCAATTTTTAGGCTGGATAAATAATGAGCAAAAGACGGAATTGTTAAAACAGTCTGATATACTGGTATTGCCTTCATACAATGAGGGACTGCCGATTGCTATACTTGAAGCTTTATCATATGGATTACCTGTAATTAGTACAAATGTAGGAAGCATTTCCGAAGCTGTAATAGATGGGACAAATGGTTTTTTATATACTCCTGGAGATGTTGATAAGCTTGCTATGAATATGAAGCAAATTGTTGAAGCTCCGAATCTATGGAATAAGTTTTCGTCAGAATCCAGAAATATAGCAGAACAAAAGTTTTCTGATGTTACATTTTTTGAAAAGATAGAAAATATATATTTCAAGTTAGCAAAGTGACAGGATAATTTATATAAAGTGGTGAGAAAATGGGAAAAACAGGGTTATGCATAGTTTACAAAAATTGGAACTATGGAAGTATATTACAATCCTATGCGACATTACTTGAGTTAAAATCGTTGGGAGTTGAATATGAGATAATCAGATATGAGAGAAAAAAAGATATTGTATTTTATATTTCATCTATTCCAAGACTTTTAAACCAAGATATGAGATATTCTAAAATCAGAAGTTTAAAAAGAAAAATCGGTAAAAAAATGCACAAGGAATTTGCATCAAATGATAAGATCCGTGCAAAAAAATTTGAAAAGTTTGTTAACGAAAAATTTGATGTATTTTCTCCGGTAATTAATGAATATAAAACTCTGGAAGATTATGCGGATAAGTTTGAAAATATATTGGTAGGCAGTGATCAATTGTGGCTGCCATCAGGTTTGGCAACGAACTTTTTTAATCTTATGTTTGTACCGGAAAATATAAATAAAATTGCGTATGCTGCCAGTTTTGGAGTAAGTGAGATACCTTCTTATCAGAAAAAAAAGACGATTGAATATTTAAACAGAATAGAAAATATTAGTGTTAGAGAACATTCCGGACAGAAAATTATTAAAGATTTAACAGGCAGGGATGTTCCGGTTATTGTTGATCCTACCTTGGTTATATCTAAAGATGTTTGGGATAGCAATATTCCAGATCAACGGCTAATTAAAGACGATTACATTTTCTGCTATTTTCTTGGTGATAATCCGGATCAAAGAGCAGAAGTCACCAAATTAAGTAAATCTATGGGTATTAAAATAGTCACCCTAAGACACATGGATGAGTATATTGAAAGTGATGAAAATTTTGGGGATTACGCTCCATATGATGTCGGACCGGCTGAGTTTGTTAATTTGATCAGACATGCCAGCTATGTTTGCACTGATTCTTTTCATGGAAGTGTGTTTTCAATTATAAATCACAAACAGTTTATTTCATTTAATAGATACGGAAGCAATAGCAAAAATTCCAGAAATTCCAGACTTGACAGTTTGTTTTCTCAACTTGAAATAGAGCGAAGATTCCACGGTAACATTGTTGAAGATATAAGTAAGCAAATAGATTATGAAAAAGTGGAAAAGAAACTTAAGAAGTTAAGGATGTTTGCGGAAGATTATTTGAAAACAGCTATAGTTGATATAAGGAAAAGGTAAAGTAATGTTAAATGTAGTAGAGAAAAGTTTATGTACAGGCTGTGCTGTGTGTTCAAAGATTTGCCATAAAGAAGCAATTCATATGAATATGGATGAAAACGGATTTCTGTATCCAGAGATTGAACAAAACAAGTGTGTAGATTGTAGACAATGTATAAAAATTTGCCCAGTAAGCAATCCGCCGAAAGTTAGTGAAAAAACATATGCATATGCATATCAGAATAAAGATAATCATGTCAGATTTCAAAGTACATCAGGTGGTTTTTTTGCTGAAATTGCTTCTAAGATAATTGAAAATGGTGGATTAGTGTGTGGAGCAGCTTATGATTCATCAATGAAACTTGTTCATATACTGACAAATAAAACAAGTGATTTAGAAAAACTTCAGAAGTCAAAGTACGTTCAATCAGATATTGAAAGTGTTTACTCTAAAATTAAAAAAGAAGTTTTAAACGGTAAAGATGTTCTTTTTGTGGGCTTGCCTTGTCAAGTGGCAGCAATTCATAATTATATGGAAAAGGATTTTGACAATCTGATTTTAATTGATTTAGTGTGTTATGGGGTGCCATCACCCGGGCTGTTTAAAGAATGGATAGATTATCTCAACGAAAAATATAAAAACAATGTTCAAAATGTAGTGTTCAGAGAAAAATCTTATGGATATGCAACGCCTAATATTAAAGTTGAATTTGAAAATGGTAAAAAAATAGAAACATGCAGAGATGCAAATATTTATTCAAATTTGTTTTTTAAGAATCTTACAGCAAGGCCATCATGTTATCAATGTAAGTTTAAGTCAGTTAATAGAGCTTCAGATATTACTCTTGGGGATTTGTGGATGGTATCTGAATATGATAAAAAAATGGATGATAATAAGGGGACAACAGCTGTGTTTGTTCACTCAGAAAAAGCCATGAAATATTGTGAAGAATTATGTGAAAAAGCACTTGATTTGGCTACTATTGTATCGGTTGATGCTAGAAAATTAGTTGATTGTGCGGTGCCATCGAATTATTATAAAAAGTTTTGGAATGATTATCAGTCTTTGACTTTTGACAAATTGATTGATAAGTATGAGCCTGAAACTAAAATGTATAAGTTAAAGATGTTGTTAAAATTTATGATGAATAAGAGCGGCGTTTCAAAAATTATATTTAAAAGAAAAAAAAGAAGAAAACTTGGGAAGTAGATACTATGAATAATAATAATCAAAAAATAAGAATTGTACATACTATTCCGATGGGAGCTGGAGGTATTTCAAATCTTACATTAACAATTAATGAACTTATAGATAGAAATCATTTTCAGTTTGATTATTTAGTATTCCGTAATCAAAAAGAGTTTTGTGATAATAGAGCTAAACGACTTGGCTCCAGAAAATTAATAGTAGATGTAACAAAGGAAAAAAATAAAATTATAAAAGGTATTAAAAAGGTTGTTGGCACTAAAAAACTCTTATCAAATGAAAAGGTTGAGATTATTCATATAGATGCATCAACACCATATGATGTAATTTTAGCAATTGCTGCAAAATGGGCTGGGGTAAAAATGATTATTTTTCATGCACATAATGATAATTATGAGAGAGTTTTCAATCTGCGAAATGCAATGCAACCAATTTTTAAGTTTCTTATAAAGTATTTTGTGACTGATTACATTGCTATATCTGAAGCGGCAGCAGAATTTTTATTTCCTAAAAAAGTGTTAAAAGAAAAAAAATATTATTTATTAAAAAATGGAATTGATATAAATAAATATACTTTTAATCCACAAACTCGAAATTTATATAGAGAAAAATATAACTTTACTAATAAATTTGTTGTTGGACATATAGGTAGATTTGTTTATCAGAAAAATCATGAATTTCTTATTGATATATTCAATGAGTTACAAAAAAGAAATCCCAATGCGGTTCTATTACTAATTGGTATAGGAGAGTTATATGAACAAATAAAAGATAAAGTAAATAAGTTAGGGATTAAAGATAAAGTAATTTTTTGGGGTACTACGGAAGATGTACCTAATTTAATGCAAGCAATGGATTGTTTTGTCTTTCCGTCTAGGTTTGAAGGACTTGGGATGGTTGCTGTTGAGGCTCAGGCAGCAGGGTTACCAACAATTTGTTCAGATGCAATTCCTAAAGAAGCCGAGGTATCTGATTGTATAGTTAAACTAAGTCTGAATCGTAGTGCTGTAAGTTGGGCAGAAGAGATTACACGATTTACATATATTACAAAAAGGCATAATACTGGTAATGAAATCCGTGCTTGTGGCTACGATATAATAGATACAGTAAAAAATTTAGAAAACATTTATAAGTCAAATGTAAAATGAGCAGAATATGTGTGTTTAATAAGGAGGTGAAACTGTAACTTGAAAAATAAAATGTTAAAAGAAAATTTTTGGCTTATTATAATAATATTATTAGTTTTTCAACGAATAATAGTACAATATATATCAGTATTTTCTTATTATGATGAAATAGTAATGCTAATTTTTTTAACTATTTACATATTGAATATTTGCTTAAATAAAAAAATAATGAAACATGAGGGAAAAATCATCTTTTTGATTTTTATGACAATAATTATTGGTATATCAGGTAATTTTATATCAGACTTTGAAAGGCCATATTCATTAATAATAAGTGGTATTATTGTTTGGTTTAAATCTTTTATTGTTTTTATTTGTGCCAACAGATATTTCTCTAAATTTTACAGTGGTACTAATGGAATAATCAAAAAGACTGCAAAAGTTGTAAGGTTGATTGTTTTGTGCGCATTTATTGGTCTTATATTAAGTCCAATTACAAAATTTGGTGTAGATACCTTATCTGTAAGAATGAGATATGGTTTACATCCCTACAAATTTTTGTATTCTCAGCCAGCTTTATTAAGTTGGTATTGTATCGCTTTTGCTATGATTCTGATGCTGGATTTAGCTTTTAATACTAACAAGAAAAAGAATATTATTTATTTAATTCTGAATTCTATAGTCTGGGCTTTTACATTACGAAGCAGAGCATTTGCGTTTATAATATCCTTTTGGATATTATATTTTATAATTTTCAAATTGGAACGTTTTCCAAAGATTAAATTTAAATATATTGCTATAACAGGAATTATTGTATTTTTAGTTGGAGGAAGTGCTATTCAAAAATACTTTATGTCAGGTGAAACAACGAGAGCAATACTGTTATTTACCGGCATAGATATTGCGAAAAAATATTTTCCGCTTGGAGTTGGGTTTGCAAATTATGCAACTAGTGCATCATTTAAAGCATACTCTCCAGTATATTATTTATACGGTTTTAATAATATATATAGATTAAATCAATCTGAAGATGGAATGACTGAACTAACTGATTGTTATTGGCCCGCAGTTATGGGAGAATTAGGGGTTCTTGGTGTTATTTTTATTGTTGCAATTTTATTTAAGATAGGAAAGTACCTGATTAACAAGAGCAAGAAAAATAAATATAGTTATAGTTGTACTATTTTTTTAATTGTAACAAGTTTATTTTCATCTATTGCTACGGGAGTTTATTCATCGGATGCTATGATTTTATATGTTATAATTACATGTATTGGATGCTACATGAACATTGGAAACATAAAAGGATTGAAGAATAATGGTTAAGAAAGTAATTAAAATTTATAATAATTTGAACATAGGAGTAAAAGCTTCGTTTTGGTTTACCTTTTGTAATTTTTTTCAAAAAGGTATATCTATGCTTTCAATACCAATTTTTACACGATTGATGAATACGGAACAGTATGGTATGTATTCAGTATATCAGTCATGGTATTCTATCCTTACTATAATAGTAACGCTTAATTTATTTGCGGGTGTCTATAATAGAGGACTGGTTAAGTATGAGGATGATAGAAATGGATTTACTTCGTCAATGCTAGGATTATCTTTTTTGGCTACACTAGTTTTTTTTATAGTTTATTTACTTAAAATTAACTTTTGGACTAAGGTTTTTGAATTAAACTCAATATATATGATAACAATGTTCTGTGAGATGTTGTTTGTACCAGCATATTTATACTGGTCAGCACGTCAACGTTTTGAGTATAAATACATTACCTTAGTGATAGTTACCATTATTGTATCTTTAATCAGTCCGATAATTGGAATTATTGCTGTAAAAATGAGTGATAATAAAGCTGTTGCAAGAGTACTTTCCTATGCAGTAGTACAAATTTGTGTTGGAATTGTTTTCTTTATATATATCATTTCAAAAGGCAAGAAAATATATGTAAAAGATTATTGGACATATGCATTAGGCTTTAATTTGCCGTTAATACCACACTATCTTTCGCAGATAGTTTTAAATCAAGCGGATAGAATAATGATAAGCAGAATTATTGGAACTAATGAAGCTGCTATATATAGTGTAGCTTATAATATTTCTTTAATTATGTCATTATTAACAAATGCAATCAATTTGGCGTTTGTACCAAGTTTGTTTAATTCCTTAAAAAGCAAAAAGTATGAAAATGTAAAGAAAAATAGTACATATATTGTTTTGATTGCTGCTGGTTTAACATTTGTTGCAATACTATTGGGACCGGAATTAATTAAAATTTTTGCTCCAGTTGAATATTATGATGCTATTTGGATTATACCGCCTGTATCAATGTCAGTATATTTTATTGCTGTTTATGGTTTATTTGTTAACATAGAATTTTATTATGAAAAGACAAGTTATGCTATGTATGTGTCTGTAACAGGAGCTTTAATTAATATTTTGTTGAACTGGCTATTTATTACAAAATATGGTTATATGGCTGCTGGTTATACCACAGTTTTTTGCTATATACTATTTACAATAGGGCATTATTTAATGTATAAGTACTTGAATAAAAGATATTTAAATAAAGTTGATATTGTTAATACCAAAATTATATTTTTGATATCTGTATCATTAATAATCCTAATGTTTTTGGGAATTGTATTGTATAATTTTTTATGGTTAAGATATTTCCTTATAATGGTGTTAATAATTATTGGAGTAATAAATCGTAACAAGATATTGAATGTTGTTAAACTGGTTATGAGTAAATAGATCGTTTAATAAAAATAGGATGATAAAACCGCACTACAACTCACCTGAAAATAGAATAATGTATATATTAAAACAACTTAACTGTCATATACTTGAGTAGTAATATAAGAGTTTATCGTATTTGATTTGTTGTTAATTGCCTGCTATGGGTCTAATTCTTTAGATTAAATTAGATTAAATTAGATTTAAATTGATATACTTAAGGATTACTTGTCATATATAATATTTGAGTTTGCGAATGTTTGGAAAATATAATAAAAAAGGATATAAATTTAAGAATGTTGCATTTATTAACATTGCACTTTACGGTATATATATTGTCTAATTGTTATTATTGTAGCAACATGAGAAATTAAGGCTGATATAATTACAGTGGGAAGTGATTAAGGATGAATTATAGTGAAAAAATATTTATTAATTTGTTATCTGAGTATATAAACAAGGATAACAAGAAAATAGATATTAATGATAGTATTGATTGGGATCAAATATTAAATCTGGCGGTTATTCATAATGTTTCAGGTATAATTTATGCTGCACTTAAGAATAATGATTACAAGTTACCTAAGGGAATTAATGATAAACTGTATAAGTCTTTTCTGACTACTGCTGTAGTTTCTGCAAAACGTGATGCAGAAACAGATAAAATAATTAAATTGCTGACAGACAATGGCATATCGCATCTTATGTCAAAAGGATATTTAATAAAAAACTATTATCCCAATCCGGAGCTCAGGACTATGGGGGATATCGATATTCTTGTTAAAGAAGAAGACTTGAAAAAGGTAACAGATATTATAAAGGGAAATGGATATAGCATTTCAAATGTTTATTATAATGAAGTTGGTTTTGATAAAAATAATTTACATTTTGAATTACATGATCAACTTAATGAAAAAATCGGCAATGGAGTTGATTTTGGTGAGTATTATAAAAGTAAATATAAAAAAGCTGTTTTAATAAGTGGACTTACTTACAGATTAACCCATGAGGATCATTTTATATATACTGTTGTCCACGCTGCAAAGCATTTTTCAAAAAGCGGCTGTGGAATAAGAATGATTATGGATGTTGCTGTGTTTATAAATTATTTTGGAACTTCTCTGGAATGGAGTTATATTTGGGATGAATTTGATAAAATTCGTTTGAAATCTTTTGCAGTAAATATTGTTAATCTCTGTAAAATCTGGTTTAATACAAACACTGAAGGAATCATCGATGATTCTGAATTGAAACTTAGAATAAATTCCGAATTTTATGACCAACTATGTGAATATATATTGTCAGCAGGTCTGTTTGGAACATATAACAGGAATTCTGATTTTAAAATACTGAGAAATCAGTATTTTACAGATAATAAGGTTAGTTCGAAAGGTAAAAATATTTTGTATTGGTTTTTCCCTAACGATGAATTTATGCGCATTAAATTTGAGTGGTACAGAGAAAAGCCAAAGTATTGTCTTCCGGCAGCATGGGTTTACCGCTGGATTGATTCCCTAAGGACGAAGAAGTTTAATGTTTTCGGAAAAATATTCAGGGTTTTATCAGGTGGTAAAAAACTTGACAGGCATCAGAATTTTATGAGAAAAGCCGGCATTGATACCAGCTATGATGAAAATTAAGTCTAAAAAATTACAAATAAAATAAACTTTAATCTGCTAAAAAGCCCCAAAACCGGGGCTTAAATTTTTAACTATAAATTGTCACAATTCCGCTGTTTATCAGCGTTTCCGCATAAGCTCCCGATGGGACTCGAACCCACGACCTATTGATTACGAATCAATTGCTCTGCCAACTGAGCCACAGGAGCATGGAAGGGATATTGATCCCTTCTTATTTTTTTGTAATTTTATTATACAAGCTTGACCTGGTGATATGTTTTCTTACCCTTCTGTATCATTATTGTTTTATCGTCATCAAACATATCTGGAGAAATTACCATACCGATATCTGTTACCTTTTCACCGTTTACTTTAACACCGCCCTGCTGAACAAGACGTCTGCCCTCACCTCTTGAAGGTATAAGTTTACACTTTTCAAGAAGTTCTATTATCTGCAAGCCTTCGCCGTATTCACTTTCGGGTATCTCTGTTGCCGGAACTGAGCCTGCCACAGGACCGCCGCTGAATAATGACTTTGCGGCAGCTTCAGCTTTTTTAGCTTCATCCTCGCCGTGAACAAGGCTTGTAAGCTCATAAGCCAATATTTCCTTAGCCTTATTAAGCTGACTGCCTTCCCATTTATCCATTTCATCTATCTGTTCAAGAGGAAGGAATGTAAGCATTCTTATACACTTTAATACATCAGCATCAGCTACATTTCTCCAGTACTGATAGAAATCATAAGGAGAAGTCTTATTTGGGTCGAGCCATACAGCGCCTGACTGTGTCTTGCCCATCTTCTTGCCTTCTGAGTTAAGGAGAAGTGTTATAGTCATAGCGTATGCATCCTTGCCAAGCTTACGTCTTATAAGCTCTGTACCGCCAAGCATATTGCTCCACTGGTCATCTCCGCCGAACTGCATGTTACAGCCGTACTTTCTGAAAAGCTCATAAAAATCATAGCTCTGCATGATCATATAATTGAATTCAAGGAAAGAAAGTCCCTTTTCCATTCTCTGCTTGTAGCACTCTGCAGCAAGCATTCTGTTTACTGTAAAGTGAGGACCAACATCTCTTAAAAGTTCAACATAGTTAAGGTCAAGAAGCCAGTCGGCATTATTTACAAGAAGTGCCTTGCCTTCGGAAAAATCTATAAATCTTGACATCTGCTTTTTAAAGCAGTCAACATTATGCTGTATGGTTTCCTTAGTCATCATCTGACGCATATCGCTTCTGCCTGATGGGTCACCGATCATGGCTGTACCGCCGCCAATAAGGGCAATAGGCTTATTTCCTGCCATTTGAAGTCTTTTCATAAGACAAAGAGCCATAAAGTGTCCTACATGAAGACTGTCTGCAGTAGGGTCAAAGCCGATATAGAATGTAGCTTTGCCTGCATTTATAAGCTCTTTTATTTCTTCCTCATCAGTAAGCTGGGCAAGAAGACCTCTTGCCTTCAATTCGTCAAAAATCGTCATCAAATTATCCTCCTTATGAAAAAAGGGTATTCCCACCCAAAGGACGAGAATACCCGTGTTACCACCTTAATTCACAGACAAAAGTCTGCCTCTTCTGACTATAAGGCGTCAAACCCTCCTGCTCCAAGGGTGTAATTCACAGTAAACCTGCTGACAGCCTTGCACCTACCGGCTGACTCTCTTAACGTAACGGAATACTGCTTAATAAATTCCTTTTCATCACAGTTTAATCGATTAATAAAAATATAGCATATAAAAAAGGATTTGTCAAGAATATATTGATTAAAGAATGTACAAAATATTAAAAGGAGGTGCAGTATGGATAAAAAGAAAAAAGATTTTTTAATAGGACTTATGTATAATGACGGAGATTTAAATCATCTGTCCGAAGGAACAACTGATTATATAGGTGAGGGCTTTATTGATTTTGAAAAGGAGCCTGACAATGAAAACCACGAGTAAAATTCTTATTGCCGCAGGGCTTGCGATTGTTTCTGCTGAAATAGCAAGTGAGTTTAATTATATGTTTGAAACTATTCTTGCAGGCGGAAGTAAGGATAAGCTGGCAAAATGTGCCGATTTATCGGCAGAGGAAAAGATCATAGAGGAGGATAACAGAAATGAAGAAAATGTGCGCAAAAAGTGGGAAAGGGATTCAGCAAATGTCAGCTGCTATGTCAGAGGTTATGGAGAAACCCCAATCTATTGCAAA
Organism: Candidatus Gallispira edinburgensis; assembly: GCA_904395805.1. Lineage (GTDB taxonomy): Bacteria > Bacillota > Clostridia > Lachnospirales > CAG-274 > Gallispira > Gallispira edinburgensis. Next base: position 13,364 of record CAJFNV010000111.1, on the reverse strand, counting down.
ATATACACACAAAAGAAAGCCTGTAAAAACTGGGCTATTGTTGTTCATGGCTATGGGGGCGATGGCAGCACTCTTAATTATGCCGCAAAAAAATTCTATGATGAAGGGTACAATGTAGTTGTTCCCGATCTTAGAGGTCACGGGAAAAGCGGCGGAAGATATATAGGCATGGGACAGCTTGACAGCACTGATATTATTAACATTATACACCTTATTATTAAGGGTGACAGTAATGCTGAAATAATACTTTACGGTGTGAGCATGGGAGCTGCTTCAGTGCTTATGGCAGCTTCGGAAAATCTTCCGGTAAATGTAAAGGCTGTTATTAGTGACTGCAGCTTTGACAGTGCAAATAAAATTATAGGCTATGAACTGAGGCACAATTTCAGGCTGCCCTCATTTCCTATTGTGAATATACTGGACTTTATATGCTATAAAAAAGCTAAGTATGATCTAAGGCTTGCCTCACCTGTTGACAGAGTCAAATATATTAAGATACCTGTATTGTTTATACATGGGGACAGTGACAGTCTTGTGCCTGTAAAGATGGTGTACAGACTGTACAGGAAAGCAAAATGCAGAAAAGGACTTATTATAATAAAAAATGCGGGACATGGGGTATCTGCCCTTGTTGACGGAAAAAGGTACTGGAATGGAGTATTTGATTTTTTAAAAAACGCACAGTGAGAAATGTTAAAAAGTTTAAATTTATACAGAACTAATTTGGTGTTATTTTATTTTAGTGCCGACATATAGTAATATGGTAATTGTAAAAAGAGTTTAATAAAACAATTTATATTGTTATCATTAAACTCTTTTTTGCTGCATATGTCAAAGCATCTTTTTTCGTTTTAAAAGCAATATACATACAACACATATTATTAGTGTGACAAAGCTGACTATCCAGAAGCCTACGGGGGACTCTGCCCATGGTATATTAAGTACATTCATACCGAAAAGTCCTGAAATTACCGTCGGGACTGCAAGAACTATTGTAATGGACGTCAAAAGTTTCATTGCATTGTTCAGATCATAGTCCATAAGGGAGGAATACTTTGAAATAGTATTGTCAATGACCTCATAATATATCTGTGTCATTTCAAGTGCCTGCTGGTATTCGATAAGCACATCTTCCAGAAGTTCCTCGTCCTCAGGGTATTGCTTTAATATAGGCTGCTTAAGAAGCCTGTTTAAAACAATTTCGTTGCTTTTGAGTGAAGTCTTGAAGTATACAAGGCTTTTTTCAAGGTCATAAAGCTCTGTAAGGGTTTCCTTTGTGGATTCTTTTGCTTCAATATTATTTCTGATACTGTTTATTTTAATAAGGTAGTCCATATAAAGCTTTGCAGAATTGTAAAGAATCAGGTATATAAGCTGAGTACGTTTATATGTGCATATATCATGTTTGTTGTTAATAAGCTTCTTTATGACCGGAGTATCTTCAAGGCAAACCGTCACAATATTTTCACTTGAATAAATTACGGAAAGTGGTATAGTAGTATATATAGCCCTTTGATTTTTTAAGACAACCGTGGGTATGTCTATTAACAGGAGAGTATAGGTATCCTCCTTTTCAAGTCGGGATACTTCATCGGAGTCCAGGGCAGAACGTACATCTTTAAGGTCTATGTTAAGCTTATCTGCCACATCGAGAACTTCCTGATTGGAAGGGGAGATAAGACTTATCCAGCTGCCCTTTGATATTGTATCTGTCTTTCTTGTTACGTTTCCCTCCGTATTAAGTATGGTAAGCATATTAACACCTCCTGTGTTTTATTACAGGGATAAAAAGCCCCACATATTATTTTAACTCAAATATCGGATTATGTAAAATGTTTTTTAATATTTTACTTTAATTTTACAGTTGTTTAACTTAAAAGTGCTTTCAAAAATTGTCAAAATATAGGATATTTAATAATGGTAAAATAAAATAAGGTGTTTTATTTTACGAAGGAGGATAAATATATGAAAAAATGCATTGCTGTTATAGAAATTGCGTCAAATGAACTCCGTTTGAAAATAGGTGAAAAGGGTCAGGAGGGTGTAAAAATACTTGAAGCTATTTCAAATCCTCTTGCACTGGGAAGAGATACCTTTCACAGCGGTATGATCTCATTTGACAGTCTTGAAAAAGCTGCCGATATTATTAACGGCTACAAGGCTGTTGCAAAAGACTATGGTGTAAAAGACATAATTGCAGTTGCCACAACGGCTGTAAGAGAAAGTAAAAACAAGGATTTTGTACTGGATCAGCTTAAGGTCAAGACAGGGCTGGATTTAAGAGTAATTGATGACACACAGGAAAAAATATATATTAACAAAATAACTACTGCAACACTGGGGCAGGAGGAAATGAATTCAACTCTTATTGCTCACCTGGGTTCGGGAAATATAAGTATTTATGTACTTAAAGACGGTAATGTTGTGGGAGGACAGAATATAAGAATAGGTGCTCTCAGAATATCAGAGCTTTTTGATGATTACAGAGAAAATACTGCAAGCTATGTACAGATAATAAAGGAATATCTTGTGCCTTTTCAGGATGCTATAAGTAATTTTATAAGTGAGAAACTTCAGAATTTTGTTATAAGCGGAAATGAAATAGAGACTATTTCAAGAATATGTAAGGCCAAGATCAAAAACGGCACCAATATTATTTCAAGAGACAGCTTTATGGAAGTCTATAAGAGCATAAAGGAATTAACTCCGGAAGAGATCGCTGACAAATATGACATATCTGTAGATAAGGCTGAAAATATACTTCCCGCTATTATAATTTATTCAAGGCTTGTTAAATTCACGAGCGGTAAAAATATAATATCCCCTATACTTACCGTAGGCGATGCAATACTCTATGAAGAGCTTTTTACTGACAGAGCAAAGGCCCTGGCAAAGATATACAATGAATACAGTATTATATCCGCAAAAAATATAGAAAGCAGATTCAGGCACGACAGGGAATATTCCGATGCTGTAAGTGAAACTGCTCTTAAGATATTTGACAAGATGAAAAAATTTCATGGCCTCGGAGGAAGGGAAAGGCTGCTTCTCCACATCGCCTCCATACTTGAGGATATAGGAAAGGCTGTAAACATAAGGGATCATGACAGACTTTCATACCATATGATAAAGGGTCTTGATATTGTTGGTATAAATGAAGAAGAAAAACATGCAATTGCTGCCATTGCTTATTATCACGATGATGTTTTGCCTTATGAGGACAACGGAGTTTACAATAATATGGACGTTGAGGAGAGAGTTATGGTGTGCAAGCTGAGTGCTATATTAAAGCTTGCAAATTCAGTACACTCAAGTCATAACCGCAAATTTGATGATGTTAATGTAAAGGTAAGCGGTAATCAGCTTATAATTACTGTTTCAACTTATAAAAATATAGATCTTGAAAAGTGGTCATTTAACAAAAACAAGCAATTGTTTGAAGATGTATATGGTATCAAGACTGTGCTTAACAAAAGGAGTGTAATGTGATGATAGATTTGAATGATAAGAGTTATTATTATAACAGAGAATTAAGCTGGCTTGAATTTAATATAAGAGTACTGGAGGAGGCTATAGACAGAACACACCCTCTTCTTGAAAGATTTAATTTCCTTGCGATCACTGCTTCAAATATGGATGAGTTCTTTATGGTCAGAGTTGCAGGACTTATTACACAGGATTATTCAGGCTCTAAAAAGACCGATCCTGCAGGTATGACAGCAGGTGAACAGGTCCAGGCTATTTCGGAAAAGGTACATGGAATTGTACAGCGACAGTACAACTGCCTTAACAGGATCCTTCTGCCTCTTCTTGAGGAAAACAATATAAGATTTCTTAAATTCGGTAATTTAAGCAAGGAACAGAAGGCTTATGTCAAAACTTATTTTAATACAACGCTGTATCCTATACTTACGCCTATGGCTATTGATAATTCAAGACCATTTCCGCTGCTGGCAAACAAGAGTCTTAATCTCATAATTGAGCTTAAGGGTGAAGAGGAGGAAAATCTCTTTGCTGTTGTACAGATACCTTCTGTTGTGCCAAGAATTGTTAAGCTTCCTTCCGAAAACGGAAAAACAGAGCTTATATTCCTTGAAGAAATAGTGACTGCATATATTGACAAGCTTTTTAACGCAAATAAGGTCATTTCAGCTTACTGTTTCAGAGTGACAAGGGATGCTGATCTTGAAATAGATGAAGAGGACAGTCAGGACTTGCTTTCTGAAATAGAAGATTCAATAAAGCAGAGAAAGTGGGGTGCTCCCGTAAGGCTTGAAGTGGATAAGGATATTTGCCAGAGCTCCTTTGACTTTTTAAAGGAACAGCTTGAAATAAAGGAACATGAGGTATATATGATACCTAATGTAATTGACCTGACAGTCTGGTTCAGTCTTGCCGGAATTGTGAACAGACCTGATCTTTGCAATGTGCCTATGCCTCCCGTACCTGTAATCGACTTTGAGGGCAGGGATATGTTTGAAGTGATAAAGGAAAAGGATGTTCTTATGCATCATCCTTATCAGTCCTTTGATCCTGTTGTAAACTTTGTAAAGCTTGCCGCAAGAGATGAAAATGTACTTGCCATAAAGCAGACCCTTTACAGAGTTTCAAGCAATTCACCTATTATAAAGGCTTTGATAGAAGCTGCTGAAAATGGTAAACAGGTTACTGTTCTTGTGGAACTTAAGGCAAGATTTGATGAGGAAAATAATATCAACTGGGCAAAGAAACTTGAAAAGGCCGGATGTCACGTTATATACGGACTTGTGGGACTTAAAACTCACTGTAAGCTGTGCCTTGTTGTAAGACGTGAGGAAGAGGGCATTATAAGATACTGCCACCTTGGAACAGGTAATTACAATGACAAGACGGCAAAGCTTTATACGGATATGGGACTTTTTACATGCAAGGACACAATAGGTTCTGATGTGTCAGCTATATTTAACTGTCTTTCAGGATATTCAAAGTACCCTGCATGGAAGAAGATAGCTGCAGCTCCTACGGATCTTAGAGAAATGTTTGTTAAGAACATTGAGAGAGAGGAAAAAAATGCTCTTGAAGGCAAGCCTGCAAGAATAATAGCTAAGATGAATTCTCTCGTTGATACGGGAATAATAAAGGCTCTTTACAGGGCAAGTATGGCAGGAGTTAAAATTGACCTTATTGTAAGAGGTATATGCTGTCTTAAGACAGGTATCCCTACAGTAAGCGAAAATATTACAGTGAGAAGTATAGTGGGCCGTTTCCTTGAGCACAGCAGAATTTATTATTTTGAAAATAACGGTGATTCTAAAATTTATCTTTCATCTGCCGACTGGATGAACAGAAATCTTGACAGACGTGTTGAGGTTGCTTTCCCTATTGAGGATGAGAGATTAAAAGCTAAGGTAATGGATATTATAGATATTACCCTGAGAGATAACCTTAAGGCTAAAATTCAGCAGCCTGACGGAACATACAAGAGTATTGACAAGAGAGGGGCAAGAGAACTTTTGTCTAGTCAGATGGAGTTTTACAGACTGGCTAAAGAAGAGTATGATGAATTTAAGAAGGTCAGGGAAGATGAGATCTTTATGCCTGTCAGGGCTGAAGATGTGGAGTAATATTTTTATTTAATAAATATAAAAAACACCGGAGAACGATCATATTGTTGTTCACCGGTGTTTTTGCATTTAATAATTTGTTTAATATAAGACTAATATGTCATTGCACTGCTCATCATACAGACGCCTTCTGCACCTGCCTCTATGCAGTTTTGGGCATTTATATTGTTTATGCCCCCAAGGGCATAAACGGGGATGCTTACTCCTTTGCATATTTCCTTTAACCAGTAAAGTCCTTTCGGTTCAACGTCCTCTTTGCATTTTGTCCTGAATATAGGGCTTGCTGTAACATAGGTGGCACCCAGTTTTTCGGCTTCCTTTGCCTCTGCAAGGCTGTGTATTGAGGCACCTGTTATCTCATAGTTCCTAACTCTTGAATACTCTGCTCTTAAAATATCAAGGGGCAGGTGTATTTTTTTATAATTAAGCGTTTCACATGCCTGCACATAGTTATGAAGAATAATTTTAGGGCTTAATTTAATTGACTTTTTTGCAAGTGCAGTATATTCTTCAGGGGACAGATCCTTTTCTCTTAAAACTATATAGTCAAAGTCTGATGTATCAAGCCTTTTTATCTGTTCCAATAAATCGGTACAGAGTTTTCTGTTTGTTATGGCAACTTTTTTGTACATAAGTATGCTCCTTATACATAAATGTATTCGCTCATTACAGGCTGTAAGCCCTGTGCCTTAATGGCTTCGTAAACTTCCTTTACATTTCTGCCGTCGCTTATTTCAAACTGTTCATCGCCCTTTTTCTCGTTATCTCCGTGACCGCCTATTCCAACGTCAACACCAGCTGAAATTTTGGTAGCGGCAATTTTGATTGAGTTATCCCTGAACCTTGCACATTCTCTTGTTGAAATAGTCATACTTGCAAAGGGAAGGAATATTCTGTAAGCACACATTACCTGTAAAAGCTGAGGCTCATGTACGTCCTTTGGGTTTATTTTATCATTGTTTATAATAGGACGGAGTCTCGGGCATGAAAAGGCTATGTCTGCATGAGGGTATTTCTGCTGTATTAAATAAGCATGAGTACCGACTGCAAAGGCATCCTTTCTGAAATCCGAAAGTCCCAGAAGTGCCGCAAAGCCTACTCCTCTCATGCCTCCTCTTATGGCTCTTTCCTGTGCATTTAGCCTGTAAGGGAATATTCTCTTGTGTCCTGCAAGGTGAAGAGTTTCATATTTGTCTGAATCATAGGTTTCCTGAAATACTGTTACATAGTCGGCACCGCATTCATGAAGATAGTGGTATTCATCTGTATTCATAGGATATACTTCAAGACCTATTACCTTGAAATATTTCTTTGCTATTTTGCAGGCTTCGCCTATGTATTCAACACTTGACATCTTTTTGCTCTCACCTGTAAGTATGAGAACTTCTTCAAGTCCTGTTTCGGCAATGGCTTTCATTTCCTTTTCTATTTCTTCGGCATTGAGCTTTGCTCTGTGTATTTTATTATGGCAGTTAAAGCCGCAGTAAATACAATAGTTTTCACAGTAGTTTGCAATATAGAGTGGTGTGAACATCTGTATACTGTTGCCGAAATGCTTTCTTGTTTCAAGCTGCGCTCTCTGTGCAATTTCTTCAAGCATAGGGAGAGCGGCAGGAGAAAGGAGGGCACCGAAGTCATCAAGAGAAAGAACGTCCTTTTCAAGGGCTGCCTTTACATCCTCTGCCGTGTATTTATCTGCATCATAGCTCTCCATTGCAGAAATTACCTTGTCCTGTATTTCTGAGCCTATGTTTTCCATATCCGGAAGGTATTCCATATGGTTTATTCTTAATTCGGGATTTGTTAATTCGTCCATTTTTAGTTTTTCCTTTCTGTTTTAGTCATGTAAAAAGCCTGTAAGAGGTGATGAGGCTGCTGCTCTGTCGCGAACTCTGCCCATACCTGAAAGATATGCTGTTCTTCCTGCTTCAATTGCCTTTCTGAAGGCTTCTGCCATAGCAGGAATGTTGCCTGCTGTAGCTATGGCTGTGTTTGCCATTACTGCCGCTGCACCCATTTCCATTGCTTCACATGCCTGTGAAGGCTTGCCTATGCCTGCATCAACAATGATAGGAAGGTCAATTTCCTCAATCAATATCTTTATAAATTCCTTTGTTACAATGCCCTTGTTTGTGCCTATTGGAGCACCTAAAGGCATAATTGTTGCTGCACCTGCATTTTTAAGATCTCTTGCTACGTTAAGATCGGGATACATATAAGGCATTACAATAAAGCCTTCTTTTGCAAGAATTTCTGTTGCACGTATTGTTTCGTAGTTGTCGGGAAGAAGGTATTTTGAATCTCTCATTATCTCTATTTTAACAAAGTCGCCGCAGCCAAGCTCTCTTGAAAGTCTTGCAATTCTTACTGCCTCATCGGCGTTTCTTGCTCCTGATGTGTTTGGAAGAAGGGTAACGCCTTCGGGAATATAGTTTAAAATATTGTCTACATCTGAGTTTGCACGTCTTAAGGCAAGGGTAATTATTTCTGCTCCTGCGTTTTCAACTGCTGCCTTTATCAAGTCAAGAGAATACTTTCCTGAGCCTAATATAAATCTTGAATTAAATTCATGACCGCCTATTATTAATTTATCATTTTCCATTTTATTTATCTCCTTTGTTTTCAAGTATTATTTCTAAAACCGTATTTGCCTGATGCATGGCGCACAAGGCTACACGGGGTGCCATAAGCCCCATACCCTGTTCAATGCCTGAAATTTTATCACCGCACAGATAGAGCCTTTCCATGGGATGTGAGGTGGTTATTGTATTGCTGCTGCCGTAGCCTGCCATTCCCGAGGCTGAAACAACTGTTATATTATCAGACTGCCCTAAAAGGGTGTTTATAAGCATTGCCTTGTTTTCTGCCTTGTCAAAACATTCACATACAATGGGATAGTCCTTAAAAAGGCTTAAAGCATTTTCCTCTGTCACATATGTATCTGCTGTTTCCAGTTCTGTTACAGGGTTTATTTTTTTTATAATGTCTGAAAGAGCTTCTGTCTTTTTTCTGCCTATGTCCTCTGTAAAGTACTGCTGTCTGTTGAGATTTGTTATATCAACTGTATCAAAATCTACAAGAAAAAGTTTGCCTATGCCTGCCCTTGCCAGTGCTATGGCAACATTTGAGCCGAGACCGCCAAGACCTGCAATTGCGACCCTGCTGTTTATGAGCTTTTCGTATATATCCCTGCCGTGCCTTTCTATAAGGGCATTTTTAAATTCTTCATTTGTCAAATCAGCCGCCCCCTACAAAGCTTACTATTTCAAGGGTGTCATTTTCAGCTATAACATAATTTTCATATTCGGATTTTGGAAGAATATTTCCGTTAAGCTCAACTGCTACAAATGTCAGTTTGAAATTATTTGAAAGAAGGTAGTCTTTAACTGTCATACCCTTTGCCACGGGAGCTTCCTTGCCGTTTATCCTTATCACATAATCACCTCTTTTTATAAAATAAAAAAGGACACACAAAGAGAGCTGTACATTTGGCTGTACATTCCTGCACCTTGCGGAAAATTACAGAATTTTCTGCGGTGGTGCACCCCTTGGTGTGACCCTTGTCATCTTTCTGAGTATATTTTATCAGATAAGGAATATTTTGTCAATAAAATGTAATATAAAAAACTTGTTTTAGTGCCGGGGATAGTGTATACTTTAATATGAAGTAGTTTGCTTTTTATGTATTCAAAAATCATAACATTGATTTTTGAACAGGAGAAAATATTATGAAGAAGATAATAATGACTGTTGTGGGTGCGGGACTTGCGGTTTTTATGTTTTTCTGTGCACTCATTAATAATTTTAATATAGGTATTTTTATACCCATGGCGGCAGGAATTATAATTGCCCTGTGGTGTTACCTGCCTGACAATAAAATAATTAAATGGGGTAAAAGGCTTTTTGCTGTCGGCGGTACTGTATTTGTTGCCTTTATGCTGTTTATTGGTGTAATGGCACAGACAAATTCCGCTGAGTTTAATGAAGATGCTCTCATTGTACTTGGCTGCGGTCTCCGTGGTTCTGTGCCCAGCGGAAATCTGGCTGACAGGCTTGATGCGGCAATAGATTACAACAGTAAAAATCCTGAGGCTTTAATAGTGGTAAGCGGCGGACAGGGTCCCCAGGAGGACTGTACAGAGGCGGAGGCAATGTATAAGTATCTTGTGGAAAGAGGAGTACCTGCAGAAAGTGTTTTAATGGAGGACAGAGCTACATCCACAAATGAGAATTACAGGTTTTCTAAGGCTATTCTTGATGAAAGACTTGGTGAAAATTATAATGTGGTTTACATAACAAATTCATTTCATTCCTACAGAGCGGGAGAGCTGGCTAAGCTGAACGGACTTGATGCAAGGGCTTATAATGCAAGGACAAGTATTCCGTCACTGCTGCCTAATTATGCAAGGGAAGTGCTGGCTGTTATACAGCTTTGGGTGTTTGGAAGATGATATTATAAATTTGAATTATGGGCGATTGATAACAATGTCATTAACTTAATGGAGTTGATAGAAATTTACACCGCAAATGCAAGCATTTGCTCAATAGTTGCGGTTTAATATCCCTTCACCAACTACGTTGGTCCCCCTCCCTTTAGGCAAGGGAGGCATAGTTGGTTGCAAAACTTAATACACTTTCAGGTGTTGTTGTTTTGAAGATTTATTTAAGTTAATGAAATTGGATTAATAATTATATTTGAAAAATTATTGATTGTTATAATAAATTTTGGGTTTATTATATTTATTTGGGAGTTTGTATTCGGAGGTTTGTATATGGCATATGAAAGTTTTGCTCAGGTATATGACAGGTTTATGGAGGACACTCCTTATGACCTGTGGACTGAATATATAAAGGAAATTTTTAAAAGGCACGGGCTTGTAAATAATACAAACATTATTGCTGAGCTTGGCTGCGGTACGGGAAATATGACACAAAGGCTTGCCGAAAACGGTTTTGATATGATAGGCATAGACGTTTCCGAGGAAATGCTTGCAAAGGCTATTGAAAAGTCACAGGACAAGTATCCCGATATACTCTATCTCAATCAGGATATGAGAGAATTTGAACTTTACGGCACTGTCGATGCGATAATTTCCGTGTGTGACAGTATTAATTATATTACGGAAGCAGATGATCTGCTGCAGGTATTTAAGCTTGTAAACAATTATCTGGAGCCGGAAGGGCTTTTTGTTTTTGATCTGAATACTATATATAAATTTGAAAAGGTACTTGGCTGCAATTCCTTCTGTGAAACTACGGAAAATTCGGCTTATACATGGGAAAATTATTATGACAGTGAAGAAAGAATAAATGAGTTTTATACAAATTTCTTCATAGAAAGTGAAAATGGGCTTTATGAAAGACATGAAGAGTTTCACTATGAAAAGGGCTATACTATAGATGAAATAATTGAGCTTATTGAAAAGGCGGGTATGGAATTTGAGGCTGTGTATGAAGAACTGACATTCCATGAGCCTACCGAAAGAAGTCAGAGAATATTTTTTGTGGCAAGAGAAATTACGAAAGGAAGAAAATAATATGGATTACATTTTAAGAGCAACAGCAGGCAACGGTTCCGTAAGAGTTTTTGTTGCAGATACAAGAGAAACGGTTGAAAAGGCATTTGAATATCACAAGACATCCCCCGTAATATCTGCGGCTCTGGGCAGAGCATTGACAGGTGCTGCAATGATGGGTTCAATGCTTAAGGGCGAGGATGATATGCTTACACTGCAGATAAAAGGTGACGGACCTGCAGGAATAATAACTGTTACATCAGACAGTAAGTCAAGGGTTAAGGGCTATGCAGGCAATCCGAGAGTTGACCTGCCTTTGACAGAAGAGGGAAAGCTTGATGTAAAGACTGCCATCGGCAATGGTACCCTTACTGTAATGAAGGATATGGGTTTAAAAGAGCCTTATGTGGGACAGATACCTTTGACATCAGGTGAAATTGCAGAGGATCTGACATATTATTTCGCAAAGTCAGAGCAGACACCTTCTGCCGTTGCACTTGGTGTTCTTGTGGACAAGGACTATACTATAAAACAGGCCGGAGGCTTTATTATTCAGCTTATGCCCGAGGCTGACGAAGATACAATATTTTCTCTTGAAATAAAGCTTCATGAAATGGAGCCTGTTACAGCTATGCTTGAAAAGGGTATGACACCTGAGGATATTATGGACTATCTTATAGGTGATCTGGAGCCTAATATTCTTGACAAGGTGCCTGTTGAGTATTACTGCAACTGTTCAAGGGAAAGAGTTGAAAAGGCACTTATATCCCTTGGTAAAAAAGAAATTGCAAAAATCATAGAGGAGGACGGGAAAGCTACTCTTCACTGCCATTTCTGCAATAAGGATTATGAATTTAATGAAGAGGATCTTATGAACATTATTAAAAAGATTTAATTATAACCTCTATGTGACAAATATACATTTGTGTAATAAATTTGTAATGTAATTTTGGATAAAAAATTAAAAAAATATTAAAATTGAGGTTGACTACAGGCAAAAAATTGTGTATAATTTTGTAGTGCGTAGTTTTAGGTTTAAAATTATGCAGGATTGATGTAACCGGAGGGAGGGAAGTAACAATGTCTGAGGTTAGAGTAAAAGAAAATGAGTCATTAGACAGCGCTCTTCGTCGTTTCAAGAGAAACTGTGCTAAAGCAGGTATCATGGGCGAAGTAAGAAAGAGAGAGCATTATGACAAGCCTAGTGTAAAGCGTAAGAAGAAGTCTGAAGCTGCAAGAAAGCGTAAGTACAACTAATTTACACAAAGGATAGTGATTTTATGTCATTGAAAGAACAGCTTTTTAATGACCTTAAAACGGCTATGAAAGAAAAGGATACTGTAAGAAAAGAAGTTATTCAGATCGTTCGTGCCGGCATTCTTCAGATCGAGAAGGATGAAAAAATTGATAACCTTGATGACGATAGTGTTTTAACTGTTATTTCCAAGGAGATTAAGAAAATTAATGATGTCTTGCCTGACTTTGAAAAAGCTCAGCGTCAGGATTTGATAGATGAGGCTAACAAGAAGATCGAGCTTTTGAAGGCTTACCTTCCCGAGCAGTTGTCAGAAGCTGAAATTCAGGAAATTGTAAGCGAAACTATTAAAAGTGTAGATGCTAAGTCTGTAAGAGATATGGGCAAGGTAATGGGTGCTGTTACAGCCAAGACTAAGGGCAAGGCTGATAACAAAATTGTTAGTGATGTAGTTAAAAAAATGCTGCAGCAGCTATAATTTGAACTTTTAATGTGGGGCGGAGTTATTTCCGCCCTGTTTTTTGTTAAATTTATTATACAAAAATATTAAAAATATTTAAAAAATGTAAACAAATTTAGAAATTGTTGCAAAATGTTATGTTTGTGGCTATAATTGGAAATAGCGACGAATTGTAATTTTAGGAGGTAATTAAAATGAAGAAGAAAATCGCTTTAGCTATGGCAGCTGCTATGACTGTATCTGCATTGGCATTAAATGTATCTGCTGATGAGTATACACAGGTAAATTTATTAGTGGAAGGTCAGGCTGTTGAAACTGATCAGCCTGCTGTTATTGTTGACAGCAGAACAATGGTTCCTGTAAGAGTAATTGCAGAAACTCTTGGCTGTGAAGTAGACTGGGATGCAGCAACTAAGACTGTTACATTTACTCAGGGCAGCATTGTTGCAACAATGGTTGTAGGTGAAAAGACATTAAATGTAACAAATAACGGCGTTACAACAGCTATGGAAATTGATACTCCTGCAGTT
>CAJFNV010000110.1 GCA_904395805.1 Candidatus Gallispira edinburgensis | reverse complement strand
CAGTGTGTAAATGACGGCGATGTGGCATGGCACTGCGGTGCAAGCAGTTACAAGCATCCTTACTGCAGAAACAACAACAGTATAGGTATCGAGCTTTGTTCAAGGAAAGATGACAATTATTATTTTAAAGATGAAACGGTAAATAACGCCGCTGAGCTTGTAAGGAAACTTATGGCAAAATATAGTGTGCCCATTGAAAATGTTATAAGGCATTATGACGTTACGGGGAAGATATGCCCCGAGCCCTTTGTAAGAGATATAAAGGCATGGCAGGATTTTAAAGAAAGGGTGGCTGATGATATGACAGAAGCGGAAGTAAGAAAAATTGCTACACAGATAGCAAATGATATGGTGTATAAGTATGCTGATGAGGTTTATAATACTGTTGATGAAGTACCTGACTGGGGAAAGGAGACAGTGAATAAGCTTATAAACAAGGGAATTTTAAAAGGTGATGAGAAAGGTCTTGATCTGAGTTATACGCTCTTAAGATTATTGGTTATTAATGATAGGGCAGGAGTGTATGACTGATTTATAATGTTTGGTATTTAGTTTATTGAATTTTGAAAGAGGGCAGATTTTCATAACTGAAAATCTGCCCCGTTTTTTTGTCTGTTAAATAAAAATATTTTTATCTGAAAATCACGCAAGGATCATTCTATGGTTTGGACTAAATAAAAATAGTTGCGTACGCTATCTTTTTGTGGTATAATATGGAGAAAAATCAAAAAAAGGAGTTTTTACGCCATGAATGATAGCTTTTCAAATCTGGGACGCTATGTTTCCATATTCTACAGGCTTATGAAGATGTACTATGACCGTGGATTATGGGAGTTTAACATCGGCTGGGGACAACAATTCTATGTGGAATATATATATGACCATCCCGGAGCATCACCCCAGGAAATGGTTGAGTGTATACGGGTTGACAAGGCTACTCTTACCAAAATTATGAAAAAACTGACCGATGTGGGATACATCAGCATAGTCGCCGATGAAAAAGACAGGCGTATGAAGCATTTGTATCTGACGGAAAAGGCAATTCCCGCAGCAAAAAAGATAAAGAACATACACGCAGAATTTTATGCAACTCTAAGTGGTGGAATTTCTTCGGAAGAACTTGCCTTGACGGAGAAAGCGTTGGAGCAGATGGTGGACAACATTAATCATAGAGTATGGCACAGAATGGAGGAGCACCATGGATAATAATGAGATCTCACGATTAACAGACAGGAAACGAACTTTGATATTTATAAATCTGGTGGTTTCGGGTATTGCAACGTCTATACTGTCAACGGCTATGACTACGGCTCTGCCCAAAGTGGTTGAATATTTCGGCGTCAGCACGTCCATCGGACAATGGGTCACAAGCGGATATTCTCTGGCTATGGGAATGGTCATGCCACTGACTGCTTTCCTTATTACCAGATTTCCCACAAAAAAGTTGTATATGACAGGCATAGGCTGTTTTATTATAGGTATTTTATTAAGTATTATAGGCAGAAACTTCGCTCTTATGATGGCAGGCAGAGTTTTACAGGCCTGCGGAAACGGCGTTCTTATGTCAGCGGCACAGGTAATAATACTGACTGTTTATCCTGCTGAGAAAAGGGGCGGAATGATGGGTACTTATGGTCTTGCTACTACGGCTGCACCTATTATCGCTCCCACGGTGGCAGGACTTATGATAGATGCTTTTGGCTGGAAGTCCATATTCTATCTTGTTCTTGTAATAATGGTTATCTCCCTTATTATTTCCGCCTTTGTTTTTGAAAATGTACTGGAAATCCAGGACAAAAAATTCGACTTTATTTCATTTGCGGAAAGTATATTTGCCTTTGGAGGTATTACTTTAGGTATCGGAAATATCAGCAGTTACGGACTTTTAAGCACACAGGCAGGACTTCCTCTGCTGGTGGGCATTGTAGTTTGTGTGCTCTTTGTTATCCGTCAGCTGGGACTTGAAAAGCCTTTCCTTGATGTAAAGATCCTTGGCAGCAGGGATTATGCAGTGAGCGTTATTTCAAGCATGATACTCTATCTGGTCATGATGGGTTCATCGGTAATGATGCCTCTCTATGTTCAGAGTGTTATGGGGTATTCCGCTGTTATTTCGGGACTGGTCACTCTTCCCGGCTCTCTTGCAACTGCCCTTGTAAGCCTCTTTGCGGGAAGAATGTATGACAAAATGGGTATAAAAAAGATTTTTGTGGCAGGCTCTGTTGCTCTTGTCATAAGCAATATAGGGATGTCTTTCATTACTATGGGTACGCCCCTATGGGTGGCTGCGGCTCTTAATGTGATTCGTAATATGGCTATAGGCAGCCTGATGATGCCTTTGCTTACATGGGGTACAAGCAGTGTGAAGCAAGGTAAACTGGCAGACGCTTCATCTCTGCTGACTTCTTTCCGTACAATTGCCGGGTCTATAGGTTCCGCTGTGTTTGTTGGTATTATGACGGCTGTTAGTTCAAGTTCATGGGCTGATTTGGGGGATAAAGCTATGATCCATGGCATGAATGTGTCATTCTTGTGGATGTCAGTTGGTGCTGCGGTGCTGTTTGTAATTTCTGTTTTGGGGGTAAGGAGAAATAAGGCATTTAGGGTAAGTGATATATAAGAAAGAAAAGCAGAAGGATGTATGTTAAAGGGGCATACATCCTTCTGCTCTTTTTTATAATGGGTAATAGTCTATGATTAACTAATGTACTTACTTATGAATGAGTAAGCATACAGTTTCAACATGATAGCTGTGAGGGAACATATCCACAGGCTGTACCTTTTGTATATTGTATTCCCCTGTGGAGCAGAGTATCTTTAAATCTCTTGCAAGGGTAGCACTGTCGCAGGAAACATATACTATTTTTTGTGGCTTCATATCAAGCATAAGGTTTAAAAGGCTTTCGTCACAGCCTTTGCGGGGCGGGTCAACAACCATTATATCGGGCTTAATTCCCTTTGTGTTATAGAGTTCCGGGACTATATCTTCGGACTTGCCTGTGTAAAATTGGGCATTTTCAATATTGTTGAGCTTTGCGTTTTCAATGGCGTTTTCAATTGCCTGAGGTACTATTTCTATGCCGTAAACCTCCTTTGCTCTCTGTGCAAGGAAAAGTGAAATTGTACCTATGCCGCAGTAAGCATCTATTACAGTTTCGTCTCCTTTAAGGTCGGCAAATTCAAGAGCTTTTGAATAAAGCTTATAAGTCTGCTGAGGATTTACCTGAAAGAATGAAAGGGGAGATATTTTGAATTTCAGATCTCCTATTTTATCTGTAATATAGTCATTTCCGTAAATGGTTTCGCATTTCTGCCCCAGTATAACATTTGTTCTTGCCGTGTTATAGTTTATGACAATTGACTTTATGCCTTCAATCGGTTTAAGGGTTTCAATGAGCCTGTTCTTATATTTAAAGTTATTGCTGTTTACAACAAGGCATACCATTATTTCATCTGTATAATAGCCTGTTCTTATAACAATATGGCGGATAAGTCCCTTGCCTGTTTCTTCATTATAAACAGGTATTTTATTTTCTTCAATGAATTTTCTTACAAGGCTTAAAATTTCCGGGTCTGATTTGCTGCCTATAAGGCAGTTGTCGATATTTACTGTTTTATGTGAACCGAGAGAATAAAATCCTATATTTATGCCCTTATTGTCGGAACTTACGGGGTACTGTGCCTTGTTTCTGTAGTTCCATGGGTCATCCATACCTATTGTTGGCTCCACATCAACATTATCAAAGCCGCCTATACGCATAATATTCTGCTTTACCTTATTCTGTTTCTGTATAAGCTGTGCCTTGTAATCCATATGCTGGAGGGTACAGCCGCCGCATCTCGGAGCGGCGGGGCAGAGGGGCTCCACTCTTGAGGGGGAAGGTTTTATTATTTCAAGGGCTTTGCCGTAGCCGTAGTTTTTGTTAGCCTTGACAACAAGTACCTTTACTTCCTCTTCGGGAAGGGTGTTTTTAACAAAAAGGGTATAACCGTCGATTTTGCCTATACCCTCCCCGTGAGTGCCTATATCTGTAATGGTGAGAGTGTAAATTTCATTTTTTCTTATAGTCATAATTAAAACTCTGTCTTTCTTATATTTCTTGCAAGTATTTTGTTATAGCCTGCCCACGGACCTGAATTGGAACTGTCGGCTATGGCTGTTTCAAACATTTTTACTTTGGCATCCGTATCGTCTGCACAGTGGAGAATAAATGCCTCAATCGTTCTGGGAAGTTTTGGTGAGCCGTATTCGTATTCACCGTGGTGAGCCAGAATATTGTGCTGTAAAAGAGAACGGAGCTGATGAGGAAAGCCCTCAATACTGTCAGCCACCTTTCCTATATACTCGGAACCCATAACAATGTGTCCCAGCAATTCTCCGTCATCGGTATAGTCGATGTTTGGAAATTCGGAAAGTTCCTTAAGCTTTCCTATATCGTGGAGGAGAGCTGAGGCTATGAGTATATCTCTGTTTACATTTTCATAGTGGGATGCCATAAAGCTGCATATATCCGTAACGGATATTGTATGTTCAATAAGTCCGCCCATATAGTTGTGGTGCATTGCCTTTGCGGCAGTGTGCTTTTTAAAGCTGTCTGATATAGCTTTGTTTTCAATAAAAATTGAAGTGAGAAGCTTCCTTATATAGGGGTTTTCTGTTGAGCTGATATATTCCGTAAGCTTTTCGTAAAGCTGTGACACATTCTTGTCTGTTGTAGGGATATAGTCAGCCTCGTCATATTCACCCTCAAGTGCTTTTCTTATCTTTTTGATGTTAAGCTGCAATTCATTGTTGAAGGTCTGTACCGTGGCGTCTATCTTAATATAATCCCCCTCGCTGAAAGACTGGATATCTCTTGAAATGTCCCATACCTTGCCGCTTATATTTCCCGTCTTGTCTGAAAGAGTAAGTGAAAGATAGTTTTTGCCTGTCTTTTGTGACTTCATACTCTGTCTTTGCCTGCAGAGGTAAAAATCAACTACTCTTTCTCCGTCTCTTAATTCCTTTATGTAACGCATAATTGCCTCCTGTTAAATATCAGTATAAATAGATTTTAACACAAATGAGATAAAATACAACTGTTTTTAATTTAATTTTAATAAGTTATTTATGTTAATCTAAAAAATTCGGAGTATATTAGGGAGAGTGGAGTGAGGAGCTGAAAGAGTTAGGAGTGAGGAGTGAAACCCTCAGTCAGCGGAGCTGACAGCTCCCTTAGAAGGGAGCCAAGAGGGCGGGCACGCCGCCTTTTTGAAAAGTTAGGTTTATGCTGATCTTTTAAGTTGACAGTATTG
>CAJFNV010000109.1 GCA_904395805.1 Candidatus Gallispira edinburgensis | reverse complement strand
GTGCCTACGGCACAGCCACCTCCCTTTAGGCAAGGGAGGCTTAGTTAGTTGCAAAATAATGTATGTTTTTTAGGCAAGGGAGGCTTAGGGAGTGGTGCGGTAAATTGGAATTTAGGGGAGTTAGGGAAGAAAATCCTCAGTCAGCACTGCACCGCAAGAATTATGCGGACGTCCGTTAGGACGGCTTTCAGCCTTTTGCTGAAAGTGCTGAATGCGGTGACAGCTCCCTGGCTGCTTGGGCGAGCAGTATTGCGTAAGCAATACGACCAGCCTTTACAAAGGAGCCTACAGATTGTTGGTCGTTAGCTGCTAGTGAGTTAAATTGGAATGTAGAGGAACAGACATTCTATAAGATTAGAAATAGGCTTGTTTAGAAGTGCAAAGCAAGACAATAAATTGGAATACCAAAAAAATTTTGAAAAAACAGCACTACCATTTTAAAGGATAGTGCTGTTTGTGCAGGTTTTATAAAGCGTTTTTGAAAACATCAACCTTATCTGTCTTTTCCCAAGGTACATTGATGTCTGATCTGCCGAAGTGACCGTAAGCTGCTGTCTGCTTATAAATAGGTCTTCTTAAATTAAAGTTATTTATAATTGCAGAAGGTCTTAAATCGAAGTTTTCATTAATTAATTCAACGATCTTTTCATCTGAGATCTTACCTGTGCCGTAAGTGTTTACATATATTGAAAGAGGCTTTGCAACACCTATTGCATAGGCAAGCTGTATTTCACACTTCTTTGCGATGCCGCTTGCTACAACATTCTTTGCAACATATCTTGCTGCATAGGCTGCTGAACGGTCTACCTTAGTAGGATCCTTTCCGCTGAAAGCACCGCCGCCGTGGCTTGCATATCCGCCGTATGTATCTACAATGATCTTTCTTCCTGTTAAGCCGCAGTCACCCTGTGGTCCGCCGATAACAAATCTGCCTGTAGGGTTGATGTAGTACTTAGTGTTTTCGTCAAGTAATTCAGCAGGAAGAACTGCCTTTATTACCTTTTCAATAATATCCTTTTCGATCTGGTCATGCTCAACATCTTCGGCGTGCTGTGTTGAAATAACAACGTTGTCAATTCTTACAACTTTATCATCGTCATATTCAACTGTTACCTGGCTCTTGCCGTCAGGACGAAGATATTTAAGCGTACCGTTCTTTCTTACTTCGCTGAGCTTCTTTGTAAGCTTGTGAGCATAGTAAATAGGAGCAGGCATATAATCTTCTGTTTCATCGCAGGCAAAGCCGAACATCATACCCTGATCTCCTGCGCCTGTATCATTTTCGTCTGCTTCACCGTCTCTTGCCTCAAGAGATGAATTAACACCCTGTGCAATATCGGGACTCTGTCCCTTTAAAGCTGTGAGAACAGAACAGCTGTCGCAGTCAAAGCCGTACTTTGCTCTGTCGTAACCTATTTCTCTTACTGTTTCTCTTGCAATTTCGTCAATATCTACATAGCAGTTGGTTGTAATTTCTCCTGCTATGAGAATAAGACCTGTTGATGTCATTGTTTCGCAGGCTACTCTTGCCATCGGGTCCTTTGCTAAAATGGCATCAAGAATAGCATCTGATATCTGGTCACAGATCTTATCGGGATGTCCTTCTGTAACAGATTCAGAAGTGAAAAATTTCTTCATTAAAAAACTCTCCTTCCGTTAATATAAAAATAAATTATAGAAAAAAGGGTATAAAAAAAACCCTTAAACGGGCTTATTCTAAAATCTCATCTTTCGGAATAAACACCGCAGGAATTGGCACCGTGCATATGCCGGTTGCCGGGCTTCACAGGGCCTGTCCCTCCGCCTCTCTTGATAAGTAATATTAAAATATTAAAGTCACGCTTGTGGCTTAATAGTTATATTAACACCAAAAAAGTTTATTGTCAACTGTTTTTTATGAATAGTTTATTAATATTTAATATGGGGCTGATGGATTTACCGGAAAACATCAGCCGCCTGAAATTAAAAACTGAAAAAGACAAATACAATTAATAGGGCAAAAACAATATTATCATCATTTTCTGTTTCCCCTGCAGTTAAATAACAGTTTTTATCTATATCATATATACCGTCTTTATGAATTGAACTGTCTTTATATATTGCTTCTGACATATACTGCCTCCATATTCAAAAGTTTTTCTGTATTTAAAAGTCCCCAGCCCTGTCTGTTGGGTGCCATATTGAGAGATGTTGAGGATAATTTGAGCATATATTTTACATCATCAGGTGAAAGGGAGGGCTCTTTTTCAAGAAGAAGAGCTATTGCACCGCTTATTATGGGAGTGGACATTGATGTGCCGCTTAATCTTCTGTATATGCCCTTTGAGTTTTTACAGGAAATAATATTGCTGCCGGGAGCCAGTATGTCAGGCTTTATTACACAGTCTTTAGTGGGACCTCTGCCTGAAAATATTTTGTTGTACTGCTCGTCATCTGATGAGGCTACCGTAATAATTTTTCTGCTTGTGCCGGGAGATGAAATTGTGCCGGGAGCGGGACCGTTGTTTCCTGCTGCTGCAACAACTGTTATACCCATATCCCACAGACGTTCAACTGCTTCAACAAGAGGATCATTCACTGCAGAAGAGGCGGTTCCTATGGACATATTAACTATTCTGATATTATATTTTTTATGATTGTTTGCTATCCACTGTATGGCTGAAATGACATCTGCCGCATTTCCCTGACCGCTTTCATTTAATACCTTGAGCATAACTATACCCGATTGTGGTGCCATGCCTTTATAATAGCCGTCTCCTGCAGCTATGCCTGCAACATGAGTGCCATGACCGTTATCATCGTACAAATTAATTCTGCCGTTTAGAAAATCACGGAAGTGTAATATTCTGCCGTGAAAGTCGGGCATGGGATCAATTCCCGTGTCAAGAAAGGCGATTGTAACTCCTTTGCCTGTAAAGGCGGTGGTGTTACAGTTTACAATTTTTTTGGCATTGTTTATCTGGGCATATACTGTGGGATTGCAGGCTGAGGGACAGTCCTTTATTTTGCTGCTGTCTACAACTACGCTGTCTATTATGTCAAGCTTATATTTTATATCTTCAGGTCTTATATTATGCCTGTTTTTTATAATTACGTCCATATGTTTTCACCGTATTGTTTTTATAATTTAGTTTATGCAGATATTTATTTTCTGTTAAAGAATTTGACAGTGGTGTATATGTATGATACAATATAGATACAAAATAATATCCGAGGAGGAATAAAATGAAGATTTTGAAGAGAGTGGCGGCAGTTATGATCTCAGCTGCTATGGTAATGGGATTAAGCGGATGTAATGAAGTGGAAAAGGCAGAGAATACATTGAACTCAACTATGTCGGCTTTACAGACCGGTGATTTTCTGACTGCTTCAGATCATATTAAAAATACCGAAGCATTGACAAGCAATGAGACATTTAATACTTATAAGGATAATGCCGAATTTACAAAGGCAATATTTTCAAAGTTAAGCTATAAAATCAATTCTGCTGAAAAAATTGACAGTTCCACTGTAAAAATGAACGTGGAAATTACAAATGTAAATATGAAAAATGTACTGAGCAGTGCTATTTCCGATTTATTTACACTTGCTTTTTCAAATGCTTTTGCTCCCGCAGAGGAACAGATGAGCGATGAAGATATGCAGAATAAAATGATCGAGCTTATTGCAGAGGGAATAAATGCAGAAGGGGCAGAAACCCTTACAAATACGGTTGATGTGAATGCCGTGAAGACCGATGACGGATGGAAGATAGATGCTGATAGTACGGTAATTGATGCTGTGACAGGCGGTCTTTTAAGTGCTGTGGAGTCTATGGGCAGTGCTTTTGGTGAATAAAATATTATAAAGAAATTTATATTTTTTTGATATTACCTTTATAAATGAGAACAGTTGCAGGCGATCAATGATCGCCCCTACAAACAATAGATTATGTTTGGTTATTAAAAAAATAATACTAACAATGTTAATGATAAAAGGGCGCTGAATTTTGAAAATTTCAGTGCTCTTTTTAATATTAAAATTTTTATTAAATTTTACAAAATAGTAAAAAAATGTTTATTTCAGAGGTGAAATAGTGTATAATAGAAATAATGTAAATAAAATGGAGAGGTGTGCCATGAATAATATTAAAGCTTTTTTCAGAAATGTATACAACATGCTTTTCAGGGATAACAGATTGCTGTGGTCTTTGGCAGTAAATGATTTTAAAACAAAGTTTGCAGGCTCATATTTTGGTATTATATGGGCTTTTGTACAGCCTATATGTACAATACTTGTATTCTGGTTTGTTTTTCAGTTTGGTTTCAGGAGCCAGGATGTGGGAGATGTACCTTTTATTTTATGGTTTATGACAGGACTTATTCCATGGTTTTTCTTTTCAGATGCATGGAACGGGGCTACAAATTCATTTATTGAATACAGTTATCTTGTAAAAAAGGTGGTTTTTAAGATCAATATACTGCCTTTGATCAAAATTATTTCAACGTTATTTATCCATATATTTTTTGTTATTTTTATGTTTGTATCCTATGCTATATGCGGCATAAAAATTGATGTATATGTTCTGCAGATATTTTATTACGGGGTATGTATGGTAACTCTGGTTACAGTGCTTAGTTTTATTACCGCACCTCTGGTCATATTTTTTAAAGACCTTACACAGATCATGAATATAGTTCTGCAGTTTGGCATGTGGCTCACTCCTATTATGTGGAATATAGATACAATGAATATTTCAAAAAGCACAAAATTTTTATTTAAACTGAATCCTATGTATTATATAGTACAGGGCTACAGAGACAGTATGATATATAAAAATTTATTTTATCACAATATAAAACAGACAATATATTTCTGGATCGTAATTATAATATTGACAGTGGTGGCAAGTTATATTTACAAGAAGCTTAAGCCTCATTTTGCTGATGTTTTATAAAAGGAGTTTGTATTTATGAATGATATTTCCATAAAGGTGGACAATCTTACAAAGGTCTACAGACTGTATGACAAGCCTATAGACAGACTGAAAGAATCCCTGAGTCCTGTAAAAAAGAGCTATCACAGGGAACATTATGCACTTAAAAACGTATCCTTTGAAATAAAGAAGGGAGAAACTGTAGGTATAATAGGTGTAAACGGCGCGGGAAAGTCCACTATACTTAAAATTATAACAGGTGTACTGAACCCTACATCAGGCAGTGTTACAGTAAACGGTAAAATATCTGCTCTTCTGGAGCTTGGAGCGGGATTTAATCCCGAGTATACAGGTATTGAAAATATATATTTAAACGGAACCATGATGGGCTTTACAAGAGATGAAATAACTGAAAGACTTGATTCAATACTTGACTTTGCGGATATCGGTGATTTTGTAAATCAGCCTGTTAAGACTTATTCAAGCGGTATGTTTGTAAGGCTTGCATTTGCCGTGGCAATTAATATAGATCCCGAAATTCTTATTGTGGATGAAGCTCTTTCTGTGGGAGATGTTTTTTTTCAGGCTAAGTGCTATAAGAAGTTTGAAGAATTTAAGAAAATGGGCAAGACTATACTTCTGGTAAGCCACAGCTTGAGCAGTATATCAAAATACTGTGATAAGGTTATTTTGTTAAATAAGGGCGAAAAGCTTGCAGAAGGCAAAGCACCGGAAATGATAGACCTTTATAAAAAGCTTCTTGTAAACCAGTACGATGAGGATGCGGAAGGTGACAGTGTTGAAGATATAATGAATATGGGTACAGAGCTTAATGAAGGTGAACTTTGTAAAAGCAGGATGACTCTTAACCCTGTAATAAACAGTTATGGCAATGGTATGGCTGAAATATATGATTTTGCTATATTTGATGACAGAGGGAAAATTGTTAATCAGCTGACTAAGGGGTCTGTGTTTAAGATAATGATGAAGGTGAAATTTAATCAGGCAGTCAATGACCCTATATTTGCATTTACAATAGTTAATTTGCAGGGAACTGATGTTACGGGAACTAATACAATGTATGAGGATGTTAATTTTGAAAATCCAAAAGCAGGAGAAATAAAGACTGTAACATTTACTCAGAAAATCGATATTCAGGGTGGAGAATATCTTTTGAGTCTTGGCTGTACGGGATATATGAACGGAGACTTTACAGTTTATCACAGACTTTATGAAATATGCAGTATTAATGTTATTTCAGATAAGAATACAGTAGGGTTTTATGATATGAATTCTGTAATTGAGATAAGTTGATGGAGGTGTGAATAAATGGCATTAACTGAATATGTAGGGAATGTGATACTGAATCTGGACTATTACAGCGGTGAGGACTTATATTGTGACGGAGAAGTTGAGGACGAGCTTTTAGAAATAGTAAAAAAATATAATAAAAATGATTTTAATAATATAATTTATGAAAAGGGCTCATGGGAAATGATGTATCATTTGTCAGAGCAGAGAGAAAATATAGTAGGATGGTTTGAATTTAACGACAAAACATCTGTACTTGAAATAGGGTCAGGCTGTGGTGCGATAACAGGTGCCCTTGCTAAAAACAGTAAAAAAGTAACCTGTATTGAGCTTTCAAAAAAAAGAAGTCTTATAAATGGATGGAGAAACAGGGAACTTAACAATATTGAAATTTTAGTAGGAAATTTTCAGGATATTGAACCTAATATCAATGAAAAATATGATGTTGTAACATTAATAGGTGTGCTTGAATATGCAGAAAGTTATATCAGCTCAGATAATCCGTATGTTGAGTTTTTAAAGATCGCAGGAAGGCATTTAAAGGATAACGGTAAATTACTGGTTGCTATTGAAAATAAGCTGGGTATGAAGTATTGGGCAGGGTGCAAAGAAGATCATGTCAGCAGGTATTATGAATCCATAGAGGGGTATACGAACTCATCGGGCGTTAAAACCTTTGGTAAAACGGAACTTGAGGATCTGTTTAAAAATGCAGGTTTTATAAATTATAAATTTTATTATCCTTATCCTGATTATAAATTTGCCGAAACGATATATACAGACAAACGTTTGCCAATGATTGGAGAGCTCGGTAACAATTTAAGGAATTTTGATAATAACAGAATAATAACATTTGATGAAAACAAAGCCTTTGATACAATTATCAGTAACGGGTTGTTTCAATATTACTCAAATTCATTTTTAGTTGAATTAATGAAATAGGAGATTGTTATGAGAGAAATCATATATGTTAAATTTTCTAATGAACGTAATAAAAAATACAGAATCAAGACAAAAATTATTATTGATAATGGTATAAAGTATGTTGAAAAATCAGCTTATGGAGAGGAAGCGCAGAAACATATACTGAATATGGTTGAAAATTACAGCAAGCTTAAAAACTGTTATGGCGGAAGAGTTTTGTTGAATAAATGCGAGCTTAACGGCAAGAATGCAAGATTTGAATTTATTGAAGGAGAAACTCTCTCAAAAAGAATCGACAGTCTTCTTATAGCTGATAAGGCAGATATTGCTATAGATGAAATTGTTAAGTATTTTAATATAGTTACAGATGTAAAACCTATAATAAAATTTGAAAAGACTGAAGGTTTTTGTGATGTTTTTGGAAATGTTGAATTTGAAAGAGAATATGAAAGTTGCCCTATAAGCAATATAGACATTGTATTTGATAATATTATACTAAATAATGGATATAATTTGATTGATTATGAGTGGACGTTTGATTTTCCTGTACCTATAAAGTATTTAATGTACAGAGCGGTACAGAATTTTATATGTTCCAATCCCAGAAGAAGTGTAATAGTTGAAAATGGTATATTTGATAAATTAAATATAAGTGCAGATGAAGCCAGCGTATTTGATAAAATGGAGACAAATTTCCAAAGCTATGTATCAAAAGACAGCTTTGTTACGCGAAAATTTTATGATAAACTTGATGTAAAAAATTATTTTGCTGTTGACTGGGTATTAAAAAATGAGGTTCAGAGCAACAGGTATGCCGTTGAAATTTATAGCGATAAGGGGAATGGAATAAAGCCTCTTATTAAGCTTAATAATGTAAATAGGAATAACAGGGGATTTATTGATATTGATATTGAAAAGGGAACCAGACTTGTAAGAATTGATCCTGTAACAGATGTATGTATTATTGGAGATGTTAACATCAGAGCTTATCGTGATGATGATGAATACTCACCTGAATTTATTACAAACGGATACAGATACAGTGAAAATGCTTATGTATTTGAAAATGATGACACTCAGTTCCATATCAGTACAGATAATAATACAACAAGAATAAAAATGACATATACTATTATTAGCACTGAGGCATCGATTGTTAATGATATAATTAATGGTATTGAAACAGAAAGAATAGAGAAAAGCAATCTTGAAAGAAACATTAATGAAAGACAGGGGGTAATTGAGAGTTTAAATAACAGAATAATAAGATATGACAGTGAGCTGAGAACAAGCCTTGAAAATGAAAGAAAACAGGCAGAGAAAATAGAAGGTCAGACTGAAATAATAAATAATCAGACTGCTGTAATAGATAATCAGGCTGCTGTAATTAGTGAGCAAAAAAATGAGATTGAATCAAAAACAGCTGAAATAAATTATATAGACGGAGAATTAAAGAAAAGAGAAAGGCAGATTGAAGAAATTTATAATTCAACCTGCTGGAAATTTACAGCTCCTTTGAGATATGTTGTTGGAAATACAAAAAAATTTCTGAGAAGTAATCCTGTCACTAAAAAAACTTATGAGTTTCTATATTTTGTCAAAAAAGATGGATTGAAAAATGCTGTTAATATGTACAAGGCACAAGAAGAAGTTAAGCATCAGGTACCTTGCGGCAGTCCTGACGTTATATATAAAAGTGAAATAAAACCATTAAAGGTCATTGATAAGAAAATAGCTGTACATCTTCATCTTTACTATGTTGATTTGTTAGATGAATTTTTCAGTTATTTCAATAATATTCCTTATAGTTTTGATTTGTATGTTTCATGCAAAGGCGGCAGTGATATTGGGGCAATAACAAAAAAGTTTAAGAAACTCAGGCATGTAAATAAGGTCGATGTCAGGGAAACAATAAACAGGGGAAGAGATATCGCTCCGTTATATGTGCAGTTTGCTCCGGAAATTGAAAAATATGATTATTTTCTGCACGTTCACAGCAAAAAATCCCTTTTTACAGGTAAGGAACAGTATGGCTGGAGACAGTATAGCTTAGAATGTCTGTTAAAAGATGAGGAAACTGTCAGACAAATTTTTGCGTTGTTTGAATCAGATAAAAAAGTAGGACTTTTTTACCCGGAAACCTTTGGGGATATGCATCTTATTGCACAGGATTGGCTTGCAAATGCATATAACGGCAAAAAGCTATTAAACGAAATGGGAATAGAATTTGATGATGGTTTTTTCAATTATCCTGTAGGCAGTTTCTTTTGGGCAAAAATGGATGCTGTTAAACCAATATTTGACAGAAAGCTTAAATATGAGGATTTCCCGGAGGAAGCGGGACAGACAGACGGAACAATTGCACATGCTCTTGAAAGAGCAATTTCTTTTGTGACAAGAAGCAGAGGCTATATTGAAGCAATTCATGATATTAACAGTCAGTATATCTCTCTTGGGAAAAGCTATAGGGTATATCAGGATTATTTTAATTTGGATTATGAAGCAGTACAGTATCATTTGAGTCAGTTTGATCTTGTAAGCTTTGATATATTTGATACGCTTATTACAAGGTGTGTTTATTCACCGGATGATATTTTTGAAATTATGAGTAATAAGATAAAAAAAGAATTTGGTATAGAGTGCAATTTCCTTGTGTTAAGAAAAAAAGCAGAAGCACTTGCATGGGAAGAAAAGAAAGAATATACTTCAATTCATGAAATTTATAAAAAATTGCCTGAGATAATGAAGATATCAAATGAAACAGCAGATAAAATTAAAAATATGGAGATTGAGCTTGAACTTAAGACGTGTATTCCAAGAAAGGATATGCTTAAGATTTTTAACCATATAAAGGCATGCGGTAAGAAAATTGTACTTGTAAGCGATATGTATCTTACATCTGATATAGTTGTCAGAATGCTTGACAAATGCGGATTTAAAGAATATGATGACATATGGATTTCCTGTGAAAAGGGATTAAGAAAAGATAATAATTCAATCTGGGGAGAATTCTTCAAAGTATTTGGCGGATATAATACAATACATGTTGGTGATAACCCCCGCTCTGATATACAGCTTGTGGGAGATCAGCTCAAGCGTACTTTCTTTGTAATTAATCCAAGAACAGCTTTTAAAATGAGCAGATATTATGATAAGTTTAAGCCATATATAAATGGTTCGGTTACTGACAGAATCATGCTTGGTATGTTTATAAACGGAGGTGTATATAACTCACCTTTTTGTCAGGGCAATGACGGAGAGCCTGTTATAAGGGAGTATGACACAATGGGTTACAGTGCATTTGGTCCGCTGTTTTCTGCATTCAGCCTGTGGCTTAACAGAAAAACCGATAATAATGATGTGTTGATGTTTCTTGCCAGAGAAGGGTATATTTTTGAGCAGGTTTATAAAAATGTGTTTGATTCGGACAAAGGTGCTATGAGAAGATCATGTTATTTTCTTGCCTCCAGAAGGGCTGTGTCAGTTGCAGCGATAAGAAACAGCGAGGATGTTCGGGGGATACTGGCTCAGTTTTACAGAGGTACTCTTGATAACCTGTTGTCGTCAAGGCTTGGAATTGAATTATTTGAAGGTGTGGATAACAGAGCGGTTTCCATGCCGGAGGATATTGATTCTGTAATGGAGAGTTTAACACCTTACATGGAACACATATTTAAAAAGGCTGAAGAAGAAAGAAATAATTATATTGAATATATTAAGTCAATGGGTGCTGAAAGCAATGGCGTTATTGTTGATGTAGGGTATTCCGGAACAATTCAGTATTATATGGCAAAGCTTATGCAAAACAAACAGAAAGGTTTATATTTATGCACATGGGTTGATAAAAAACCCGAAAAGCTTGGCTGTGTTTGTGATGCCATGTATCCTGTGTTAAGAAAAGAGGATGAAAAAACTCATAAGATATTTAAAAATCAGCTCTTCCTTGAAGCAGTTTTAAAAGCACCATTCGGACAGCTTATATGTTTCAGGAAGGGAAATATGGGTGTTGAGCCTTTGTATAAGTCAGACAATGTTATTCCTGATGAGTTAAAAGAATTACAGAATGGCATTTTAAAGTATGCCCTTGATTTTGGAAAGACAAGTGGTGATTTAACAAACAGATCTGATGTTAATACTGATATGGTATCAGATCTGTTTGAATTGTGCCTTGAGGGTGGATGGATGTCTGAAAAGGTAGGAGATATTATGACTGTTCAGGATGATTACTGTAAAAACGGGAGTCATAAATTTAATGCGAGAAGCAAGACATGGGAGATTGTAAGTTAAGAATATAAATGGGGTTTTCCAATGTAAAAAATTAATATGAGGTGAAATTTATGCAGCGTATTTTCCGGAAAAGGAAATTTATTGTTCTAGCTGTAGTGATCGTTTTGATTGTTTTAAGTTCTGTAGGCTATAGTGCTGTAAGAAAACAATACAGGAGTATAGATGTGACATTTAATGAGCTTTTAAGTAATGTTGCAGGTGTAAAAGAGTTTGATGTAAAAAACGGAAAGCTTTTGTCATTGAGCGATGACCCATGGATTGAATATCCTGTGGAAAGTGGTACGGAAATAAAAACAATAACAATAGATGTAAGTTATCTTTCGGAAAATTATACAAGCTCCGAAGTTTTTGTTATGCATAATGATCAAAGTTTTACAAGATATCCTGAAACTTTTACTTTAGGTGAAAATGTTATCAGAATAAAGGATAAGAATATATCTTCGGTAAGGTTTGACCTTTTGACCGGCAGCGGACAAGAAATAGGCATAAATAGAATTATTTTTAATGATGAAAAAGCAAGTATTGAACTTTTTAATGATAAAATCAAAGATATTTGTGGCTATTTGTATCTTATACCTGTGTTTATATGCTATCTTGTAATTCCAGGTATTTTAATTTCTGCTTTATTGTATTTTGCGGTAAATATAGAAAAATTTAAAAATAAAAGAAAAAAGACAGTAATTTGGGCATGTGTGTCAATTGGAACAGTTGTTTTTGTTTATATGATCTCTTTACTGTTTAGTACAAAAGTTCTGTATAAAGAAAGAAGAATGGATTTCAGTGAACTTGTAAAGGGAGCAAGTGATTTTGCAATAGATGAGAACAATAAAATGCTTACGTCAACAGGCTATGACTCATGGATATATGTGCCTTATGATACGGGAAATAATGTCAGAACGATAACAATCAATCTTAATAGCTGGGATCAATCAGAGGATGATGCCAACAGTGAGCTTTATATTTTTTATGAGATAGGAAATGAAGGATTTGATCTTTTAAATTGCCATTTAGAAGAAGGTGAAAATACAATCTATATTCCTGAATATTTAAAAAAGATAAGTGCTTTCAGATTTGACTTTACTTATTCAAGCGGTGTAAGTATAGGGCTTGATAATATTGAATTTAACAGAGCCGATGTTCTTAAATCAGCTGTTATTGATGAAATATCCGGCTATATATCAAAAATTTTTATATGGTTGGGTTTGATATTGACTTCTGCAGCAGCTATGCTTCTGGGAGGTAAAACAGAAATTAAAAGTGATTCAGGGATAAATGCCGTTGCTTTAAAAAGCGGCAAATTTGTAATTGCATTTTTACTCCTGCTGACATTTGTTTTTTGTTTAAAGGCAGCGGCAGCAGCAATTGTGCCTATGGCGTTTATAGGATTCTATTCATGCAGGTATGGTTGTATAGAAAAATATGATGAAAAACACAAAAAAATATTGTATATAATTTTAATACTATCTGCTTTGTTAACTTATCTGTTTATTCCTGAAGTGGGAATTTCTCACCTGCTTTATTCTACAAAAGGAGGTCAGTGCATCAACTTATTTATTTCTATGCTCTGCACATACGTTTTTATCAATACAGCGGCAATTTTATACAAAGGAGGAAGGAAAAACAAATGCAATTATAAGATTAGCATAGAGAAAGTTGCTTCAATTCTCATAGAGGTATTAATAGTATTTGTTATGACAGCCTCTCTGGAGGTTTTAGCAAAAGTGTTCTTTGAGGAGGTTCCTTTAAAATCTGCTATACTGGGATTTATTGAATCTAAAACTATTTGGGTAAATGTAATGCTGTGGGGAGTTATTTATTTTTCTGTAAGAAATCTGTTAGGGAAGGTTTTAGGTAATATATTTGCTTTTATAGTATACCTGTTTTTCTTTATAGGCAATTTTGTAAAGCTTAAATATCATGATACAATATTTTTACCTATGGATATTTTACAAATAGAAGATTTTTTCGGAATCGTATTCAGATATATACCGGAATTTCTTTTTTGGTGTGTTGTTTTATTTATTATAGGAGTAATTCTGTTTTTTATTTATAAAAAAAGAAAATATATTGTAAAATATGGCCCTAATTTATATATTTCTGCCCTTAGTGTGTTTATGATTCTTACCTTATCAAATATGATCGATAAAAATGCGTTTATTGATATGGGTTTTGATGTAACGCAAACATGGCTTGTTGCCAAAGACTGCATAAAAAAGGAAGGACTTATAACATACAGCTATACAAAGTACAGAGAGTTATTAAGAATATTTCCTAAGCCCGGAGAAAACTATAGCGAGGAATATATGACTGGGCTGAAAAATGAATTTGACAGTATAGGCGGAGGATTAGTATCAGATGTTAAGCCCAATGTTATACTGATAATGGAAGAATCAATGTTTGATGTAGCTACAGTTCCTGATGTCGATTTTTCTCTGGAAGTTGACAAAAATATTCGTAAGTATGAAAAGGCGAAGACTATTTCTCCTAAGTATGGCGGAGGAACAGCATCGGTTGAATTTGAAGCTCTTACAGGAATGAGTAATTTCTTTTTCCTGGATAACATTGTGCCATATGTAACTTATTGGAATGATGAGAACACATATATACCGGGACTTGCCGGTGAATTTTCAAAAAATGGCTACAGTACAACGGCTATACATCCAAATGACGGTGGTTATTATAACAGGAATATTATTTATAGCGCAATGGGTTTTGATAAATTTATTCAGAAGGAAGATCTTGATTTTAATGATGAAAATGTGGCAGATGACGGATGGTTTAAAGATGAGCCTCTTGCTGATGTCATAAAAGAAGAAATGGAAAAAACTGATGAACCTCAGTTTATATTTACTATAACAGTGGAAAATCATATGCTTTATGAAAGCAAATATGATGAAACAGAGGTAAAGCTAAGCTCAGATAAATTAAATGACAATGAGTTGCACCAGCTGGAGCAGTATAGTCAGGGTGTTTATGATGCTGATAAATTTGTTGAAAAAATGATAAACATAGTGGATAATGCGGACCGGCCTACCATCATGTATATATGGGGTGATCATCTTCCGGCGCTTACAGCATTTAATACATTAGGTTTTATAGATAATAAGTATAATAAATATTCTACGCCGTTAATTGCTTATTCAAATTATAAAGATATAGAAATAGGTCAGGAATATATTACACCTAATCAGATAGCGCCTCAGATATTAAGGGATGCGGAAATCGATTATAGCTCTTACTTTGATTTTATTTATTCACTTAGAGAGAAATATCCTGTTATACAAAAAGAGTTTGGAATTGATCAGAATGATGAAATGATCAAAAAGTATGAAGAGGTTCAGTATGATTTGCTGTTTGGAGAACAATATTTGATTGAAGGCGAATAGCTGATATTTTATTATAAGACAATATCAATACAAATTTAATATTGACAAATTAATTTTGTATTGGTAAAATACAATTGTATCGTGTGGCGAATGCGTAAATCCGGATAACGGGTTTACGCATTTTTTTTTGAGTCCTGAATGTTTAAGGGTTTAAAATAAAAACTATTGATACAAATACAGGTTGTGGCAGCTTTCCTTATAAAAGACTCCATATATTAAAACAATACTGTCAATTTAAGAAAAATCAATGCTCCGCAAATGCAAGCATTTGCTAAGTTGAAGCAGTTAGGGGAAAAATCCCTCAGTCTGCTCAAATCAGCTTCACTGATTTGAGCAGCCAGCTCCTTGGTTGCTTAGGCGAGCAGTATTCGAACAGGAATCCCTCCTCCGAAACGCAAGCGTTTCTCCTCCTCCCTTTAGGCAAGGGAGGCACGCTCTACGGGCTATACTTTGATAGGGATTACTGTGAGAATACGACCAGCCCTTTAGGCAAGGGAGCCAAGAGGGCGGGCACGCCGCCTTTTTGAACAGTTAGGATTATGTTAATCCTTTAAGTTGACAGTATTGCTATATTAAAAGGAGGATATATGGAAGAAAATTCTATGAACAAAATGGGCGTAATGCCCGTAAACAAATTAATGCTCAACATGGGCATACCAATGATTCTGTCAATGGTATTGCAGGCTGTATACAATATTGTTGACAGTGCCTTCGTTTCTAACATGGCAGAGAACGGTGAGCTTGCTCTTAATGCTTTGACATTGGCATTCCGATCCAGATGCTTATGGTAGCTATCGGTATAGGTACAGGTGTAGGTACAAATGCACTTCTTGCAAGGCGGCTTGGTGAAGGCAACAGAGAAAAGGCAAGTCTGACATCGGGAAATGCAATATTCTTAGGTGTGATAATTTATATTGTATTTATCCTCTTTGGTGTTTTCGGCACAAGACCTTATATTGAAAGCCAGACATCGAATGAAATAATTATTGAAATGGGTGTAGATTATTTAAGGATTTGCTCTGTAATTTCACCGGGGATCGTTTTCTTTTCAATATTTGAAAAGCTCCTGCAGGCAACGGGAAGGTCTGTACTTTCAACTACTGCTCAGATAATAGGTGCAGTGGTAAATATTATTTTGGATCCTATTATGATATACGGTCTTTTCGGCTGCCCTGAAATGGGTGTTAAGGGTGCGGCTTATGCAACCGTTATAGGTCAGATAGCTTCATTTGTAGTGGCTATGGTATTCCATCTGAAATATAATAAGGAAATATCAAACAATATTAAATATTTCAAGCCGTCTTTAAAAACAATAAAGGAAATATATGCTATAGGTCTGCCTGCTATTATTGCTCAGGCACTTACATCAGTTATGACATACGGTCTTAATATTATATTTGTAGGCATAAGTGAAAGTGTTGTTACAGCTTACGGATTATATTACAAGATACAGCAGTTTGTTTTATTTGCGGCTTTTGGACTGAGAGATGCCATTACTCCCATTGTATCCTTTAACAAGGGTATGGGAAGTAAGAAACGTGTAAATGAGGGAATTAAGTACGGTATGATCTATACTCTTGCAATAATGGTAATAGGTCTTCTTGTCCTTGAAATATTTGCAGGCAGCTTTTCAAAACTCTTCGGACTTTCAGGTGAAACAGAAATGTTATGTGTAAGTGCAATGAGAGTTATATCAATAAGCTTTGTTTTTGCCGGAGCAAATATTGCATTTCAAGGAATATTTCAGGCTCTTGACAGTGGTATTGAATCACTTGTTGTATCAGTATGCAGACAGTTATTGTTTGTGCTTCCTCTGGCGTGGGTATTCTCATTGATCGCAGGTATGGATAATATTGGTCTTGTGTGGTCTGCTTTCCCAATAACTGAATTTGTTACGGCGGTTATTGCACTGATATTTATGAGAAGAATAAGGAAAAATAAAATAAATCTGCCGGAAGGATAAATGAATTTATGTTAGTATTTACATTTTGACAAAAAATTGGTATAATAAAATTATTAAATGGGATATGTATGGACATATACATTTAAATTATCTGCAAAGATAAGGAGGTATTTATATGAAGAAAATTATAACAATAAGCAGAGAGTTCGGAAGCGGAGGAAGAACCATAGGAAGAATGGTTGCGGAAAAGCTTGGCATGTCCTTTTATGACAAGGAGCTTATTGAAAAAGTTGCCGAGGAATCAGGACTTTCAAAGAAATACATTGAAGAGGGCGGAGAGTATGCTCCTTCCAAGAGCAGATTTGCCTACTCATTTATAGGCAGAAATATTGATGGTATGTCTCTTGATGATTATATCTTTATGGCACAGAGAAAAGTTATTCTTGAAATAGCAGAAAAGGAATCCTGCGTTATTGTAGGACGATGTGCAGATTACATACTGAGAAACAGAGATGATGTATTAAACGTATTTATACATTCAGATATGGAGAAAAGGGCAGAGAGAATTGTAAAGCTCTATGGTGAAACAGACAAGTCTCCAGAAAAAAGACTTAAGGAAAAAGATAAGAAGAGAAGCATAAATTATAAGTACTGCACTGACCGTGTGTGGGGAATGTCACAGAACTATCACATTTCTTTAAACAGCGGTGCTATAGGTCTTGATACCTGTGTTGATATAATTGCGGATCTGGCAAAGAAGCTTTAAATTTTCAATATGGTATACAGAATTTATTTACTGATACCGATTATTTTAATAAAATGGTTTTATATCAAAGGGTTTAATTAAGGCTTGACTTATAATTAAACCCTTTATTTGTGAACCGAAAGAGAGTAATTCGGGCGGCGGAGCCGACTTTTTAGCGGAGCTAAAAAGTTCTGATTGTGAACCGAAAGAGAGTAATTCGGGCGGCGGAGCCGACTTTTTAGCGGAGCTAAAAAGTTCTGATTTAACGGAGGTTTATATGGCTTTGATGACAAAAAATCTGCTGGGAGAATCCCTTAAAAAATTTCTTGAAAAAAAGCCCCTTAATAAAATAACCGTAACCGAAATTGTAAATGACTGTGGTGTAAACAGACAGACATTTTATTATAATTTCCACGATGTGTATGATCTGGCTGAGTGGGTATTTCAGGAAGAAACAGAGAAAATAATAGAGAATTCCAAAGCTCTTAATGACTGGCAGGAGGGGGCTTTTGCTGTGTTTGAGTATTTGCGTAAAAACAAAAATATTGTTTTGAATACTGCATGTTCTGTGAACAGAATGACCCTTGAAAACAGTCTTAAAAAATGTTTTAGGCCTGTTATAATGAATATTATAAACAGTAAAATAAAAGAAGAAAATCATATATCGGATGAAGATAAGAATTTCATTATTGATTTATATGTAGTGATATTCGTTGCTTTTGCTTTTGAATGGCTTGAAAATGATATGTATGACAATTATGAAAAGAATACGGATAAAATGAGAAAGGTAATAAGCGGAAGTATTCAGTATCTTATAGATAAATTTTCTGACAATTAGTTTATACAGAATCCCTCTGTGTGTTTAAATTTAGACATACAGGGGGATTTTGTCTATTTATGTCAGGAATATTGAAGCGTATAATTAATATAAAAGTAAACAGGAGGTGTTATATATGCTTGTAAACAGTTTGAAAAAGCTGGGCATAGAAAAAATATATGAATACATAGAAAAAAATCCCGAGGATAATCTGCTGAAGATCATGGACTGGATAGATAAACTTGCAGGAGAGGGCGAGGAAAGTTTTGAAGGTCAGCGTAAGGTTTTCAGAGAAGTAATAAGCAATAAGGATTCCAACTGGTATAAGCTTATTATGAGAGTTTTAAAGGAAACCGACAGCGGTGTACTTAAAACAGTATTTACAAATTTCTTTTTAAATGCCAATCTTATAGGCTGGAAAACTCAGGAAAAGTACAGAAATAAATATAACTGCAATATTCCATGGGCTATACTGCTGGACCCTACAAGTGCATGTAATCTTCACTGTACAGGATGCTGGGCGGCTGAATACGGAAACCGTCTTAATTTAAGCTTTGATGAAATTGATGACATTATATGTCAGGGCAAAAAGCTTGGAATATATATGTACATTTATACAGGCGGTGAGCCACTGGTAAGAAAGAATGATATTATTGCTCTCTGCAATAAACACAGTGACTGTATATTCCTTTCATTTACAAATGCTACACTTATTGATGAAGCTTTTGCAGATGATATGCTGAGAGTTAAAAACTTTATACCTGCAATAAGTGTTGAAGGCAATCTTGAAAGCCATGACGGCAGAAGAGGCAACGGCTCTTATGATAAGGTTATTAATGCTATGAAGTTATTAAAGGAAAAGCATCTGCCTTTTGGTATATCATGCTGTTATACAAGTCAGAATCTTAAGAGTATAAGCAGTGAGGAATTTTATGATCAGATGATCGAATGGGGTGCTTCATTTGTATGGTACTTCCATTATATGCCTGTTGGCAATGATGCTGTACCCGAACTTATGCCTACCCCTGAACAGAGAGAGTTTATGTATCATCAGATAAGGCATTTCAGAGAGACGAAGGCAATATTCGGAATGGACTTCCAGAATGACGGTGAGTATGTAGGCGGCTGTATTGCCGGAGGAAGAAGATACCTTCATATAAATGCAAACGGTGATGTGGATCCATGTGTATTTATACATTATTCCGATTCCAATATAAGAGAAAAGAGCTTGCTTGAATGTCTGAGGTCACCTCTTTTCATGGCTTATCATGACGGACAGCCTTTTAATGAAAATCATCTGAGACCATGTCCTATGCTTGAAAATCCCGAAAAGCTTGAGGAAATGGTACACAGGCTTGGGGATGATGTACATTCTACAGACCTTCAGAGTCCTGAAAGTGTGGATCATTTGTGTGATAAATGTAAGCCGTATGCTGAAAACTGGAAGGGAACGGCTGATAAGCTGTGGAATTTAAAGGAGTGAGGAATGAGGAGTTGAAAATCCTCAGTCCTTCGGACAGCTCCCTGGTTGCTTGGGCGAGCAGTATTGCGTAAGCAATACGACCAGCCTTTACAAAGGAGCCACTGGCGATCGATGTTTCAAAATTCAGCCTTGTTAAAATTCTGTATTACAGAATTTAACGGCTGAAATTTGAAGTGCCCCTACAGGTGGTGGGGTGTCAGGTTGTTGCTGCGTTAAACAGGAATTTAGATTAGTAAGTTAATAAAAAATCCTCCACCGCTGACGCGGTCCCCCTCCTTTACAAAGGAGGCTGATTGCGGGCGAGC
>CAJFNV010000108.1 GCA_904395805.1 Candidatus Gallispira edinburgensis | reverse complement strand
TAGAACAGGAGAAAACCCTCAGTCACCTAACGGTGACAGCTCCCTTAGAAGGGAGCCTTAGTTACTTGCGAAACAATGCGACCAGCCCTTATAAAGGAGCCAAGTTTGAAGCAAAAGAATTTTTGCCGACACGAAGTGTCGCTTTTGACGCAGACAAAAGTTCTGAAGGGCGGGCACGCCGCCTTTTTGAACAGTTAGTTTTATGCTAATCTTTTTAGTTGACAGCATTGCTTTAAAAAGGAGGTCAGACAAAACGTTCATAACTGTTGACTTTATTAAAAGGCTTAAGTTGACAGTATTATAGTATCATGAGTTAAAAATTTGCTTTTACAGCGTAAAGGCATTTTTATAAAAAAAATTTTTATTAAAGGAGATTGAGAAATGAAAAAATTTATCGCATTATTAATGACTTCTGCTTTTGTGCTTACAGGCTGCGGAGGTTCAGGACAGTCAACAGAGGAGGCTGTTGAAAAGTACGGTTCAGCTACCCTTAAGTTTTACAACTGGGGGGAGTATATCGGAGATGACGTTATTTCAAACTTTGAAAAAGAGTACGGCGTTGATGTAATTTCAGAGTACTTTGACTCTAATGAGGCCATGTATACTAAGCTCCAGGCAGGAGATACTTATGATGTGCTTGTTCCTTCAGATTATATGATCGAAAGACTTATAAATGAAGATATGCTTCAGCCAATTGACAAGAGTGTTGTTACAAATCTGGGAAATCTTGCCGACGGTGTGAAAAATCTTGAATATGACCCTGACAATACTTATTCAGTGCCTTATTTCTGGGGAACTGTAGGTCTTGTTTACAACAAGAACAATGTGCCTCAGGAGGAAATAGAGGCTGAAGGTTACAATATTCTTAAGAATGAAAAATACAAGGGAAGTATATATATTTACGATTCCGAAAGAGATGCCTTTATGGTGGCATTTAAGGCTCTGGGATATTCAATGAATACTGAAAATGAAGATGAAATAAATGCGGCATATGAATGGTTAAAGGAAGTAAATGCTACAATGGAGCCTTCATATGTAACAGATGAAGTTATTGATGCAATGGCTAACGGAAACAAGGATATAGCTGTTGTTTACAGCGGCGATGCTGCATACATTTTATCTCAGAATGAAGATATGGCTTATTATGCACCTAGTGAAGGTACAAACCTCTGGAGTGATGCTATGGTTATTCCTAAGAATGCGGAAAATCCTAAGCTTGCAAATGAGTTTATAAATTATATTCTTACTTATGAGCCATCATATTCAAATTCATCTGCTGTAGGCTATGCATCTTCAAACAAGGAAGTACTTGAGGAAATGTCAAGTGAGGGCGGAGAGTATTATGAAAATGAGGCTTATCTTCCGAGAGTAGGATATGAGAAGGATGAAATATTCAAGGATAATGAAGTCTTAAGAACTAAGCTTTCCGAACTCTGGGCAAAGGTTAAAGCTGAGTAAAGAGGTTAATGTATAATGCACAATTTACAATGCATAATTTTAATTTGTGTATAATTACGGACAGATAAAAAATAATATATTTTAACTATTAATTATGCATTATGAATTATAAATTATGCATTGATTATGCATTAATTAAATTTCTGTTGATTTATTTACATTATTTTGATATAATATATCGGTAAATAAATTAAACGGACAGGGGATATTAAAATGTCGGACAAAATTATTGCTATAGATGCTATGGGCGGCGACAATGCACCTGTTGAAATTGTCAAGGGTGCAGTAAAGGCAAGTAAAACAGTTAAATACGGACTTGCTCTTGTGGGCAGACAGGATATAATTAATTCGGAACTTGCCAAATACAGTTATGAAAAGGATAAAATAACTGTTGTCAATGCCGATGAGGTTATTGAAAATTGTGAAACACCGACAGAAGCTATTAAACATAAAAAAAATTCTTCAATGGTTGTAGGTTTGAACATGGTTAAGGAGGGAAGGGCTGTTGCCTTTGTTTCAGCCGGCAATACGGGTGCACTTCTTACAGGTGCTACAATTATTGTGGGAAGGATAAAGGGAGTTAAGCGTCCTGCTCTCGGAACAATGCTCCCAAGTGAAAAAAACAGAGTACTTATGATGGATTCGGGAGCCAATGTTGATGCTAAAGCTGAGTATCTTGTACAGTATGCACAGATGGGTTCTGTGTACTTTGAAAATGTGCTTGGCAAGGAAAATCCTACAGTTGGCCTTATAAACATAGGGACCGAGAGAGAAAAGGGAAATGCAATGGTCAAGGAGGCTTACGGACTTCTTGAAGAGGCTAAGGGAATTAATTTTGCGGGAAATGTTGAAGCAAGAGATATTACCCTTGGCAATGTGGACATTGTAGTGTGTGATGCCTTTGTGGGAAATGTTATATTAAAGGTTATGGAGGGACTTGGCAAAACTGTTTTAAGGCTTCTTAAAAAAGAGCTTATGTCAGGTCTGAGAACAAAAATAGGCGCACTTTTTGCAAAGCCTGCTTTTGTAAATATCAAGAAGAATTTCTTTGAATATGACGACATTGGCGGAGCGCCTTTTCTGGGACTTAAGGGTCTTGTTGTAAAGGCTCATGGCAGTTCCGATGAGGGCGCTGTTGCAGGAGCAATAAAGCAGTGTGAGAAATTTATTGACGGGGATATTGTTAATAAAATAGCTGAGAGGCTGTAAGGCAATTCATTAACTTAAGGAGAAAACCCTCAGTCAGCTCTCAAAAATCAGCAAAGCTGAATTTTGAATGCTGACAGCTCCCTTACAAGGGAGCCAAGTTTGAAGCAAAAGAATATTTGCCGACACGAAGTGTCGCTTTTGACGAAGTCAAAAGTTCTGAAGGGCGGACACG
>CAJFNV010000107.1 GCA_904395805.1 Candidatus Gallispira edinburgensis | reverse complement strand
TGCCACACACCTGTTTCGTCAACAAAGTAATGGGCACTTGAACCTCTGTCGGCACTGTAAAAATACTTGCAGTTCCCCAGCGCCGTGTCACCGTTGTTTGCGGTATAATGTATAACAATGTACTTGTTTACCTTCCCCTTTAAAGTATTATAATTTACTTTTGTAAGA
The DNA here is from genome assembly GCA_904395805.1 of Candidatus Gallispira edinburgensis. Classification (GTDB taxonomy): domain Bacteria; phylum Bacillota; class Clostridia; order Lachnospirales; family CAG-274; genus Gallispira; species Gallispira edinburgensis. The sequence continues at coordinate 82,237 of CAJFNV010000107.1, read as the reverse complement.
TACTTGTTTATATTCATCGTTACACCTTCTTACAAACTTTTTTTATATTCATCTGCCTTAATTGCTTTGCTTGTAAAACTATTATTCTTCCACCATGCAATCAATGCGGTTACAACTGTAAATATTGTGCTAATAAGTTCTGTAAGCTGTTCATCACTTACAGGCAATACACTGTGACCTGTAAGTGTAAGCACCTGATTTACAAGCGCTACTACCAATAAAACTGTTCTTATAATTGTTCCTACTTCAATTTTCATAATATGTACCTCCTTAAATCAATGTTCCTTATAAAATTTATTATCGCTTATTATTTTACCTTCCGGGGCTTCCGTAGGCAGCTCCATAGTCCTGTTATAAAGCTCCGTGCCTACATCATTTCCGCCTAGGGAATGGTATTGTGCATATACATCAGATATTACTTCACGGGCATATATAGGACAATACCCTCTTTCCGACCATTTATTGTAATTGTCATAAATGGTTTGGCGAAGTATTGCAACAAGCCCCTGTTTAACTGCTTCCTGTTCCTTAACTCTTTTTATAAGTTCATTCTTTAATCCTTTATAGCAAAAGCCTAAAAAAGCAGTGAAGCAGCCAAAAATTAATTCAAGCCAATACTGACTTATTACTTCTATTAGCATAAAACCCTCCAGACTAACAAAATCTGCTGCACCTACAAATACTACCTAATAACCCTATTAAGGCTACATATATTTCCGACATACTTATCACCTCTTTTTTATAAAGTAACAATTGAATTATTACCATAATCTGTAATAACACTATTTAATAAATTATCTGGAAGGAGATAATCAAAATCCTTATCCTCAGTTATACATATATTCCCACACAATCTTATAAAGCAAGGATTGCCTTGTTCTCCAACAACTCCAATAGATACACAATAACTATTTGAATTAGTATTTAAATTATCAAAAATGCAATTACTTATATTAACAGTTCTAAGTATATTAGCACCGTTGTTCTTAAATGATATAATTCCATCTTGAGTATTAAGACTTGTAGCGGAATTTCCACCTATAAAGAACACATTATCAACATCTAATCCACTGCAACCTGATAATTCTATGCACCTTGCACTATTATCATTAGTATTTAAGGTTAAATCCTTTAAGGTTAAACTTAAATTGTCATAATTTACGGTAATACTTATTAATGCTGCGTGGTTATTACCACCTTGTTTAGTATAATTAATAATACAATTATCTCTATTTACTGAATTAAAACCTCTTATTGTTAAATCTGCAACTTCCTTAGAGAGAGATATTTTATTTGGTAAGTCGTGGGACCCTGGTAATAGAACTATTTCATACCTATGAACATCGTTATCAGCATTTACGATATTGAACGCTTCTTGTAAACTACTAACTAATGCTCCATCTGTAAAAGACTGGTAAGGGGCAATAGTATTATTGCTTTTCACATACACTCTGTACTTTGCATTCAAGGCTTCATACACCCCACCACTGGTTATTAAGTTACTACTACCAGATACAGGAGAATTATCAGCCTTAAAATTTGATAAAGCTGATGTGGTATCAATTAAATAAAATGTTCCTGAGTCTGCACCATCTAAATAAACAAGGTAAAGTATATTTGCCTTAATATCTTCAAAAAAACTCGAATCATTCCAATAGTAAATGTCAAACCCGCCTTCTCCATTTACTGTTAAAGTTGCAGAACCTGATGAATTGTCATTCGTAAATATTAAATAAAACCAACAATGGTCAGATAATTTAAAATTCGGAATTTCAACTGTTTTAGAGTTCTCATTACCCGCTGTTTGACATATACCATAAGGTATAACACCATCCAGTGCTTTTTTAATGACTTTATTCTGTACGGGATTTATACTTGTGTCACTTAATTCATCATCAACAGTTATTGATTGGGTTTTGAGAGTTTCCCATTTAGCTTTTCCTGACCCATTATTTACAAGTACTTGACCTATACTACCATTAGCAGGGATGTGATTATGTCCGTTACCTGATAAATGGTCAAGATAACCGTTTTCATTAATTTTTAAATGACCATTTGAGCACCCTAGTAAACCAAACTTTAGGCTATTATAATATGTAGTACCCGTTGCTTGCTTAGCAAAACCTTCAGAACTAACGGTGCCTAAACATAAAACGACATTTTCTCCATCTTCAAGTCTATGGGGTTGATAATTTAATACATATAAAATTCCGCTTTGAATATTAGAGTCAATAATTTCCATTTCACTATTAAAATCATATAAATCATATGTATTACTGTTTATTTTGATTTTTAACACATTTCCTGTAGTACTGTTACTTTTAAATTTTAAAATAAAAGGACCATAGTTAGTACCACTTACAAAATCAGGGATAGTTACCTCATTATTTTCATTACATTCATAGACATTAAACAATTTTCTATTATACTTATCAATAAGGTTTTCTCCACCCTCTTCAAAATTAGCTGAATGAATATCAGAAAAATTTGTTATTTTAGGTTTAACCCCGCTGCTACTTGTTTTTCCTTTTAAGTTAGAAACAATCACATTGTGTTTTCCATCTGTATCATTTCCTTCAATACCATGGTGTCCAGGTATTAAAAGTATATCTCCATCAGTTAAAAATCGCTGTTCTTTAGTATGATAACTCTTATACTTATCACTATTAATTTCTTCATAGTAATCTGAATTACCATCTGTACACTTTCCACCTACTGCTCTCGTTTGAAAACTGCCGCTCTGTAAACTAATATCATACTTAGATATTAAATTTAAGTTATCACCTCTTGATATTAAAACTATATCACCTGATGAAAGTATTTTTACATCACCAAAACCTGAAAGTCTCTGTTTTAAATCATCCCAATCGATGTCTTCGTAAGCAGATATGTCGTGTAAGCTGTCAGCCAATACGTCATACAATTGTCCCGGATATTTTATATTATTATCGTTGTGTCCTGCGGCTATTACAATATCTCCATCTGAACTTGTACTATCCTGCGAAGTTGTAATTAAACCATAAGACCCGGTCACAGTGTTAAAATTTCCTGATGAAGAGTAAGAACGCAGTCCACCTGACGCCTGCCCAAATTCTATATAACTCTTCCACTCGCTTGTTGTACTGTTTCCATCTCTTAAACCTAAACATAAAGACCCTGCATAACCAAAGTCAATGTCTGCTGTCTGCCCTCCCTCTGAACCTAAAATATGGGATTTTCTAACACACACATTCTTTTGAAACTCAACTTCACCTTTTACAGTTCCACCTTTTGACTTAGAGAGGTAATCACCTTCTACACTGCTCAGTTTTTCGTCATGACCTTTCAGCTTATTCTGCAACTCAGCAATGCACTTCTGCACCTTACTCCAAAACCAGTTAAAAACCGTTGCAGGTGGCTTATATCCTCCGGTAAAGCCTTTTTCTCTCAGTTCTTCGCTAGGCTCCACACCTTCATTTTTCCACTCAGGAATTTCATTATCAAAATTTAATGCCATATTTGCACCTCCTAAATCGGTAATATCGGTTCATTCTCATCACTTGACATATATCCAAGATAACCGCCAATACTGCCACCTTCAACATCGCAAAAGCCCTTTGCCTCATCATACACATTCTCACTATCTGCAAACTCAAAAGTTCCTTCAAGAGATAAACCGTCAAGCCTTACACAAACAGGCAGCAATGTTTTTATAAGCTGAGTGACCTGAGTAACGGTCATTCCGCTGCTGTTTAATATGTCAAGAGGCAGCGTTACCATCTTTACCAGACACGGCTCATCTGTTTCCTCAATATACACTTGTTCAGGTTCACAGCCGAATGTCATACAAAGACTATTAAGCACACTTGAATAAGTACCATTCCCCAATGCTCTTAATATCTTAGCTTTTATCATTAAAATATACTGTTCATCTGTAGCAAGCCCTCTCGCCTGTCCTACTCTCTCACCATATCTGTCAAGAGTTTTGCCGTAAGCATTATCCAGATTGATTATTTCATATATACCGTACAAGTCGCTTAAATGTTCCTCAACAGCAAGCCTTTCATTTTCAAGTATTTTGTAATTATTGCTGTCTGTATCTTTTCTGAATGCATCCGGCAGATTTTTAGCGTAATTATCTTTCTTGAAATCAATCATCAGTGATCACCTCAACCGACACACTTTCACAGTTTACAATTTCCCATTCCTCAACCTCTATGTTCTGAGCCGAAAAGCTTCCGCTTCCTTTTGCAAGCTTAAGTTCCGTTACTTCCTCAACACCGCTTACAGCATGGATTTTGCCATAAAGTGACGATAAAATAACGCTTTCGCCAACTCCAAGATTATCAATATAGGTCTTAAGATTATCGGCAATTTCCGTCTTTCCGCTGTCACCTTCAAATGTACTGTCAGTTCTTATCTTCATGCTGACTTTTACACTTATTTTTGTGGTATGACTGAAATTGATAGTATGTTCATAACCGCCTTCGTCAACAATGGTTTCCGAAACGCTTCCGTATGTCTTTATGCCTATAGGCTTTTTGTTATATATGGTCTCGGCAATTTCAGTATGGTAATTTTCCCCACCGTTTATAAAGCACTCAAAGGAAAAAGGCGGTCTGCCGCTGCTATCAGTTTCCGTGGTGTCGTTTACGATTACCCCTGCACTTGTTACTGTGGGCACCCTCATAAGGGCTGCTCTTATAGCAGCCTCCGTACAGGCTCCTGCTCCTTCTCTTGCCTCTTCAAATCTCTGTCTTAATTCATAGTCGGTCTCATCGGCACTGCCTTGTGTAAGGAGTTCAATTCCCTGCACACTTGCAATGCCTGCAACAGGATTTACGACCTGAGTTATTGTTGTGCTGTCAACATTGCCTGCTATTCCCGTCTGTGTACAGTAAACGGTTATTTCACATTCACCATCAACAATTTCCGTATCCATGGCATTATAAAAATTAATACCCGACACCGTCCCCACAAGAAAACCGATTGGGACCACATATCCGCTTGTGCCCATAACTTTTACCTTGTGTTCCGCTGCCGTTGCAGGATTTCTTGTAATTCCCACAAAGGTACACAATCGGTCAAGGCTTACGCCCCTTGCCGTATTGGGAAAAATGGAATAATAAATATATTCCGCTTCTTCTTCAGCCTCAGCCAGATCATAGGCATTTATCCTTATAAACTTTCCAAGAGGTGTAAGCTCCGATGTATCTATATCCTCACCGAAAAGCTCCTTTGCCTTCTGAATTTTTTTGTTTACAATATCGTTGTAGCTTAATCTTTCAAAGCCCTTAGCAGTTAAAGGCATAACAACACCTCCTATTCATAGACATCCTCTCCCGTTACCTCTTCACCCGATGAATTTCTTGCTTTAAATGAAACAGTAAGCTTTCTGTTTTTTCTGTCAAAATCACAATTAAAGCTATCCAAAACAAAAGAGCTGTCAACCTGCTGCAGCCCTTGTAAAATTTCATTTCTTATTATTTCATCCTCTTTCTTTTTACCCAGAAGATTATTAAAGTCAATGCCTTCATCAATATTAAGGAACCATTCGCCCTTGTTTGTGCCAAGAACGGTTTCTACCGTCTGTCTTATAAGTTCCTTACCATTGACTATTTTTATTTTGTTGTTTTCAATAATTACATCTCCGTCATTATCCAATGCAAAGCCTTTCATTTACTCACCTGCCACATACTCAATTTCCGACATTCCCATAATAATAACACTGTCACTTAAATTGTGCCGTCTTGCCACCGAAGGAGCTGCCAGATTGCCATTCTTAGCCTCTGTAATGTCCCTTTCACACACACCACAGTACACAGTGTCTCCTTCTTTGAGCTCCTCCTGTACAATTCCTATGACTTCATTTGTAACCTCATCCACCTTATAAACACACTTATAAGGATAAAGAATAGGCACATTTGTAAGAACGGCAGAAGTCTGTGCTTTCTGCCCGTATACCTTGTACATTGTAAGGGGCTGCACCTTAGCAGTGTTTATGTCAATACTAACAATTTTACCTATAAAATTTGTATGTGTATCCATAAGCTGCTGATTAACCATATTGTTCACAGCTCTTGCCAGTGGATTTGTATCCATAAGTCAAAACCTCCTACCATAAACGACCATAACCAACTAAATTTCCGCCGTAACTTATAGGTGTTTCCTTTACCCCTCCGCCGGAATAACAATTAAGCATTTTATTTCCGCCTGTGTAAATACCTATATGATTACCATTAGACCCATTGTTAAAGAATATAATGTCCCCAACCTGTCTGTTTGAAGCAGATACTTTTGTACTCAAATTATAAAGCCCCTGTGCTGTTGCGTACCCCGTAACCTTGCTGCTTACACCGCTTTCCTTAAAGGCCCTGACAACAAAATGTGAGCAGTCCATACCTGACGTAGGTGAATTCCCGCCGTATTTATATGGCGTTCCTATGTACTTTTTACCTGCTGAAATAACCTTTTGAGCCTTGTCAGATGCCGACTTTGTGCTCTTACTTTCTTCCTTTTCTTCTTTGTATGATGTTATATTTCCTATTGCCTCAAATGTGGTAATTGCCTCGCCGTCAGAATAACTGTGTTCGCCTTTTCTTACTCTAAATGTGCCGTTAGCCTCTCTGCTTGACAGATTTATTATTGCCGCAGTAGTTATTCTGTGCTGTAAAAGCATTTCCACCTTGTACCCGTCAATAACATCCACATAATCCTCAGCATTGATTTCCTCTGTATAGTGTTCGGGACTGCCGATAAGCCCTGTATTCTCATTTACGGTAAAATTAATATTGTCCCCGTCTTTTATGTAGCGGGCATATATACTTCCGTTATTGGCATACACGGATATGCCGCAGACTTCCGCATATTTCTTTATTTCCTCTCTTATACAGCCGTCAACAGTCACACTATCTGTATATGTCCAATCTCTTCTCACCTTAAAAACAGCTATAGGCATTTTAAGCTTTTCTATAAGGTCCTTAAGTATGGTGCTTGCTTTTGTATTTTCACTGTATGTAATACTTTCAACGGTTTCCGTACCTGCACAGTTGTAACAGGTTATTGTTGTCACTTTGTCAACATCCTCATACCCTGTTTTGACATTGTCGATAAAACCCTTGAATATAACACCCGTATCGCCCTTATAGCCTGCCTCTATTGTAATGTCGGCGGCTCTTTTAAGATTGTTAATGGTGTTATCTGTCAGGTTATAAACGGTTATTTCGACCTCGTTAGCCTCAAGATCATCGTCAAAAGGCACCGTGAATTCAAAGTCCAGTTCATCGGAATTTAATGTCACATTTCCGCTTTTAATGACCGCCACAGAGCCAAACATGCCCTTCGGTATATCTTCATAAGCTTCAAGTGCATCAAGCCCTGTTTCATAAGCCTTGATAAGGCGGGACCTTCTGTCTGTTATATTTTCTATTTTTATGACCTTACTTCTTCTATTCAATTACATCACTTCCATTGTCTATAAGCAGGAATACGGTTTCCCCGAAGTTGTCCCATGTAACCTGATCATTTTCCTTGCTCTCATCATAAGGCACTATCCTTATTTCGGGATATTTGCCACATACATATACGTCTTTAAATAAAGGCACACCATACACAACAGGCTCTCCCGAACATATAAGCTCTCCGTCTTTTGTTAAACTCAAAGTAAACATATCCGCAAACTCATTGTATTTAACACCTATTTCAAAAACCTCTCCGGAAAGCGTAATATCAAAGCTGTAAGGTATGAGATTTTTGTTAATTGTAATTCTGTCTCTTATCAAGCAAACACCCCTTTCAGGACATATTCAGAACTTTTTAACTGCGTTAAAAATTCGGCTTTGCCGCCCGAATATTTCTTTCGATTCAAAATAAAAGCACCTGCAATTTTCTGCAAGTGCCTTCGCTTAAAATTATTTTGCCATTAATTTTTCTTTTAAAGCTTCCTGGAGGAATTTAGATACGTTAAGATTTGATTTTTCTGCCTCATAATTTAACCATGCAGGCAATGTAACATTTCTTCTGACCATTCTGTTATCATACTTTTTCCTATATGCTGAAAAATCCACATCAACATAAGTTAAAACACCTTTTGAATAGTCAAATGTATCGTCTGCATCCGCTTTAGCTTTAGCCATTGCCTCGTTTCCATCAGACGGTAACGGAAGATCTATACCTTCATCTTCATATGATATTCCCTTTAAGGCAATCGCATCTCTTGCCATTTCAATTGCATCTACAAAGCTTACACCCTCTGTATAAATTTCCAAATCAGGAACAAAAACTAAATAATCATTATTATTTTGAGCAATAAATACAGGATATACTGTTTTCATAATAAAAGCCTCCTTGATATAAATGTATTATGGGGATTATTTTAATCCCCATTTTTTCAATATTTTCTTTGCGGTGATCTCATTTATTTCCTTATGCCTGGGTACCTGCTCTGTATCAGAACCCCTCTTATAAGTATCATGATTACCGCCATGTTCCTTGAACTCAAAGCCTGCGGCTTCAAGTTTCTTAATCAAATCTCGTCGCTTCATTAGTGTTCCTCCTTACAATATATATTATACACACTAATTACACATTTGTCAATAAGTAAATACACATTTTTTACACATTTATATTTTATTGCTCTTATTTTTACACTCTGTCGGTAACATCCTCACCATAATACACACCGTCAGCATAAACACCATTTGTATACAGCCATGTAGCCTCAACACCGTACTGGGTGCTTTCCGTCTTGTCCTTTTCCTTGTACCCCATAAGTAGCTTTGCACCAACTTTAAGAGTAGTAGGATCTCCCTTTCTGCTGAAGGCATCCGGGTTATTATCAATGACCCACTGAACGGTACTTCCCAATTCCTTATAATTGGTGTTTACAAGAGTATAAACGGTATTCCCCTTCTGCACGGTATGATACACAGCATTGCCGTCACCCTGACTTACCTGCTGTGTACCTGCCTTTTCTTCTGCCTTAGTCTTTCCGCTATCCTCATTGGTGCTGTAAGCATTCTGTGCAATGCGGACTTCCTTTAAAGTCATATCAAAGTCAAGCCCGCCCGCATTAGTGTAAGGATGAGTGGAATTAAAAGACTGTATCTGCATATTTTTAAGTATGTTTCTTCCGCTATATGTTATAAGAGAACCTTTTTCCTGCAAATTATAAAGCTTATTATAAGCCTCATGGGATTTAAGATTATCCGTATCAACAATTTTGCCTGTTAAGGATATTGTGATAGGCTGCCTTTTAACATTGTCTGTTATGTCAATACCTTTTTCAGTGGGGTGATCCGTGCTCTGTATGTCCCTCCCCACCTTTTCATCTATAACCTGTATCCATATGTCGTTAATTAATGCCACAAAATCACATCCTTAAAATTCTCTTATGGGCTTGTTGCTGTATTCAAAACTTTCCATCATTTCTCTTATTCCTTCCTTAACGGCATTTTTAACACTTCTTGCTGTCTGCCTGCTGTTACCGTCACCATTTACGGTTATGTTTATAGGTGCGGAATAAGTTATGTTCTGATTTACTTTTCCCCCTGTTGTCGGAGCATTTTCAGGTGTATATCTGCCTAGTCCAAGCAGTTCTCCTGTCTGCATCCATAGACTTAAGCCCCTTTTCCTTTTACTTGATGACAGAGGTATTGCCATTTCAGCACCACTCTCACCAAATATACTTGGTCTGGTTGCTATTCCTCCGTTTGCATATCCCACACCTCTGTAGGCTTTAGCCAAAGAACCATATCTTGCCACAGCATATCTTATTGAAGCAAGAATATTGCTCAGAGGGTCATAAATATTCTTGTTATAACCGGGGCGCCCATAGGCCTTAAATGTAGAGTCAATAACCTGCATTAAGCCTTTTGAAGGTGTGCCCTTTTTAGCATTGCTATCCCATAAATTTATTGCTTTCGGGTTTCCGCCGCTTTCGGTCTGCATCTGATACAATGTTCTTGCCACATTAGCATCACTGTACTGCTTTTCCATTTTTAAGGCTCTTATAACAGTAGATCTCCACTGTTCAACGCCTGCTGACGGATTATAATTTTCAAGGCTTAATGCACCAAACTCATCAAAAAGATTTTTGACCCACTGGGTCATTTCATTTCCTATAGTTGTTACCATTCCTTTGCCTATATTTAATGCGGCTCCTTTAATCCCTTTGTAATTTACATATTTATTTGTAACAGCTCCAATTAATCCCGCTGCATTGTCCACATAATCCCATATATCAATATTTCCCTTTGAGTACCTGAATGTAGGTGACTTTTTACCTAACAATGAAGCAGTATCCTCAGCTGACAGTACTTTCATGCCCTTAGGGGCATTTGGGATCAATACATTTTTACCCTTTGGTATAAAGGCATTTCCGTTCGGCATCTGTACCAATTCCGCACCTCTGCCGTCATTTACAACAGCATTGCCGCCCTTGTGTCCGTCTGTGCCCTTTGCATAGGGTGTCCATTTTGCCACACGTTTTGATGATCCGAATTCTTTTAATATCCAGTTGGCACCATCAAGCAGCTTATTGACTGGTGTAACAGAAGCCTTTACGGCATCTGTCCATATAGCAACCAGCGCTGTTTTAAGGCTATCCCCTGAGTTTTTTAAGGCATCTCCCATTTTCTTAGGTAATTCAGATACTTTTGTAACTATGGTATTTATATTTTCAATAACTAAAGTTGTTATAGATTCTATACCGCTTGCGCTTTTAAGAGAAGTAAACAAAGCCTCTATTCTGCCAAAGTCACTTATTCCTGAAATTGAATTATAAAAAGCAGAAGCTGCCCTGCCAAAAGGAGGAAGTTTTTCAGCAATTCCCGCAATATCATTTTCTCCGCTGAACCATTGGAAAAAACCTCCCGTATTAGGAAGGCTGCTTATTTTTGACAGTGCCTCAAACAAATTCTTTGCATTTTCAAAACTTCCCTGAGGCATTTGTGACACAGTGTTAAAAAAATTAACAACGCCGTCCCCAGACAGATCCGCAAGCCCCTCAGACAAAGTCTTAAAATCATTAGTACCGCTGAACCACTGTGCAATACCTCCCGTATTAGGAACATTACTTATATCTCCCAAAGCTTCAAACATGAGTTTTGCATTTGTGAAGCCTTGCTGTGGAAATGCACTTACATTATCGAAAAAGCCCTTTGAATTCACGGAAAATGTTGTCAGCTCTTTTCCCAGTTCCCCAAAATCCGTACCGCCTGTAAATATGCTTGCGATTCCGTTTCCTGCCATTTTAAGCATAAATCCGCCCATTGCAGAGAAGAAATTGCCGATACCGCTCAGATCTGCACCTGCAAAAGATGAAAACATAGGCTTTATTGCCTCTGCAAATTTAGACAGGTTCTCTCCTATCACAGGCAGCGCTGAAGTCAATCCCTCACCAATACCACTTATAAGAGAACCTCCGATTTTACCTATCTGACGGAACAAATTTGCCAAGGTTGCTCCGCCCGTTTCAATAAACTCATTAAAACCCTGAATTTTAGAAAGTGCTCCAAAAGCTGTTATTATAGCAGTAAAACCGGTAATAACCAGAGCAATGTTTGCAAGTCCTGCCAGTACAACAGGCACGGGTATCAATCCAACTACCCCTGCAAATACTGATAAAGCCGAGCCAACAACACCAAGTACAGTTATTGTGCCTATCACTTTCTTCATAGCTCCAACATCAACAAGCTGTGCAATAAACGGTGATACAGCAGCAAAAACCGCACCTATTACTGTAAGTCCCCCTATCATTATCGCCATGTTTGCAAGACCTTTAGCGACTGTAGACACAGGAATTTTACCGACTATACCTGACAATTGAGCTAAGCCCGTTCCCACAACTCCTAAAACACCGATTGTGCCTACAACTTTTACAAGAGATTTTACATCAGTTAACTTGGAAATATAAGGCGAAACAGCCATTACAGCAGTAGCAATTACAGTAAAACCGCCTATTATAATTGCTATATTTGCCATTCCCTTTAACACTGTTTTAGCATTTGTTTTTGCCGTTCTTCTTAATGGATCAGTCGCATTTTCCACCGATTCAACAGAATCACCGGATTTCCCTAAAAGTTTCGATACGTTGCTCAAGCCTGAAAAAGCAGTTTTAAACACCTTAAAGGCAGCTATACCGCCAAGAAGATAGGGGACAATATTTGCAATGGTTTTAGCATTTTCTATAAATAACTTTCCGAAATTTCCCAGTGCGGGGAACTGTGTTCCGAAAGTTTCCGATATAGCCTGTCCGATTTGTTTTACAATATCCGGCAATTCTTTTACAAGAGATTTTACAATATTAGGTAATGCTCTGATAAGTCCTTTTATCAAGGCTGTTGCTGCTTTCAGCAACGGAGGCAGTAATTCATCGACCAACCCGGGCAATTCTGCCTCTATGTATGGTGCCAATTCGGTTATTAACCTTCCAACACCCTCCAGTCCTTTTCTTACAGCAGGCATAATGTTTTTGCCGAAGGTCTTTGCACTGTCAACAAGATTTGTAAGGCATTGGTCAAAACTATCACCGCCAACTATAAGACTTGTCATAAGATTTCCCCATGTGGACCTTAACGCCGCAAATGAACCTTGTATAGTTGAGTCGGCTTCGTTTTTTGTTGTATCTGTGATCCCCATATTTTCCTGGACAGCATGGATAGCCTTTACAAGATTTGCATATGATGTACTATTTGCATCAACGCTTTTATCTAACTTAGCAGCATCTTTTATCAACCTCTGCATTTCGGTTTTTGTACCGCCATAGCCGAGCTTCAGATTATCAAGCATTTCATAATTGCCTTTTGCCAGGCTCTGATATGTTTCAATAATTGAACTCATATCGGTACCCATTTTGTTGGCATTGTCAGCCATATCAATAACAGCCATATTGCCGTATTCAGCAGCCTTTTTTGTATCACCGCCCAGACTCTGTAATAAGTTTGCGGAAAAACTCGTAACAGTTTCCATGTATTCATTGGCTGTAAGTCCCGCAGTTTTATAGGCATCATTTGCATATTTCTGAACAGTTGATGAACTGTTTTTAAACAATGTATCAACACCGCCAACAAGCTGTTCATAATTACTATATGCACCTACAGACGAAGCAACCATTGCAGCCACTCCTGCACTTGCCGCCCCTATTCCAGCAACAGTTACCTTCGCTGTTGCCTTAACTGCGGTCCCTGCCATTGCCCCAACTTTTTTAAGCCCTGCTGTAACCTTACTAAAACTGGTTTTTGAGACTTTATCAAGTGACTCTTTAAGTTTTTCTGTTTCCTTTGTTGTGTCTTTGACAGCTATACTTGTTTTTTCTGCCTGTTCAGCCGTTTCTTCAAATGGCTCTCCGTCAGTTAAGCCTAAAAGCTGCTTCTTCATCTTCTCTATGTCTTTTTGTATTTTTTGAAATGACGACAATATATTATTACTGTCAAGGTCAATTTGTACAACATCCTGCCTTATTATTTCTTTAGCCAAGTTTACACCTCCCTCCGTTTATTTTTTGATTGCTCTTTTCTCCTGCTCTATCTTAATATCAAGAGCAATATTAGCCATTTCAACTTCCCTCGGTGTCATCTGATAAAACACCGTATTATAATCAAAACCCGAAAATACAAGCCTGTATAATGCCCAGTTACTTTTTACTATCTGCCTTAGTTGTTCCTTCGTCAGTTGTTTCTCGAAAAGTACCGTCCTTTACTTCTGTCAGAAAAGCTATGACCTCATCAAGTTCTTCTCTATCCTCAAAATCATCAAAAGTCCTTTTTGGCTCAACGAGAACATTTTCAAAAAGATACTCAGCCGCCTTATAAAGACTTGGTTTCATAGATGAGTCGGTTATTGCATCAGTAAATTTATATGCCTCTCCGAATCCGTTGAATTGAGCTGTATACTCTGTACCCTTTATTACCTTCTTAACCTGCGTAAATTTTTTCATTGTAAAAATCCTCCTATTATTTTCAAAATAAAAGGGAACGTATTAAACGCTCCCCTTCAAATCACTTATCATATATTTTCTGTTGTTAAATCAAAGATCTGAAATTCAAATTCAACATCTTCCGCCTCTGAACCTCTTGCAATTTCTGGATAATTCTTAATATTAGCCCTTGTCCCTCCTGATCTTTCTCCAAGTGACTTATTTGTGTACCAGAAAGGGAATGGATCAGACTGTTTAGCAAGAGAAACCAAATAGGCATACTGAGGGCTTGTCACCTGTACAGTCAGTGTAGCACTTCCCAAAGGGTTATTTATTTCGCTTTTGACCACATCGCCCTGCGCACCAACAGAAGTAGAGAATAATTCTTCATCCTTTTCAATTGTAAGCATATCTTCGCCAAAGCCTGTTATATTTACTCCGTTCACCGTAACGGTTGTATCCTTTGCATTGTACTTTGAAAATAACATTTATAGCACCTCCTTAAATACGAATAGTACCATTTACGGTTACTGTATGTATTGCGCCTGCTAATTCAAAACTGAACTTACCTTCCATATACTGCCTCTTTTCTCTATCGCTCGCCTTTGTATCACTTCTTCCGGCAAAATTAACCGAATATGAAGGATTTCCGTCATCATCCTCGGCGATCATACCATTGTTGTAAGCATCCTGTAATACATTCACAACTGTGTTTTCCAGTAAAGCAATACCATTATTTGTATATGGTACCTTATCGTTTGTTATCAATACCTGCTGAAGCTGATACCTGATCTGTGTAATAAGCCAGTCCTTAGCATCCAGAATGTCAATATACTCTCCGTTTGCAAGCTTGCCTTCTGATGTTACATCATAGCCTGCCTTATGTACATATGCATTTACATTTATATCATGATATTCTTCAAGTTTTGACTTTGTAATACCTTCATCGGCATATACACCCTTTAATGACATATTCTTGTATGTATATGAGCCTACAGTCTTATTGCCTGTATGAGCAAGGAGCGCAGTACATATTGAATTGCTTGTACTCTCTCCGTCAGCATCATAAGCAGGCACACCAACATATGCAAAAGTACGTTCAAAGCTCTTAAAGTTTTCGTATGCATTCTTGTAATGGTTGTACAAAAATCCATCTCCGTCACCGCCACTGCTGCCGGGGTCTTCTGTCAATAAGTCAAGAGCAAGCACCTTATAAGCTCCGCAGCTTTCTATGTAAGAAGCCAGGTCTGATACTGCAGTGGTGCTGCTTGATGTTTTACAAAGTACCATATATCTCCAGTCACAGTTCAAATAATTTTCAATAACATCAGGAAGGCAGCTTAAAAGCCCTATTTTTTCAGGAGGATTTTCCTGCATAAAGGCAATCTGTACCATATCGAGCATTTTTCTGGCATTAATTGTAATCAGCGACTGTTCAATACCATATATATGCACTGTAGCCCCATCGTTGCTTGTACTGCAAAGTGTAACCTTATTACTTATGGAACCTACCTGCAATGATACATAGACAGGATCAGAGCCTTCAAGGGTCTTGCTGTCTATCACATTTCCGCTGGTATCCTTAAGCATAAGAGTAACACTCTTATCTGCCGAAGATCCACAGCAAGCAACACCTATATACGCTCCTGTACTTGTTGGCTGAATTTGAATTCCATTATCATCACTTATAGCTTTAATTCTCTTTGTATAACTCTTTCCGTTAATCGTCTTGCTGTTGCTTTCAGCATCATAACTGCTCCCCAAAAATGTATATTTACCTGTATTTAAAGCATCGAGAGTTGCCTTCTGTACCGATCCTGTTGTCACTTTTGAGATATCTAAACTATACCCACTGTAAACACTCTTCATGTTGCTCGCACCTACGACCGCCTTAGCCTCATCATAACTATATACTTCCGTATAAGGCAGATCAGGATCTACGCCTGTTGTGCTCATAGGCGTATAAAGACATATGCCTCCAAAGGCAGCAGGATTAACAACATCCTCAACCGTTATATTAACAGTTACATCACTAATATCATTAGCCATTTTATCACTCCTTTTAATTTTTACTTACATCAATTCCATATTCTTCAATTTTGACAGTTTCAATTTCTTCAACCTGTCTTTCCACCTCATTCATAAGCCAGAACACAACATCAAATCCGTTTTTATACTCATATTCAATGCTTATCATATTGTCCCTGTTTGTTATGTCCGTTACAGACTGCACAATAATATCGTTGTCATTCAGATATATTCTTCCCGAATGGATAAGCCAATCCCTTGCTTTACCTGCAAGGCTGATACTTTCCTCTTCCTTATCTGACTGCACTGTTATGCTCCATGTCTGTGTCACAGGTATCCTGTCAATGCCGTCTTCATATTCGCCGTATGTACCGTTGTTAGCGCTTTCGGCGGTTGTTACGGTATAGCTTACATAAGGATACCCTGGAGGCTCTGCGTTCTGATTTGAACGTATAACAGGCACCCCCAGATGTTCGCTTAAGCCGGTAACAACAGTCATTCTTAAATTTTCATTATTGATCAAGTAACCGCCTCCCCATTAAAGGCACTCACATACTTAAGAGTATACCTGTACACACCCGTAAATTCGGCATTTTCCTCTGTTGTTTCGACCTTGTACTTATTGTCCTTCCATATAACATAAGCATTTACAATATTTTCTATCTTGTCAAAGCAATATAACTCCTTGTCGGCACTTGTAAGAGTTCCTTCACTTCTGTAAAGCTTACTGTCTCTTATATTCATAACAGCTCCCGTAAGTTCCGTCTTAACGGTTTCACCCTTTACATAATCGCCTTTTTCGTCATATTGCCCCTTTTCCTCCTGAACAAGTGTAAATGATGTACTATATTTGCCTATCAGGTCATAAAAATCAAAATACATTAATCCTCGACCCTCCATGTTATACTCCTTATCATTTGTCCGGTATCCACAAGAGGATTACTGCTGCCTTTAACTTCTGTTGTAACCCTTGCATTTGCCGGAGAACTTAAATCCCTTGCATAGGTTTTTATTTTACTTGACAGTGTTTGTCCGATTATATTGCAGAATTCATCCTCCGATAAATTCCCGTTAAGCAAAGATTTCATCATTTTATCAACAGTTTTGTTTACACTGTCTATATTTTTATCAAACCCTGTCCTTAAAAATGATCTTTCGGGAATTTTAACATAGTCGGTAAGCCAGAATAATATCTCAATTTCATTTTTGCCCTTATCCCTTGCAAGGAACTTGTCCCCGTCCTTATCCTCAATAAAATACAGGTCGTTGAAATCTCCTGCCTTTTTACCCTTTGCCTTAGGACTTACAGGTACAGTAAGATACTTTGCATTTTTAGGTCTTATTTCGCATCCGTATTCGTGTATTCCTGCCAGCCAGGCATTTTCACCGTCAAACACGCCCACTTCAATTTTTCTGCCGTTTATAGCTTCAAGAGCTTTTACCATTTCAGGTATTTTATTCTTAACGGTTTTTATCTTTACACCCTTAGCCATAAGATCACCTCCAGCGCTCGGCAGCTCCAACAAAAGACACAGACTGTTTAACAACATTCTCGCCTAAAAGACTTTCTGCTGCATTCCATATCAGATCGTCAATATTTCCCGTAAAGGACTGTGACAGTCCGCTTATACTTTCGCTTGCAATGCCGGGTCTTAATCTCATTATCTGACAGTACTTGTGCAGGAAAAGTCTTATATTCGCAGGCAAAGCGCTTAGATCCGAATTGTCAAAGTCATAATCAAGCTTTGTGTTGTTCTTAAGCCATATAGCACCGCTTTCAACAAGCATACAGGTGTTCTCATCATAAGGTCTTATACCAAGAGCCTTTACCATATCAACACTTACAGACATAGACAACACCCCTTAATTATTTGCCTCTTCCTTTGTCTTAACAGCCTTTTTTCTTGTTTTAGGTGTATTTTCATTTTCATCTTTTTCAGTCTCAACAGCGACAGATGAAGCCTTTTCAGATGCTTTCTCGTCCTTTACAGGCATAGGAACTTCTTCTCCCGCCCTGTAAAACTTACCGTTGTACACAACACTGTAATCAAATTTCACAATAATCATCTCCTTTATAAAACTTCAATAGCGTAGCACTCATCCATTCTCTCGAAAGACGGTAACACTATTTCACTTGCAGTTGTCTTTGTGTTTACCGGATCACTTGTTATAGTCACAGCAACAGCAACACCTGTATTCACAATTGACACATCCGCACCGGGACTTGATGCAAGAGTTCTCTCTTCAGGTGTAGTTCCGTACCATGTCTTTCCTATAGTTCCCTCAGGCAGTAACATAACAATGTTGTCAGGATAAAACTTCTTGGCTGTCCCGCTCTCATCCTTATACTGTTTCTGATAAACAACAACTGTAACATTAAGCTCTTCCTCAATGTATTCTGTTATTCTCTTTGTTGTATAGTTCACATTTGCAGTAACATTCTGAGCGAGTACACCGCTTCTCACCTTTTCGCTGTTCTTTATCATATTGAAAGTACCCTTTGACATTAAAAGGATCTTAGGTCTGTTTCCTGTAGCCTCTTCCTGTGCATCAAGAGCATCTTCAATATTCTTCATAGGGTCGCATGTTTCAGAAGCACTCCACTTGTCGGTTTCGCCCTCAATTTTTACATAATGTTCTGCCTTCCATGCGCCGTCAGGATCATAGTTGTATGTATAATTGACACCGTTTGCACTTATATCAATGCCCATATTTCCGCCTAAAGGTGATAATAACTGCATTATCATTCTTTCGGGCACAACATTTGCACCATCGATAAGTGTCTGCGTATCATCAAAAATATTTTCAAGGACCTGCACGGCATAAGGATCATTACTGTCCTGTACTCTCATTATTTCCTGCTCATCCTTTTCCTTTACAAGCATTGACTCTCTAAAGAATGGCATTTCGGTTTCACTAAGAGCAATTCCCACTCTGTCTCTGAATTTTGACGGTGTATCAAAATTTGAAGGCATAAGTGATACAGGAAGTCCCTTATGTCCTCTTATCCATTTAAGGTCAAGACCTGCCTTTTTATCTGCAGGGAATAACCCCGCACCGAAGTACGGTATTTTGTTGCTGGCTGCTTCTGTGTAATTTAAGGCAATAGCCTTAGAATTAAAAACGTCACTTAATTTCATTCCTCATTCCTCCTTATTCATAAACCGCATAAAGTGTGATATTATCGGTAATTGTAAATGTATCTGAAGGGTCATAATTATCATCCTTGACCCCTGCATCAGGTGTAAGAGCCCACCCCTTGAAAGTCTTGCTATCTGGAGGGGTAAGTCCTGAACCTGCCTGCACAGTAACACTTGTACCGTATGTATATGGAGATGAACTGTCAGTTACTTCTCCTGTACCTCCGTTTGCATCATATGTAACAGTATACTTCTGTGGCTGAGGCTTACCCTGCTTATCCATAAACATGATACCCTTAAGAGCAGATACAGCGGCACTGCTCACAGCCTCAGGGAGTTTTGCCTGATTAATAAATCCGTGAATGATAACAGTTCCGTTTGGATTTTCGTCAATATCCACATCACTGAACAGCACACCTATGGCGTTACTGTCATTTGAAGGAATAACAGTACCTGCCGGTATAACACCGTCCTTTGCCAGACTGCTTAAACCACTGCAGTCATAATTAATGTTTACAAAATGGTCATTAAACAATATATTATTTGTAATGCCCGTAACCTTTGTATTTTTAAACTTCATCTTCTCAACCTCCTACTTATCATTTTGTGTAATAGTCTAAAATGCTCTTGGCCTTTTTATCGCTTTCAGCTCTTCTTGCTCCAAGTCTTTTAGCAATGTTATTTTCCTCTTCTGTTGCCTTGCCTGCTCCCTTCGGAGTTCTGCCTGCCTCTTTAAACCTTCTGTCGCATTCAGCCTGTACAACACTGTCTATAACAGCCTTGACACTTTTAATACGGCTGTCGATTTCTTCAGAACCTTCAACACCCACAGTAACAAGTGCTGTCAGATTGCTTAAATCTTCACTTCCGCAGTCAATTCCAATGTCCTTAATAGCCTTCACAGCATAAAGCTTGTTTTCACGGTCCTTAAGTGTTGCCTCTTTTTCTGCAAGCTCCTTGGCTCTTTTATCGTCTTCAAACTTTTTGCGTTCTGCCTCGGACATTTTTTCCTTCTGCATTGCTTCGATCTGGCTCTCCAGCTTTTTAATTTTTGCCTCATACTTTTTACTGTCATCTGTCTTTGGCTTATCATCAGGGGGCTTGTCGCCCTTCTTCTCTACACCTTCAGGTTTTGGCTGCTCATCAGTTTCATTCTCTGCGCCTTCACTGCCTTCTGCTCCGCCCTCAGTTCCTCCGTCACCAAATAACTGCAAATTGATAGGTAATAATTTCTTGTCGTTTAAATTCAATTTCATGCCTATCCTCCTTTATTTTTTATATAAAAATAGGAGCAAGCTGTTACACTCACTCCTACTGCCACTAAATATAGTTTTTAATAATATTTTACTTTGTCCTATAGCCACAGAAACGCAATATAAACATACCAAACCTATCCAGACATTTTTATAATTATACCCATTTATATTTTGTCCCTGTGGCGTCAATTAGATCATAGGCAACACCTCCATCATATTTTAAACCGCCGAGCTACTGACCTGCTCACCTCTTGCAGATCTTATTCACTCATAGATTAGCGGTTTATGTCTAGATTTCGTCTAATTTTGTCTAAAATACCGGCTTAGACGATAACCAAACAAGTTACAGACAAATTAATTTATCGCAAAATAGCGGATTTATAAAAAGACCCCGGGCCCGAAGGACACCGGAGTACGTTCACGTCTAATTTTCAGTCTAATTTTTTGTCTAAAATTAAATTTAGACAATCAATCAAATTAGCATATTAAAACGCACGCGTGCGTTTATCGTGCGTTTACCGCACGTTTGAAAGCATAATCAAACGCTCTTTTCAGAATAGTATTAAGTTATATACATTCAACTGATTTCATAACCTCATAAATTTTAGGCAACTGAATTGCAAACCAATCTACCATTTCTTCATTTTTTGACCATGCACCGTCATAAGCAAGAGCGCTCCATTGCAGTCCGCTCTCATTAAAAAAGGCATGTATTATTTCATGCCTTAATACTTCTTTTTTTCTGATTTCTTTTTCCGATTCATTAATATCCTCTGTATCACTAAAATCTGATATTGATATCAATTTATTCAAATAGTCACACACGCCAACATAGTTATTCTTAATCATATACTCGTCTGGCGGTATAACCTTTATATTATACTGTGTTCCGAGTATATTTACATTTCCTTCTTTCATACAGTACCTCCTTGTTTTAGGCATAATAAAAGCACCTAACATCAATTGTTAAGTGCTTAGTTGCTACTATTATTTAATTTTTTATTTAAAGCCTGCTCATGTTTTTTTATAAATTTTTTCATAGCCTCTTCAGCTTCTTTTTTTTCTTCCTCTGTAAGCTCTTCGTGCCCTATAACAAATGCTTTTGGCGGGTCTGTCCATCTGCGATCAGAATACAATTTTTTTTCTTTCATTTTAGTTTACCTCACTTAAAACAATATGATATATTCCTTCCCTTAAAATAACATTTAAAACCTTAAATTTAGAATTTATATTATATAATATTTCACTTTCGCTTTCATTAAGCATGCTAATATTTGTACCCTTTTTAGAATTATTTATGTGTATCTGCACATTAAATTCAGGTGCATACTCTTCACCTTTTGTCGTACTTATAAATTCTTTATATGTAACTATATCTCCAACCTTATGTTCTTCTAAGAATGTCGCTAATTTTTCATCATTATCAAAATTAACTGACCTGTTTAAATCCCCTTTGTATTTAGGCAGTTTATTTAATGCTGAGCTAAGATTTTTTACTAATTTCTGCTCATTCTTAGTAAGCTCAACGCCATTTCTTAACTTATCATTCAAAGTATAGGATTCACTGCTGATATATCTATTAACCGCACCGACTTCTTCATCTGTTAATTTAATTATATCATTTTCCGCAAATTTTTCAATATTCTTTTCAGCTTTTCTCCTGCTTTCCTTAAACTTTCCGCCCCTCTCTATAAACTCTTCCTCAGTCATCATTTCATACTCAATGAAACATCTGCAGTTTATATCATTGGCGGCATCTCCGCTCTCCCCGGGGGATTTTGCCTTCACACCGTGTCCCAGGTCAAAATATCCTCCTGCTTCTATTATCTGTCCTTCCATTTTAACATGGTCAGCGTGTGTCTTGCTTTTAACCGTTTTCCAGCCCTTTGAAGTATGTACCCTGCTGTAAGGTCTTACCTTTCCGTCCCCCATATTCCGCCATATAACAGCGTATACAAGTCCATCGCCCTTTACTTTTTCGCCAACTTGCTCCGCACCGTCCATTAAGCCTTTTTCTTCAACTCTGTGGCTTTCTGTCCTTACTATTCTTACCGCCTTGCCATAACTAATATCAAGCCTTTCAGCTATTTTCTTCGCTGTTGTATCATATCTTTCACCTGTCATAAGTGCAGTTGTTATATTCTGCTTTATGTCATATATGACCTCCTGCCTGTTCTTTTTAAGCCTTTCGGGAAGAGTAAGCCCGCTTATGGGATTTTCAACAGCAGCCTTTATTACTTCGGGCTTTATGCTCAGCCCCTTAAAACTTTCTTTTACCTTTTCATCGTCAACAGCCCCGGTAAAGGCATTTACCATTCCCTTATAACAAGCCTTGTATGTATCTTCAACAGTCTTTTTAATAGTCTTTGATACCTCGGGAGTAATGTCGTTTATATTTCTATCCACTTCTTCGAGGAAAGCCGCATACTTAGCTTTCTGTTGTAATATAGCGGCACTTAATACACCCTCATCATTTGAATACTTTGTATAATACTCACCCACAAAACCGATCAGGTCTTTAAGCAGTCCCTTATAAAGCTTTCTGATTTCCTTTTCTGCTCCCTCGCTTCGGCTCTTTTCAACTCTCCTGACCTCCGCCAGATACTTTTGCAGTGTCTTGTTATCCACTTCCATATAAGCACCTGCCCTTATTCTTCATCGTAGGCTGTCTCATCCAACGCTGTGTCGTCCAGTAATGACGGCACATCTTCCTTTTCCTGCTCTATCATATACATTACATAATCAACATCATCTACAAAGCTTAACTGACTGTAGGCAACCTCTTTCGGCAGCCCTGCAGCAATAAGCGCCTGCACAGTCTGAGCTTCCGACAAAGTATCAAGAGGGAAATTCCTTGTAAATTCCATTGTTATCTCCAATGGATCCACTGTAATTCCCTTTTTGTACCATGCACTTGCAAGAAGCTTCCACATATACTGTGCAGCATCCATCATTTTCGCCTCAAACATACCGCACTTTGTTTCAAGCCCATGTAATTTGAACTTAAGACTTATTCCGCTTGCGCTGCCAAAGCTTTCATCATTAAGATTTGGCGTTCTGCTGAAACGGTATATATTATCCTGCAGCCTTTCAAGGTGATGTTCCGTAAATGTATCGTTTATGTCCTTTGTAAGAAATTTAACATCACTTTCCTGTGAAGTCCCTGTAGATTTGATTTTGATAGCTCCGTTTGTCTGAGCCTTTCTGATGTCATCATCATCTATATTTACATTTTTGAATATCATATAGGCATGTACAAAGCTTTCCACCTCATTGCTGTTATCAGACAGCACCTTGTCATAATCATCTATAAGGGCAAGGACCTTTTCTCCGTCCCCCATAAGTTCCTTGTTGTTTGCAACCCCCTGCAATGGGCAGTAATCAAACATATGCTTTTTCTTTTCATCAAATCTCAGTTGGCTTAAATTTCCTTTGTATGTATAAACATATGTATTATCATAGAACTCAACCACCCAGCTTTTAACTCTGTTTATATCCCACACCTCATAATACCTTATTGCAAATTCAGGTTCGCTTATATCTGTATCAGATAGTATAATTGTTTCATATCCCTGCACAGGCATGACCCTTATTCTGCCCTCCGTGTCAATATAAAAAAGCCTGCCCGCATATCCGTATATGCTTGCAAACTTTGTTATTTCCATATCCACACCATACATATTGTTGAGGGTAGTAAAATCAGTTACAGCCTTTGCAGCAGCT
The DNA here is from genome assembly GCA_904395805.1 of Candidatus Gallispira edinburgensis. Taxonomy (GTDB): domain Bacteria; phylum Bacillota; class Clostridia; order Lachnospirales; family CAG-274; genus Gallispira; species Gallispira edinburgensis. The sequence goes on along the minus strand of CAJFNV010000107.1, from coordinate 58,196 downwards.
TCAACAGCTCTCTCATCACCCGTAACTTCCTCAGCTTCTTTGCTCTTGCTGTAGCTGTATGTTATGGGAGAGCCTGCAAAATACCCTGTCTTAAAGTCAACGATTTCCGAAAAGAAATCATTGTTTACCTTGTTGTTTATAGTGTCCTCCGTATATCTGGGCATTCTATTGAATATAGGTACATCAGAGGCAGACGTCTTATATCTTCCATACAATTTTCTGTTGTACAGGGAATTGCCTCTGTGCTTGTTAATGATTTTATAGAGTATACTTTCATCAACACCCTTTTCTCTCAGATATTCAATTTCAGCCGAATAGCTCGGATATTCCTGTTCTGTAGTTCTGCTCATTTAAAACAACCTCTTTCCTGCCTCTGCATAGTCTGCCGACTGTAAACTTTCCGTAGCGTATCTCAATGCATCTATAAGGTGATTATCCTTGTCTACCGCTTTTGCCATTGCATTGCCGTACTTGTCCTCCTGCCAGTGATATTGCTCAATTTCGTTTTTGAAGTTCTGACACTTACTGTCAATAATAATTTCGTGTCCCTGCAGCCACCTTATACCTCTGTTTATGCTGTCTGCTCCCTTTAAGGCAGGCACAGCATTAATACCGCAGGAAGCCATAAAATCAATGGTTTTAGGCTCTGCACTATCACACACAACATATTCATTTTTTGCAAACTCCTTAGCCACAAACACCAGTTCATCATCACTCATACCACACTGATAAACCTCATCAAATACATATATTCTTTTTCTTGCTTTGTCATAATGTATTTTTATAAGGGCGTTAGGGTCAGAACTGTAACCAAAGTCACAGCCGATATAAATATTATCAAATGTCGGTATCACATCCGACAGATCCTCTGTTCTCCAGTTTGTAAATATAACATTTCCCAGCACACCCCAGTTGCCTAAGCTGTACACATTGTAATAATAAGGGTCCGTTTCATTTTCAAGCCTTTCACGGTCCTCGTCTGTCAGCATATCATTGTCTTTGTATGTAGTCTTTAAAATACATACATCTTTGTCCTCATAACAGTTCTTGCTGTCATCCCAGTTATTAAAGAACTTCTTGTATATCCAGTGACTTTTAAGTATGGGATTGAATGCCATCACAATATACTTTGCATTGGGCGAAATACCCCTCAAACGCTTTGTAAGCTGCATATAAGCATCTTCCCTTATCTCTGTAGCCTCTTCTATGAAAATTCTTTCCAGAACCCCCTTAGCGGGCGTAATTGACTTAACTTTTTCAACATCATCAAGACCGTTAAAAAGTATCTGCTTACCGTTTACAGTACAGGTAATTACCATATCAGACTTGTTTATTTTAAAGTATTCCTCAAGTCCCATATCATAAATAGTCTTCACTATCTGGTTATAAATACTGTTTCTTATGGTCCTTGCCACATTACGACAGCAAAGCCAGTTCACGCCCTCGCGCTTTACACCGTTATAATTGCCACCCAAGCAGTCCAACACAATTTTCTGGGCAAGAAAAAAGCTCTTACCACTTGAAGAGCCGCCAAAAAATATCTGTGTTTTCTGTTTTTTATTTAAATACCCCCTGTATACGGGATTAATTCCTATGTTTATCACTTTCCCCATATAATCACTCCGTAATACCTTTAGCATCAACTATATTTATTTTTAATTCTTTATCATCTTCATTAATGTTGACATTTTCAACTTTATCTCTCCACTTGTCAGGGCGTCTGTTCTTTAACCAAAATATCTGTGCGGTGGTATCAGGCGGTATCTCCCTTTCAATCTCAATCAGTTCCCCGTCTTTTGTAAGCTTCTGTTCCTTAACTGTATACCCTAGTGCCTTTTTAAGCAAAGCATTCTCGACCTCATAGTCAACTATTTCCTTACCCCTTTTTAGGGTGTCACTTATGTCACCATATTTCTTTTTCCATTCTGCAAGAGTCTTTCTTGATACACCCATATTATGAGCTATCTGCTCATCGGTAAGCCCGTCTCTCGCCCAGCCTTCAAGCAATGTCAGCCCTTCGGGTGTTATCCACTTTTCATATTTGCCTTTTGCCACAAATCAATCACCGCCTACATAAATACTATAAAGCAAAACAGCCCCTAGTGTTTAGGGACTGCCTGCCAAATAGAAAGGAGAAATTTAAACCTTATGCATATTTCTATACTAACATTATAACACACAACAGTGTATCATTTTATATCATCTTTATTTCTCTTAAAGCTTTTGCATGTATTCTATGTGTCTGTGCCCATTCGTATCCAAGTTCAACACATATATCTTCCCACTGTTTATTCTCTATATACCTTTTGCGCATTAATCTACGTTCTGTTTCTCCAAGCTTTTCTATTGCTCTTTCAATTTTATAAAGTTCACACAGCGCCTCATCATACTTTTTCAAGTACATACGTTTCACTTTATCAACTTGTGCGACCAGATTGCCTATTCCATCATTTACTGAATTTCCTTTAGGCATTCCGTCCATAACTACAGCTTTTAATGTTTTACTGTCCTCTTCCATATTCTCAGCCAGTATTTTCAATTCTTCCGCTTCTTCCCTTAAAGGCACATACCTTTTTAATTCTTCTTTGTTCACGCAACCACCCCTTGACTAAACCCGCAACAACGCCTATAATTATATTTGTCAATAACTCCTTGCTCCTTGCTCAGTCAAGGGGCTTTTTTTTAATCATCTGAACGTATACACAACAAACTAACAATGTTAGATAACCACACCAAAAAATATTGCCATCTTGTTATATCACCTATCCTCAACGTGACAATACCCACTACAAGCCACACTCCAAGTACGATTTTGTTTAACAAATTCTTATCTCTTAACATTACTATTTCTCTACCTCCAATAACTCAGGGTTATCGTAAATATTTCCGACTTTTCTTAAAGCTGTTATTTTACTCAACGGATAACCACCTACAACAAATGCAGCCAAATCTTCACGGTATGTAACTTCTTTTGTAATGATTTCGCTTGAAATGATATAAGCCTTAACAATATCCCCTTCAAAAATCTTATTTCCGTTCTTATCTTTAACTCTAATATACTGCCCCACGGTTTCTGGAATAACATCATAAACAAATGATTCTCCATTTTTATCAACTCCGTGTATAAAATACTCATTTGATGTTGTATCTATTTCCAATGAACCTTCTACCCATTCGCCTATAGTTCGCTTATTATCATATACTATTTCGTTTTCTTTAGTGCAATCTTCACTGAAGCCTCTAAACAAAATCTCTCTCATTACTTGTACTCCTCAGTCTATTCATCTTCGCTTTTAGCATCTGCTTGTCCTCCTAAACACCTGTTTTATTTCAAGGTGTATTAATGTAATATTAAATCTTTCTTTTGATATTTTTATAAAATCATCACTAAATTTTATATAGTCAACATCATCTGCATCAATTTTAATTTCTTTAAGTAAGTTCTCTATGTTTGTATACAAACTTTTATTTATTTCTCCTTCACTTAAAAAATATAGCATTTTCCCATTTATTGGTACTACATATAACATAACATCATACCTCCTCTAACTTTTTTACATGAGAACACCTAAACAGAAAGCTGTTCTCTGTGTTAATAACAAAATAAAGATTGCGAGGTAAATACAGACTTAGATCGTTTTTAAACATTTCTTCGCCTGTTTTATGTAATTCACCTTTTACGATACTATTATCAAAAATCGTTATTCTTACATTTTTTCCTAAGTACTTTTCTAATTCACTTCTTTTCATTGTTATCCCTCCTGCCTCATAAGCACATCTAAATCATAACCGCTTTCAATAAACTTTAAAGTCAAATTATGATTAACTGCGTTCCCCAGTTTTTCATAAATCAATTCCATATCCTCAAAGCTAAAATCGGTTTCAAGAAATCTGTTGATACCATCAAGCATATACTTGTGATATTCTTCATTCCTTTTTGTTGTTTTATAATACTGTGTCTTGCAAGCAGGTCTTGAAAACCATTCCAGTACTTTGCATTTCACATCCAATTCATTTTTACAATCAGCTAAGCAAAAATATGGATTTTCTTTAAGACTTCCAATAAATTCCCCTAAGTGGTTAATAAAACTTTTCGGGAAAGATTTAAGTAATTTTAATTCATAATCAGTCACTTTTCGCACCTCCGTATAACCTTCTATACTCCGACATACCGCCAGTAGACCTTCCTCAGGAGCAGTAAGCTCCTTACATATTTTCAGCAGCAACATTATCAACATCAATCTTCCCGCTTAATAGATCAGGAATGAGCGCATCTCTTAATTCTGCTAAAAAACGATTTTCCATGGTGTTAAGTAAGTCGAGATCTTGGCTCCATCGCATTATAAAAAATTTAAATAAATGCGATAAAACCTCTTTATCATTACTTTTAAAGCATATTTCATTTTTGTTTTTAGTGAATGAAATATAATCATCACTTAATAGATCCAAGGATAGTATTGCCTTTATATTTTTAGTATTCTCTTTTGAATTTTCTATCGCCTTTTTATATGTTTCAGTATCAAAATTCAATTCTTTTGCTAAACTCTCATTAATTACAAGCTTACAGCTATTTCGCATTCTTATAATGTAATTTAAATCATTTACAATATCTTCATAACTTCTATGATTTTCTTTGGAATCTAGCTGTATATCAAAGAATGTTGACGGCTGAAAACAATAGTTATTCTCTGCAATACCCTCATTATCTATTACTTTTGAAAAGCCTATTATTTCTTTGCTGTTTTCAATAGCATCTAAAATCTGGTTGATATTGTCATCAGACAATACATTATATGTTTTCTTATATGTTCGCCCTGTATGACTTTTGCCACCGAATTGCCCGTTTTGCTCTCTTGTTTCAGTAGTGCAGTTTTTGCGACTGTCAATAAGTATAACCCTGCCCCTGTACTTCTTGCTTTTATTCAATATCATTATGCAAGTGCTTATATCGGTAGCTTCAAACATTTTCTCTGGCATTGTGACGATTGATTCTATTAAATCATTCTCAATAAGGTATTTCCGTACCTCTAGGTCTTGAGCGCTTGTACAAACTGAGTTTGGCAAAATCAATACAGCTCTTTTTTTAGTTTTAAATAAACAATGCAGAGCAAAAGCATAATTGGCATTACTTGATGGCGGAATAACCGGAAATCGTTCGCATGCTTCAAGTGGAAGTGGCGGTTCCCACTTGATGTTATACGGAGGATTGCTTATAGCAATATCCATCATCTTTGTAACATCAACATTTTTAACAACTTCACAGCTAGAATAAGTATCACCTTTATTTAAAAAATAGACTTTTTTTATTTTACCTGTTAATACATCTCCATTAACTACATAACCGGCTGTATTATGCAAGCATAAATTAAACAGCAAAAACGGAATTACCCTTTCATCCAATTCTTCAACATAGACATTGTCTATGTTATGATTTTTCAACACCTCAATAGTCAATGCCCCACTTCCTCCACAGCAATCATACACTGATTTACAATCATTTGCCAATACTGATACTAGCTTACATAAACTCTTAGGTGTATAGTCCTGTTTCTTTTCCACCCTGTCGGCTTCATAGTATTGCCATAATGCCTGCAGCCAGTCTTTTGTATCATCAATAATCGAATTATACCCATTAAAAAAATCAATATTGTTTTTTAATACAGCATTCATTAACACGCCGCCAATTTCTTTTACATCGGTTACATTACATAAATTTAAAATCTTGTTCTTAAATTCCAATAATTCCATTTCCATTCGGAGTAAACAGCTGTTTTACAGTCGACCAAACCCCTTTACTCCTTTCTGTTTAATTGTTATTAAATTCTGATAAAATAGCTCTTACTTCACCTAAAGAATCTTTACATCCTTTTATGTATCCATCTCTATAGGCTTCTGCCGTATGTATAGTTTTCTCACACTCTTTATCGGCATAATCTATAAGGTCATGTATTATCCCATTAACCTTAATCGCTAAATTGTCATTGTCATTGTTGTCATCCTCCTGCTCATTCTCCAAAAGCTCATCAAATTCAACGATTTTATAATCACTCATTTGGCAATCTTCACAAGTCCAATAAGCAAGATCGTGCGGTTTCATTAATGTTGTAAGTACATAACATGTTTCGTTTTTTAATAAGTTCCATTTAGTATCAGATGGAGTTAAATCAACGCCGTCCTTCCACTTTACACCATACTTTGCAAGTTCTTTAAGTAATATTTCAGCCTTCTTCACTGTATCACAATGTACCGCTTTGGCTCTTAACATAATATCAATCAAATTTTCTTTAAACTTCATTTTCACACCTAACCTCTCACCCTTCAAAAGGATTTTCACTAAAGGGCACAGGAGCCTCCCCCTTTAATTTTCTTAACATATTCCGTATTTCATTAAACAGCACCCATTCGGCATACAAATCCCTTGTTTTCTCGCATACTGCGGAAACCCCCAAAGTGTAAGCTCTGAGTCTTATAGCATCCTTGCTCCTGTCAAGCCTCCTGACAGCTTCATCAATGGGTCTGTCACACAGCATACAACACTCTTCCAGTATCCTGTCCTCTTCCTCTGTCCATTTTCTGTATTTCATTCTCACACCTCAAATCCCGTTATCTCCTCAACCCTTGTTATTGTAATCTCTGTCCGCGGATTCTGCCTGTCAACCTTAACCCTGCTTTCATCTGTACCGACAACGATTTTGCAATTATCATCTTTGATAACCTCAAAGTGTACAAGCACATCATGCAATGCGTTATGTAAATTTGTTATATCCACCCTGTGCCTGTCAGGCATATAGTACACAGCCTTAATATTGCACTTGCAGTCAATAGGCTCTGCAGGTGACTTTATAAACCACCCGCATTCTCTCTGATACCTTAAAAATTTTTCAGAGGGTATAAGCCTATACTTGCCATTCCTTGTCACTATCTGATTACTATTCTTCTTCGTTACAGGTTTAAGAGGTATTGTGCATTGCCATAGTACATTATCCATTTGCAGCACCTCCAAACAGACTTATATTTTCACCTTTAAGCCTGTAGTTTTTATTCTCATCAGGCTGTATATTGATCATAAATTCATTGCCTGTATGTGCTTTAACTCTGCCATGTATAGCCTCATCTATATTTTTAAGCTTACTATCAGTCATTTCGGAACTGATCAGTGTTATAAGATTGTTGCTGTCTCTGTAATTAAGGACCTCAAAGGCAACGCCAATTTCATATTCGCTTGGCTGCTTTGCTCCTTTAAACAGATCATCTATGTACAGCACATCGCACTCCTTAAACTCCTGAAGCTTACTGCTGCCAAAATTACTTTTCATTTGCCTCAGCTCATCTATCCAGCGCATATACCTGAGCTTATAATTATTTTGTAAAAACCTATTTGCTATAGCTGTACAAATATGACTCTTGCCTGATCCGCTCTGTCCGCCGATATAAAACCATGTTTTTTTGTTTTGTTTTATTGCTTTCAGGTAACCAATAGCAGCAGCCTTAATGAATTTTTGATATTCCTCATCGGTTCTAAATATCGCAAATGTTTTGCCTTTCAATTCATTTTCAAGCCCGCTTTCAGCTATTGCAATTTTAACAGCTTCCGCATTTATGCAGGCACACCTTTCAAACTCAAAATAATATTTATCCATATCCGGATAATACCTGACTGTTGGTATGAGCTTGGTATCTCCACACTTTTGACAATAGCAGTTGCCCATTCTTTTTCTTTCAAGAAGTGCCCTCTCCATTTTGAGCCTCCTGAAGGCATAGCTTTTTCCGCTGTCATCAACCTTTACGGGCTTAATATCAATTCCTGTATTTAATACACCTGTCATGTCCATTACAACACCACCCCGCTATCCTTGCCTGTATTTCCGCAGTCAGTTTCAATTTCATCTTCCCAACGTCTGCCGTTCAAGAATGTTGCCGGATACGGTATGTACTTTCCTTTCTCTTTAAGCCAGTCATCCGATTTTTTGAATAATTCAAGTTTCTGCATGATAAGATTAAATAATTCGTTACTAATTTTCAGTTTTCCCCAGCTCCTGTAAGCGTTGCTCTTTCCCCTCTTTTTCGGGTACGCTTCCCAAAACTGACTGAAAAGTTCGTCTGAATTTTGAGCATATATATTATTCTTATCATTCTCTACATTCTTATTATTCTTTACATTCTTGTTAGTTGCCCTCTGCTTGCCTTCTGCTTGCCCTTCGCTTGCCCTCTGCTTGCCCTCAGGTTTGCCCTCTTGACTATCGTAATCTTGATAATTACACCAATTTACTATAGTTATGAGCCTGTTTTTGTTTGTCGCTTCGCTTGTCAAAAATCCTAGATTTTCAAATCTTTCCAGTGCTGTTCTTACCTTTTTCACGGTTATTGATTTGCACCTGCATCGTTCAACTATACTTGCAAGAGAAGTAATAAATTGCCCTGCCTTAACCTCGTAAGGCTTGCCTTGCCATTCCCATTTTTTAGTTTTATGGTTAGCCATACACAGCAGCGTTATAAGTATTCTGTTTTGCTCCGGCGTACTGTTTATCCATATAGGTTTGTCTATAAGCTCCCTATACAGCTTTATCCAGCCGTTATCATTCAAATTAAGCACCGCCTTCTTTTAAGAGGGAACAACAATAAAGTTATTCCCTCTTGGATTATTCTTAAGCCAATATAACAACTCCTGTGTCTTTAAAAGCCTCTTCCAGATATGCTTTAATTCTCTGTGTAGCCTCAATCTTCCATGCGCCGCCGTCTGCTTCAAACAAGGCGAACTGTATCTCTTTTTCATCACCGTCATAGAACTTCTTTGTTTCTTTTGCTCTAAAAATGAATGCACTTGCAACCTGGTCTATTTCTACGAACGTCCTAAACGGAGCCAACGTAACAGGGTTAGGGAGAGGTGTATCTTCCTTAAGCACTATTCCCCTGCTTGTCTGTACTGTCTGTGTAGTACCGTTATCAGATCTTGTCTGCACATCAGAGGACTTAACATTGCCTACAATGCTTAAAAGCCCTTTTGTTGTCTCGTCCTGACAAAATCTGCTCTGCAACAGAATATTAAAGCTCTCACTATCATAATAGTAACCAAAATTAACTTCAGGTAATTCCGCATCAGCTCTGCATATATCTGTCTTGTATCCGTCAAGTTCATTTGCTTTTTCATAAGCCTTCACACAGGTAGGGCTTATGATATGTAAATATAAATTACTGTAATCATAGGCTTTATCTCTTTCCACCCTTGCCTTGACGCAATCAACAAAACTTGTCAGTGTGCTTAATTCTGCAGCACTGGTTTCTCTTATTACAACCGGCTCGATTCTGTCAAGCCTCTTGTCAGTATAACTATGTCCGTTTACTTCAATTACTTCTGGTTTGTTTAACCCCACAACATACTGTAATGCTTCTTTAATCATAATAAAATCCTCCTTAAATTATCTTGCTTTAAATTTAGTTATATTGTTTTTAAATGGACTGTCATCCATTATTTCGCCTGTTTCCTCGTTAACGCGCATCTGCCCTTTGATCTGATTATTATACTCAGCAGCCACAAGCATATCGCCCTCTGCACTTATCACCATCTTGGTCTTAGTGCCCTCAGTAGGAGCTAATGTTGTCTTTGTTTTAACCTCAACTCCAACTAAATCTCTGCCTTCCATGGGCACAAACTTAAATTCAATTGACAATTTCCTTGCAGCCTTATCGCTTGTATTAGGATCTGCAATATTATCAATAACCTTTTCAAGGTCATTCTTAAAAAGTTCTTCTACAGCTCCACCCGCGAAGCTTGCTAATTCAATTCTCTGCACATCGTTCATTGTTATTCCTCCTTATTTAAAATGGTAAATCTTCATCATCGTCTGCATTGCTAATACTAAAGCCATTCGTTGTTGTCTGCCCTGCTTGATTATTAATACCGGTCCCTGCAGCTCCACTCTCCGCTTTAGTATCAATAAACTCCACTTCATTTACAATAACATCGGTTGAATACCTGTTATTGCCATCTTTATCCTTGTACTGGCTTACTTGTAACCTGCCTTCAACGCCTATTCTACTGCCCTTGTGAAAATACTGATTTACAACCTCGCCTTTCTTTCCAAAAGCCACACAATTAATAAAATCAGCCTTTATATCTCCGTCTTTCGCAAAAGATCTGTTGACTGCTACAGTAAACCTGCATACAGCCATTGGCTCACCTGACTGCGTATATCTAAGCTCAGGATTCCTTGCAAGCCTTCCCATTAAAATTGTTATGTTCACTCTTTTTCTCCTTTCCCCATGCAGCCTTTAATACAGCAAGTTCTGCAGGTGTCATTGTCTCAATACCTACAGCTTTGCAATCCTGCACAATATTGTCTATTAACCGGCTCATCTGCTCAGTGTTGTATGTACTGCTGCCATAATATAAAATTACATTCTTGCAGCCCCTTAGTTTACTGGGCATTACATCTGCCTGCCAGCCTATGCCTTTCTCAGACCAAACTTCACAAAGCCTATTTGCAGCCTCGCTTTTTAGGCATATGATTTCAGACACACCGCCTATATCTTTTATGGCGTTTCTGTATATCTGTATTCTGTCCTGACCTGTTTTTACTGACAGCTTATCAACCAATGCCCAAAAGTACGCATTAGCATCAAGGCTTCGCTTTTTACGATATTTCTTTATCTCAATAGTAAGCTCACCTTTTCCGGCAAGCTCACTGTCAATAGTCTTTGCTTTGTCAGGCTCTGCAACTTCAAGATATAACTCTATCTTATTATTGGTAAGGCTTTTAGCCATTCCTATGTATCTGCCCTTGAATTCAACCATTAAGCAATTCCCTTTTCTTTCTGCTTTTCAAGCCAATGTTTTAATTTAACGGGACTTGTAACAATGTTGTTTGCACATTCAATAGCCTGTTCGGATGACATTTCACTTGGTTTTATTTTATATTTGCCCATCACAATTATCGTAAGCTCTTCTTTGTTAAAGCCGTTATTTTCAGCTGTAGCATACATCAGGTCAATGTTGCGCATCCTTTCGTCAGTTTTAGGTTTGTCAGGTTCGCTCTTAGCCTTAGTTTCTGCCTTTGGCTTAGTTTCAGTCTTAGCCTTAGCTTCAGTCTTTGGCTTGCCTGTGTCAAACTCATAAACAACAATTTCATTATCATATTTAACCTTAACGATCACCAATTTATTGATTTTCCTGTTTTCTGAATATGCAATTTCCTTAACCTTAAATTTGTCATACTTATCACAACCTGTAACCCAGATAAAAGGTGCTGTATAAAGCTCTCTGCCAATCCCCCAGTTAAAGCAAGCTCTTTTAAAGCTGTCTGAGGCTTGTCCTTTTTCTTTTTCTGTATAGCTTTCAGTCCCTACATCCTGCTTCCACACCCAATGTTCATTACCATTGGCATCCGGGAAATTAATGCCTACGCTACAAAACAGATTGCCATTTATCAGTTCGTGAACTCTCTGCCATCTGCTTACACCAAAGGTTTCATCAAGGATATTCATGTCACACCTCGCATCCTTGTAAAGCAGAAGTCCCATTCCGTCACTTTTCGTTGTCGCTACACGCACGTCTATTTCGTCAGCACGCAGTGTTCTGAACGTATACTCCATACCGATCACCTACCTTACATATGAATTCTCTGCAGGCTTAACAGCTACACTAAGCTTTTTCTCTGCTGTAACTCCCTCTAAAATCACTCCGTCAGGCATTACAACCCTTCCATCCTCAAGCACAGTTGCAATTTTCCTTAAAGACACTTTGTCTATTGATTCCGTTGTCTTAGTTCTTATAAATTCACTGCCTTTAAGTTCTTCAAACAGTGTTTCCTCATCATACTGCCAGTTTGTACTTAATTTACTTGCCACTTTACCGTAAGGCGTTGACAGCCTAAAGTTAGGGTCATTATCCCTTTCCTTTATGTAATACTCTGCAATAATACTTTCAAAATAAGCAATATCCCTGTCTATTGATTGTGTTTTCTTTATTTTCCACTCTTCAATTCTGTCAGTCTCATTCTGGGCTAAAGCCTGTATTTCGCTTTTTTCACGGTTTAATGCTGAAAGCTTTCTAAATGCCCAGTTTGCACTGCTGAGATCCGTAACTTTAAAAGTTTTATTTTCTCTGTCCTCATTAATTTCATCTAATTCATCTTTTATGTACTCGTTCATTTGACATTTTCTCCTTTCTGCTGTATAATATAAGTGACATTTTCTCTGTAAGCTTTCTGCTTACCTGCCCTTGTACGCCAATACAAGGGCTATTCTTTTATGCAGTTTCTTTTTACACTGGGTGTTGCAACAGTCAACCTTGCTGTTCTTCTCTTCCTAGTAAACTCTGCAAGCTTTGTCCCTGCAATGCAGCCAAGCTCGTCTGCTGCTTCTACGATCCACACGAAACCGTTCCAGAAGTCTTTTCCGACCTCTGCCATGTCAAACAAAAACTTTTTCACTTATTTCTCACCTCCTGCGAATTCATCCATATCCACAAACCTGCCACATGTGAGTGGTATTTTAGTTGATATATCTTTAATATTTTCAACCGTTTCAAGTTCATTTAATACCTTTATAATTTTTCCTGTAATTTTTTTAACTGCTTTATCTTTTGCTTTTCCATAATAAAAATCAAACACACAAACAGAATCAGCAATTTTTCTATTACAATCTGTCAGAAACCCATGTATTGTAACCCACACATGGTGTGTAGGACAATGAAAATTAATTGTCACTCCATAATTATCGTGCCTAAATGTAATCGACCTTTCTACCAGTCTTTTAAGACATTTTGTCTCTTCTTTAGAAATATTTTTCAATTACTTCCCCCCTTAACCTATTGGGTTCATATTTTCCGACAGTCCTAATAGATAGTCTGTACTACAGTTGCAGGTTTCGGCTAAACATTTAATTGTCAATGTATCATAACCAGTTAAACTATCGTCTTTAATCAATATATTGATATAATTATGCAAGATCGCATAACTAACTCTATGATATTCGCTTAAATGGTCAGCTATATCTGCTTTAGTTACTCCGTGGGCTTCCATTACCCTCTGTAATCTTGTTTTCACACTCTCACTTCCTTCCTATAATCCTATATCCAAACTTCCTGCCATTGTCATATGTACTTGCAAATAGGCAGCACCTTGAAAATCCTTCGTTAGTAATCACTCTGAACCATCTGCCTTTGGCATCAATTTCAGCCACATCACCTATAATCTCTTTGGGAACCGCATAACGTTTGTCCTCATCAGGTTCATATCCCAGCCTGACAGCGACCCTGTCACCGACCTTTATACCCAGCGCATTAAGGTTTCTTACCCTTAGGGCAGTTATGCAAGCCTGTCTACCGTATTTGTTCATTCTCTCACCTCCCACTTACACCTGAGCTGTCAGCGACTGCCCTAAATGATGTTTTTAGATTTTAGGTGCCACCCTACGAAAGGATTTTCACTTCCTTTCGTTTTAGTATAAATAATAATTTTGTATCTTAAAATTGCGAAGGATTTTAACTATGGGTATTTAGGGCAGCCCCTGACAACTCAGGTTAGTTTAATAGCTTGTCCTACTATACAGCCCTCAGGCTGTATCCTGTTCCTTTGCTATTTCTTTTGCATAATGGCGCATAACAATCTCGGAACACTTTTTTTCAATTCTTGCCTTTTCCTCAGGCGAATATGGCTTTGCATAATCGTCATAAACTTCATATGTAGCGTTTACGGTCTTGCATTTTGCTTTCTCTATTAACATAAAATCACCTCACTTTATTTTATAAATAAAACAACTTGTACAATTACAATCATTTACATTTTCTTTATTCTCTGCTATAATTTACCTATAATTACCGGTTCAAAATAAATATAGAAAGGAAAAATTATGTCTGAAAAATACACAATAGATGATTCAATCAAACAAGCTGAAACTTTAAATGAAACTGAAAAAATACCTCAAGAATATATTGACTATATACAAGAATCATCAGTCTCTGATTACATTCATATAATCAAATATTTACAGGAGCAAGAAAATAAAAACAAAACACGCAATAATATCACATATATTTGTACCATCGTTGCTGCTGTATTTGCTGTGCTTTCAGTGATATTATCACTGATACCTTATATTATTTAATTCATGTAAAAATATAAATTAAATGCAAAGCAAGCTATTGACACAACCATACTTACAACAGAAATTAAGCACAGTACCGTTGGTTTAATTTCTGTTTTTCTTTTTCTGCTCATTATCTCACCCCCTACGCTGATTTTGTTAACTACTAAACACATATCGTTTACGATAGTAGACAAATCATGTAAAAAAAATATCTTCAACCTTTACTCCTAATGCGTCCGCAATTTTTATAAGTGTATCTGTTTTGGTTACAGTTCTCACTCCATTTTCTAATTGAGATATTATAGTTCTTGACACATTAGCCTTCTCCGCTAATTCCTGCTGTGATATTTTTTTTGCTGTTCTTATTTCTTTAATTTTATATCCCATATTGTCACCTCCTTTTGATGTTTACAGTTTACCACAGTTAACATCATTTGTCAACTATAGTTAACAGAGAATATTCAACAAAGTTCACTGTAGTAAACAGCCATAAATTTGTATATTTAGTATATTGAATTGTAATTAACTTGATTGTATAATATAGTAAACAAGGAGGTGAAACGATTGAAAATTGGTGAATTCATTAACATTTATAGAAGAGAACATAATATTTCGATGGAGGAGTTGGCTAATAGATGTGGGCTAAGTAAGGCTTACATTTCAAAACTAGAATCTGATGTAGATAAAAACAAAACTAAACAAATCAAGCCATCTATCCAAACATTTAATAAAATCGCCAAAGGTTTAAATATATCATTAACCGATCTATTATCTGCATTAGATTCTGAGCAGGAAGTAACTCTTGAGCCTGAATATGACAGTATATTAAATGCGATAAATAAAAGTTTTCTTGTAGAAATTAACTCATACTTGGAGATGCTTAATGATGTCGGAAAACAAGAAGCAGTTAAACGTGTCGAAGAACTTACATATCTACCTAAGTATTCCAAAATTAATAACAGTTTAAGTGCTGCTGCTCGACACGGAAATATAAACGAGCTACCAGACAGCGAAGCGATAGATGAAGATATTAGGAATGCAAAGGACCCTGATTTCTTATAAATAATTTCCAGTAATCTCCTAATGACTTATATATCTCCTCTACCCTAAAATATAGGGTGGAGGTGGTATAATGTACCAGATATATAAGAATTCAAGGGATAAGGCTTGGGAGGCACTAATAAGGTGTAAAATAGATTCTTTGCCTGTAAATCTGATGTTAATTGCTAAGCATTATAACATTAAAGTAATTAAATACTCAGAGAGCAAATATGTGCAAGAATTAAATATTCCGGATACAGACGGGTTCTCATTATATAAACCTATTCTCAGAAAACACATTATTTACTATAATGATAACGTTCAAAACAATGGAAGGATCCGATTTACAATTGCCCACGAACTAGGACACTGCCTATTAGGACATAACACAAAGGGACATACAAATTATAGAAATTCTGAAATTGATAACAAAGAGGATCCGAACGAAACTGCTGCCAACATTTTTGCGAGGGACTTACTAATGCCTGCTACAGTGTTGCATAGCTTAAATATGAGCTCACCGGAGCAAATAGCAGAAATATGCAATGTATCTTTGCAATCTGCAGAAATTAGGTTTAAAAGGCTAACTGAATTGAATAAAAGAGGTATGTATAATAAGCATCCTCTTGAAAGACAGGTATATAGTCAATTCAAGGATTACATAGATTCTAACAAACAATAAATGCTAAAAATAAAAAATCCCCCTGCGCCAACAGGAGGATCCTAAGACAATTACAGATAAAAGGATTATCTATAATATGCCCCACACAAGCATATTATATCATATATCCTTTTATTTTGCTACACAAATTTTTAAAGGGAAGTGATATAATGTACGCAATTTACTTAAGAAAGAGCCGTAAGGACAGAGAACTTGAACAATTGGGTGAAGCCGAAACTTTGGCACGCCATGAAAAAGCACTCCTTGACCTTGCAAAAAAGAAAAATCTGGCTATATCCGATATATACAGAGAAGTGGTCAGTGGTGAAACAATAGAGGCAAGACCTGAAATGCAAAAACTCCTGAAAGCTGTTGAAGCAGGAGCATATGAAGGCGTACTCGTAATGGAAGTTGAACGTCTTGCCCGTGGTAACACAAAGGATCAGGGCATTGTTGCCGAAGCTTTCCAGTTTTCAAACACTCTGATCATAACCCCGAACAAGACCTATGATCCGTCAAACGAATTTGATGAGGAATATTTTGAATTTGGTTTGTTTATGTCAAGAAGGGAATACAAAACCATTAACAGGCGAATCCAGAGAGGTCGAATTGCATCCGTACAGGAAGGCAAATACATAGCCGGTACGGCACCTTTTGGCTATGACAAGGTCAAAATCAAAGGCGCAAAGGGCTACACGCTGGAGCCTAACAAAGATGCTGATACAGTGAAGCTGATCTACAGCCTCTACATTGACAGCAGAAACCCTATAGGCATGCAGCTTATAGCAAAAAGATTGGATGCAATGGGGATAAAGCCTGCAATCTCCAAAAATTGGAGCCGCAGCACAATTAAAGACATACTTACCAACCCAACATATATCGGTAAAATACGTTGGCAGTGGCGAAAGGTCAATAAGGCTATTGAGGATGGTAAAATCGTAGAGCACCGCCCAAAACGTAAACCTGACGAATATATGCTGATAGACGGGCTCCACCCCGCTATAATATCAGAGGACACCTTTAATAAAGCTCAGGAAATTTTAAAAGGTAAATATATTCCTCCGGTTGCAAGCAACAAAGATATTAAAAATCCTCTTGCAAGACTTGTATACTGTGAAAAATGCGGAGCCATAATGACAAGATGTTATTCTAATACAGGCTTTTTTCTTCGCTGCTCGAACAACCATTGTACAAACATATCCGGCAAAATTGAGCTGATAGAAAAGGCAGTAATTGAAATGCTCGAAGGCTGGTTTAATGACTATAAATTGAACTATGAAAATAAGTATGCACAGCAGGACTATTCAAACCATATAAGCATTATTAAGAATTACAAAGACAAAATTGCCTTGCTCAACAAGCAGCTCACAAATACCTATGATCTGCTTGAGCAGGGTGTTTATACAATAGATATATTTAAACAAAGAAATACCACAATACAAAACGATATAAATGAAACAACAAAGGCTCTGAATAAAGCTCAGCAGGAGTACGAAAACGAGCTGAATGAAAACAATATATTAAACAATTATATTCCCAACACAGAAAAATTAATTGAAACATATCACAATGTTTCGGATCCTAAAATCAAGAATGAAATACTCCACGAATTGCTGGAAAAAGTAACATACCTAAAAACAGAAAAGGGAACACGAAATAAGCCTGCTCCCTTCTCTATAAAAATATATCCCAGAATTTTAAAAAGCCAGTCCTGAACTGGCTTTTATTACTGTTATCCTGTAGAGCCATATACATATGGTCCCCCTCTCCCTGTTGCACCCCTTCCCAATGTAGAGGCAGTAATAAGCTACGGTGTTTCGGAGATCCCACCTGCTAAAATACTTATGGGAATTCCCCTTTACGGATACGACTGGAAGATCCCCTATGTAAAGGGTACAATGGCACGTTCCCTTTCCCCTGTTCAGACTGTGGAGCTTGCCCTTGAAACAGGCTCCGAAATTGAATACGACGATTATCAGCAGGCGCCCTTCTTTTATTACACCGAGAACGGTCAGCAGCATGTTGTATGGTTTGAAAATCTGCGAAGCATAAATGCCAAGCTTAATTTAATTAATCAGTACAATCTTGCAGGTGCAAGCCTCTGGAACATAATAAGGGACTTTCCCCAGTTTTATATGCTTGTAAACAGCCTGTTTGATATAGCTAAAATTATATAACTGCCGGTCATTCAAGGGAGGTGATATTATAAGAAACTACAGAATAACAGCACTCTGTCTTTGTACAATAATAGGTGCAGGTTTTGCAACAGGCAAAGAGCTTATGACATACTTTGTAAACTTCGGCTTAACAGGTTTTTTCGGCATTTTTTTTGCCGCCCTGCTCTTTGCCCTTGTAATACACAGAACAATGATGTCACCCTGCAGCAGTTTAAAGGAGCTTCTGGCTCCTTTTCCCTTTAGTAAAGTACTTCTGCTCATAACCGAACTTTTTCTTTTGGTTCTTTATTCAGCTATGCTTTCAGCAAGCAGCGAAGTACTTTTGCGTATATTTAATATAAACCAATTTGCCGGCACATTAATAACGGCAGCTGCAGTAACTCTTATAATACTAAAAGGCTATAACAGCATATCGGATCTAAGTGAAGTACTCTTTATACCCATAGTAATAATTATATTCATAATAAGCCTTACTTCTACAGAAAAATCGGTTACCATACCCCCACCCACTGTCATAGACACAAAAGCATTTTTATCACCTGTTATTTACGTATCATACAATATGCTTACAACAATACCTCTTTTAATTACAATACCGGATAAATATATGTACAGAAATTGCGGCAATCAGGTAGGCATAGTAATATTCATACTTTCAGCAATGCTTATTATGCCTCTTTATACCCACTATTCGGATATTTCTTCCTCAACTCTTCCCCTTATGGAGATTTTAAAGGGAAGAATAAAATACCTCTATGAAGTTCTGCTTATGCTGGCTATATTTTCAACTGCCGTTTCTGCAGGATATGCTCTTCTGCATTCCTCAAAAAACACAGGAACAGTGAAATTAGCCCTGTTTATAAATTTTACTGCTGTTATTATTTCGTTTTTAGGCTTTAATACTATTGTAAACAAGGTTTACTTTATTTTCGGCATAGCAGGAATACTTTTATTTGCAGTTCTTTTTCTGCCTTCAAAAATAAAGCAGTAAAATACTTTTGACATCATTCAGACGCCAAATATAAAAGCACCATATCTTGTGACACTTTAATTCACAAATTATGGTGCTTTTGAAAATTTACTTTGCCTGTTTATTATTTGCTCCTAAATCAAGTCTTACAAGAGCTCTCTTAAGAGCAAGCTCAGCTCTTCTTATATCACTGTTTGCCTGTGTATTTCTGAGTCTTGCCTCTGCTCTTTCCTTTGCCCTCTGAGCCCTTAACACATCTATTTCATCTGACCATTCGGCAGCATCGGTAAGTATAGACATGCCTTCGGCATTTATTTCGGCAAAGCCGCCAAGGACAGCTGCAAGCTTATCCTCACCATCATTTTTTATGGTAAGTACACCGTAATCCAGTACAGTAACCATGGGCTGGTGCCCGTAAAGTATACCTACATCGCCGCTCATAGTTCTCATAATTACCATATCAACTTCACCCTCAAACATATTTCTTGAAGGTGTAATTATTTTAAGGGATAATTTATTAGCCATAATATCACCCCTTATTATTTATTTGCACTGCGGTACTTTTCAACAGCATCCTCAATCTTACCACAGTTAAGGAAATAACCTTCCGGAATATCATCGTGTTTACCGTCAAGAATTTCCTTAAAACCTCTCACCGTGTCCTCAACAGGAACATATTGTCCCGGATATCCCGTAAAGTTTTCGGCAACGTGGAAAGGCTGTGATAAAAATCTCTGTACCTTTCTCGCTCTGCTTACAACGATCTTGTCATCCTCGGAAAGTTCATCCATACCCAGAATAGCGATAATATCCTGAAGTTCCTTATACTTCTGCAGAATAGCCTGTACACGCCTTGCAACACTGTAATGATCCTCACCTACTACCTGCGGATCAAGTATTCTTGACGTTGACTCAAGAGGATCAACAGCGGGATAAATACCAAGCTCCACAATACTTCTTGAAAGTACGGTAGTTGCATCAAGATGAGCAAAAGTTGTAGCAGGAGCAGGGTCCGTAAGGTCATCGGCAGGCACATATACAGCCTGAACAGATGTAATTGAACCGTTTTTTGTTGATGTGATCCTCTCCTGTAAAGCACCAAGCTCTGTAGCAAGAGTAGGCTGATAGCCTACAGCTGAAGGCATACGTCCCAGAAGTGCAGAAACCTCTGAGCCTGCCTGAACAAATCTGAATATATTGTCAATAAACAAAAGCACATCCTGCTTTGCCTTATCTCTGAAATATTCAGCCATTGTAAGTCCTGTAAGGGCGATTCTCATTCTTGCTCCCGGAGGCTCATTCATCTGTCCGAAAACAAGAGCAGTCTGGTTTAAAACCCCTGACTCCATCATTTCATAATAGAGATCATTTCCCTCTCTTGTTCTCTCACCTACGCCGCTGAACACGGAATATCCCTTATGCTCTGTAGCTATATTTGTAATAAGCTCCATAATAAGAACTGTCTTTCCTACACCGGCGCCGCCGAAAAGACCGATCTTACCGCCCTTTGAATATGGGCAAAGAAGGTCAATAGCCTTAATACCTGTTTCAAGCATTTCAGCAGTATTATTCTGCTCCGCAAAGCTTGGCGCCTTTCTGTGTATAGACCATTTTTCATCGGTAACAGGAGCTTCCTTACCGTCAATAGGATCACCTGTTACATTAAACATTCTTCCAAGTGTTTCTTTACCTACAGGCACACTTATAGGTGCTCCCGTATCAATAGCCTCCATACCTCTTTTAAGACCATCTGTAGAACTCATTGCAATACACTTTACAACATCATCGCCTAAATGCTGTGCAACTTCTGCAACAATTTTGTTCCCATTGTTATATATTTCAATGGCATTGTTAAGAGCCGGTAAATTATCACCTGAAAATTTAATATCCAGAACGGCACCGATAATCTGAATTATCCTGCCGACATTATTTTGTGCCATTATTTCACTCCTTTTTATTCCAAAGCATTGCTGCCGCCCACAATTTCCGTGATTTCCTGAGTGATAGCCCCCTGCCTTGCCCTGTTGTATATCAGGTTAAGGCTGTCGATCATTTCAACGGCATTTTCCGTAGCCGAATCCATTGCCGTCATTCTGGAACTAAGCTCACATACGGCAGACTCAACCATACCTCCGTATATTACAGTATTAACATACTTTGGAATAACATAATTTAAAACAGCTTCCTCATCAGGCTCATAAATAGTCAGTGTAGAGCTGTGAGGTTCCTCACTGCCTTCAAAATCCCCGGGGTCAAGAGGCAGCAGCTTTATGCTTCCGGGCTCATTTGTGAGAGTTGTAATAAACTCTGTGTATACAAAATACACTTCATCAACCTCGCCCTTTTCATACATATCAATAGCCTTATTCCCTATTATATAAGCATCTATATAATCAGGCTTTTCAGAAATATCTCTGTAGCATTGGGCAACCTCAATGTTTTTATGTCTGAAAAAATCCCTTGCCTTATTTCCCGCTGTAATAACAACAGAAGATTTCTTTTCAGCCATTATTTCAAGTGCAGCCTTGCATACATTTGCATTATATCCTCCGCAGAGACCTCTGTCACCTGCAATAACTATAACAAGGGTTTTACCCGATTCATTTCTTTCCTGCATAAACACACTTGAAACGCCTTTACTTCCCTTGACCACATTAGCAATAACTCTTTTAGTCGCTTCAAAAAAAGGCTTTGTATCATTAAATCTTGACTTTGCCCTGTTAAGCTTGGAGCTTGCAACAAGATTCATGGCCTTTGTAATCTGCTGGGTGCTATTGACACTTTTGATTCTGCGCTTTATATCACGCATTGATGCCATAATATCACCTCTCTATCCCCTGAACTCCCTCTTGAAATTCTCAATAGCTGAAATAAGTTCCTTTTCAACTGCAGGTTCAATGACCTTCTTTTCCGCAATAGAAGTGAGTATATTGTTGTGATATTTTTCAACATACTCAAAAAACCGTGTCTCAAAATCAAGAATTTTATCAACTTCAATACCATCAAGATACTTATTTGTTACAGCATAAAGTATAATTACTTCCTTTTCTACAGAAAGAGTTTTATACTGAGGCTGTTTAAGAATTTCAACAATTACCTTTCCGTGATTAAGTCTTTCAAGAGTATCCTTATCAAGATCGGAGCCGAACTGTGAAAAACTTTCAAGCTCTCTGTACTGTGCCAGCTCGGTTCTTATAGGTCCGGCAATTTTTTTCATTGCCTTTATCTGGGCAGAGCCGCCGACTCTCGATACGGAAAGTCCCGCATTTATAGCAGGACGCACTCCCGAATTGAAAAGCTCACTTTCCAGAAATATCTGACCGTCTGTAATTGAAATTACATTTGTAGGTATATAGGCAGAAACATCTCCTGCCTGTGTTTCAATAATAGGCAGTGCGGTTATTGATCCGCCGCCGTATTTGTCATCCAGTCTTGCGGAACGCTCTAGCAATCTTGAGTGGAGATAGAATACATCTCCGGGATAAGCCTCACGTCCGGGCGGTCTTTTAAGTAGAAGTGACATTGCTCTGTAGGCTACTGCATGCTTTGACAAATCGTCATAGACGATCAGAACATCTCTTCCCTTTTCCATCCACTCCTCGCCCATTGCGACACCTGCATAAGGTGCAATATACTGCAGTGTAGAAGGCTCGGAAGCCGTTGCCGAAACAACAGTCGTATAATCCATAGCACCTGCATCCTCAAGATTTTTTACTATACGTGCTACAGTTGAGGCTTTCTGACCTATTGCCACATAAATGCAAAGGCAATCTTTTCCCTTCTGATTTATAATTGTGTCAATACATATAGCAGTTTTGCCTGTCTGTCTGTCGCCTATAACAAGCTCTCTCTGACCTCTGCCGATAGGCACCATAGCATCAATAGCCTTTATTCCTGTCTGCAAAGGCACATTAACCGCCTTTCTTGTGATTACACCGGGGGCAACTCTTTCAATAGGTCTTGACCTGTCTGTCACTATAGGTCCCTTTTCATCAATGGGATTTCCCAATGGGTCTACTACCCTCCCTATAAGAGCATCACCCACAGGAACAGAGGCAACCTTTCCTGTCAGCTTAACAGATGAGCCTTCCTTTATCCCCATATCAGAACCCAGTATAACAACACCAACATTGTCCTCCTCCAGATTCTGTGCCATACCCATTACGCCGTTTTCAAACTCTAAGAGCTCGCCGCTCATAGCATTATCAAGACCGTAAACTCTGGCAATACCGTCACCTGCCTGTATAACCGTACCAACCTCAGACACATCAAGCTTTGCTGTATAGCCCTTTATTTCCTCTTTAATAACGGAACTGATTTCCTCAGGTCTGATATTCATTATTAGGTTACACTCCTTTTCTACGCAAGCTTAATTTCAAGCAGTGCCTTTTTAATATTCTCAATACGGTTTTTAACTGTATTGTCTATAACGTAGCCGCATACGGATATTCTTATTCCGCCTATCAGCTCAGGCACTGTTTTAACTTCAACTTCAACCTGCTTATTTAACTTCTTAGACAATTTTTGTTTGATCTCATTAAGTTTCTCGCTTTTCAAAGGAACAGCACTTTCAACAGCAGCATAGACAATACCTTTGTAGTCAATTACCTTACTGAGAAATGAATCTAAAATGTTGATCAGTTCTTTTTCCCTGTTTTTTGCAAAAATAACAGACAAAAGTCCTAAAACATCATTACTTACATATTCCTTAAAAGCATTTTCCAATATACTCATTTTGATTTCAGCGCTGATCTCGGGATTATTAATTACCTTTAAGATCTCATCTTGACCTGCAAGAGTATCATGTATAAGTTTAATTTCATCACTGTATTTATCAACACAGTCATTTTCCAAAGCCAGCTGAAAGAGAGCCTCTGCATATCTTTTTGCTATTAACCCTGCCATTCGACTCCCTCCAGATCAGATATAGTTTCATCAATAAGCTTTTCCTGTTCCTCCTCGGTCATTTTAGCAGCAATAAACTTGCCTGACATTACAGAAGAAACTTCTATTATCTGCTTCTTGATCTCGTCTTTAGCCTTCTCTTCCTCTCTCTTAATATCGGTCATGGCTCTGTTGTGAATAGTCTGAGCCTCCTCCTTGGCCCGGGCAATGATCTGCTGACCGTTTTTGTTTGCCTGCGCTCTTGCCTTTTCAAGGATATAATTTTTCTCTGACTCAATATTTCTCAATTTATTTTCATATTCAGCCTTTAAAGCCTCTGCATCCTTAAGTCTTTCCTCTGCAGTATCGATTTGCTGTGCAATTTTTTCCTTTCTTGCACTTAGAAACTGTGTAACAGGCTTATACAAAAGCTTCGACAAGGCAAAACATAATATACAGGTATTAACAAGCTGAATAGCAAGCTGTATAAGGGTCTGCTGATCCAGCATTATAACATAACCCTCCACATTTTGACCTCCTTTCAGACAGAATTTAATATTCTAAAATCAGCCTGAGATCTTGTCAACCAATGGATTTGCAAACATCAGTATCATAGCAACTACAAGACCATAAATACCTGTTGACTCAGCTACGGCACAGCCTAAAAGCATAGTAGATGTGATCGTACCTCTTGCCTCAGGCTGACGTCCAACTGCCTCGGCACCTTTACCTGCGGCATAACCCTGACCCACACCGGGTCCTATACCTGCTATCATTGCCAAACCTGCACCTATTGCAGAACAACCTAATACAAAAGCTCTTGGATCTAATCCTTCCATATAAAAATCCTCCTTGTAATAAAAAATTTAATAAATTAATAATTTAATCGGAAATCTTATCCTTAATAAATGTCATTGAAAGCATAACAAATATAACTGTCTGAATACAGCCTGCAAAAACATCAAAATACACGCTCAATACAGATGGCACACCGATATTGAATATTTTAAGTATGCCGGGCAGTGCGCCAAGAGCCATATATATCATTGATGTAATTATCATACCGCCAAGTATATTACCGAAAAGACGGAAACTAAGTGATATAGGTGTTGCAAACTCACTTATAATATTAATTGGCAACAGTATGGGCACAGGCTCAAGATAACCCTTGAAATATCCGCCTTTACCGGTTTTTATACCCATAAAGTGGATCAATACAAATGTCACAAGGGTAATAGCCGCAGTCGTACACAGATCCGCAGTCGGCGGTCTGAAACCCAGCAGTCCGCTTAAATTGCTTACAAGTATGAGCACAAACACACCAAAAAACCAATTACCGAAATAAGCATATTTATCACTCATAACAGAGCGGACAAAGGAATCCATATATTCAATTGCCGTTTCCACAACATTCTGAAGTCCGCCGGGCCTGTACTTATAATTTTTCATTTTGATCCGCAAAAAAACAGCTATCAGTATAAGCACTGCCATAAATATCCATGTATTTACAACAGTTTCCGTTATCCAGACCTCAACCCCACCTATATTAAGCTTTTCAATTATTCCGGCACTTGGATCAAGAGCTGTATCCGGATCAGTTTCCCATCCGATAAGATTCCCGACTAAGCTTTTCACTTCCAACAGATGAAGTCCCAATGCTGTACAGCCTCCTTTCCTCATTATTTACACAGATACCGATCAATTTTTTTCAGCTCTGTTCATTATAAAATTACAGATATATACTGCCGGCTGCAGAAGTACAAGTCCGACAATAAGTGCAACAGGGTCTGCAAATCCCTTGTAGCAGGCAAAAACAGCAGCAGCAAGAGTGATAACATATCTCAGCATATACTGCGCCCTTCCATAGTTTTGTGCATTTTCGGGAGTCATTTCAGCAGCTTTTTCAAGGCTTCTTGTCATTGACAATACCCTGAATATACATATAAGCACACCTAATGCTATACCCACAGCCCACATAAGTATACTGTCAGTAAACACAAAACCTGCCGCCATACATATTATGCCTAATACAACAGTTATTATCATAAGGCTGTTTCTGGTTTTTACTGCATCATTTGTCATTTTCTGTCACCTCATTTTCTTTTTTGTTTTTTATGTTTTCTTTGTCTTTCATAAGTTCACTTTTTATTTTATTCATATCCACATATGTGTCCTTGTCCTTAAAAAAGCTTCTCACAAGCATATAAACGCTTCTAAAACCTGCAAGAATACCAATAACAGTAAATATAACAAGAAATATTCCGTTTATCCCCAGCAGACTGTCAATATCCTTTCCTATAAAAAAACATATAAATACAGGCACAAGCATTGATATTGCCACCTGCGTAAATAAAGCAAGAGCCTTTGAAACATCCCTATTCATAAAAATCACCTGCCGGCTTTACCATCAGTCTGAGTAAAGCTTTGCCTTATAACTATATTAACCCATGCAGTGCAAAAAATTCCATCGAATTTTATTAAAATAATTTTAATTTTTATATTATTTTATACTATTTTACGATATTAACTATCATAATTTTACCATAACTCACATAAAATGTAAACGTATTTTTAAATTTGTTAATAATTATTATGCAATTCTTACAAATCATCAAAACTCTATATATGCATTTAATTTATTCAAAAAAAGACAGCCGTACATAATACAACTGTCTTAGTTAAATTAATATGCAAATTTATTTATTTGGTTCTATAATATTTGGTGTGGTCAAGGAGCTTCTTCCCCACATAAAGCCTCCCTTGCCTAAAGCAATACTGTCAACTTAAAGGATTAACATAACCCTAACTGTTTAAAAAGGCGGCGTGCCCGCCCTCTTGGCTCCTTTGCCTAAAGGGAGCTGGCTATTCAAATCAGTGAAGCTGATTTGAATAGCCTGAGGGATTTTTCTTTCCTGACTGTTCCAACTTAGCAAATGCTTGCATTTCTTGAATCGAAAGAATCATTCGACAGCCTGAAAGGCTGCTTTTGACAGAGTCAAAAGTTCTGAAGCGGAGCATTGATTTTTCTTAAGTTGACAGTATTGCTTGCCTAAAGGGAGGTGGGCGGATTAACTTTAATTATGCCAACCACACCAGTTGACAAAGAGCTATTTACTTTACTCCGTACCCTCAGCAGGAACCTGGGGTGTTTCTGCAGGAGCACTTTCCGCAGGTGTCTGAGGTGTTTCCTCTGCTGCGGGAGTTTCTCCGGCAGCTCCTTCCTGAGTTCCTCCGCTGCTTTCCCCTGATGATGTGTCAGCGGAATTATCCGTTGAGCCGGAGGATGTATTGCTTTCTGCTGTTGTTTCACTTTCCGAAGAAGTGTCCGATGATCCGCCGGAACTGCTGCCACTATATGAGCTGCTTCCTCCCGATGAACCTCCGCTGTAATAATTTCCGCTTGAAAATACAGTTCCGCTGTAGCCTCTGTGACTTGTACAGTAAGTATCACCTAATGATTCCTTATCAAAGTAATCTGTCACAGAAGGACAGCTTGATCTTGCAAGCTTTCCTGAAATTTTACAAACTGTAGCCTCCACAACGGTATCAGGCATTTCAAAGTCCTTAATTTCAAGATTTTCATGTATTCTGCTCATTATCTTCTGCCAGAGTACAATATGCTGTGACTGATCAAGATTGCTCATATTCTTTACAGTATTATCATAGGTATCATATCCAAGCCAGATACTTCCTACATAATAAGGAGTGTATCCCACAAATGTAAGGTCCTTTGAATCTGTTGTTGTACCTGTCTTACCTGCAACAGGCATATCTCCCAGTTTAGCCTTTGTACCTGTACCTGACTTTATTGTATCTGTCATCATTTCTGTTAAAATATATCCTGTTGATGACTTTAATACCTGCTTTGTTTCCTTTGTGTTCTCAAGGAGAACATTGCCGTCATGATCCAGTACCCTGTCATAGAAACAAGGCTTAATATACTGTCCCTGATTTGCAATTGTACCATATGCCGCTGCCACCTCAAGCTGGGTAACACCGTTTGTAAGTCCGCCCAGGGCAGTTGCTGCATGGTTATCATTTTCAAGAGTGGTAAATCCAAAGTTAAGAAGATAATTATAGCAAAGGTCAATACCTGTTTCAACCATTATCTTAACTGCAACAATGTTCATAGAGTTTTTGATACCTGTTCTGGCATTTACAGCTCCTCTGTAGCCTGAATACCAGTTCTTTGGTGAATACCCGTCAGCAGTTGTATAAGGTTCGTCAACAATAGTTGAAGCATTTGTTATCTTACCCAGATCAACTGCGGGAGCATAAGCTGCCAGAACCTTAAATACAGATCCCGGCTGTCTTGCTGAATCAGTAGCTCTGTTAAAGCCTCTGTTTACAGTCTTTTCACCTCTTCCGCCGGCAATTGCCTTAACTTCACCTGTGTGATAGTCAAGTATGACCATAGCTGACTGAGGCTGCTTTGTATAATAAGCCGCTTCTGCAACTATTGTCTGATTTTTCGACAATCCTGCTTCAATTTCAGCCTTTTTGGAAGCAACCCAGTTTTCACCTTCTGACTGTGAACGTACAAATTTGTTATACTGTGAATGAGTCTGTTCTCCCGTTGTGGAATCTTCAACAGATACTCTGTAGTCAACACCTATACTGTAATAAACATAGGGGAAGTTACTGTCATCATTATATTCATCATCAACAATATTCTGTATATTCTGATCAAGATTTGAATATATCTGCAAGCCTCCGTTATATATAACATTGTTGGCTTCCTCAACGGACCAGTTATATTTGTTCTGGAGATCCTCTGATATCTGTGCAACAAGAGCATCTTCATAATAACTGTGTATTACAGTGTCGGAAGAGCTGTAATTGTTTGCCGAATCGGTCTTTCTTATATTTGCATAGACATCTTCATTTATAGCCTGGTCATACTCCTCCTGAGTAATCCTTCCCTGAGCAAGCATATAATTAAGAATAATTGTCTGCCTTCTTCTGTTGTTTTCAGGCTGCGTTCTCGGTGAATAAAGACTTGGATTGTTTGTTATTCCCGCAATACAGGCACATTCTGCAAGTGTAAGCTCACTTGGCTCCTTACCGAAATATCCTTCCGCAGCAGTTTTAACACCGCTGTAGCCGTGTCCCAGACCTATTGTATTCAAATAAAGCTCAAGAATATAATTTTTTGCAGCTTCCTTTGAACCATATGCCTGTCTTAATTCCTTTTCATATTTAAGAGCAAGGTACTGCTCCTTTATTTTACTTTTAACATCGTTACGTGTAACCTTTGTTACATTATTTTTTATAAGCTGCTGGGTAATTGTTGAACCACCCTGCATCTGCTGGTGAGTAAGCGTTGAGTATACAGCTCTCAGTGTACCCTGAATATCAACACCGTTATGTTCATAAAATCTTTCATCCTCAATGGCTATTACCGCCTGCTGCATGTACATGGGGATCTGGTCAAGAGTAACATATTCTCTGTTTTCACTTCCATGGAGCTTGCTTACTTCCGCACCTGCATCATCATATATAATTGATGTATATGTACCGGGTTTAATGCTTACTATACCGAGCTCAGGTATACTGTTTATAATGCCCACATAAGCTCCCACAACACCTCCGCACACAGCAAAGCCGACCATTATGGCAACCATAAGCATGGCAGTCAGGAACATTGAAAAAGGCTTTGAGCGCTCTTTATTTTTCCTGTTCTTTTTATGGCCTGTGCCTTCTGTCCTGTGTCTGTTATTGTGATGATTTTTCACCTTTTTTCTTTCTGCACCCTCTGATGTATTTTTATGCTCATTTCCATCATCTCTGGTACTTGCGGCTTCCCTGCTCTCATTGAGCTTTTCTCTTTCAATATTTCTTCTGTAGCCTGAAATATCGCTCAGCACCTTTGTGCCGCCTAAATCATCCCCAATATTCTTATCAGGTGGATTCATAGTATTTCCTCCTTAAAACTATTATATGATCTTCCAAATATATTTATATACCTTCCTTCATATTATTATATCAAATCTCAAGCCATATATAAAGAAAAATTTTCATAATTTATTATTAAGGAGGTGATTTTGTGAAAAAAAAGCTGACATTTTTATGTATTTTTCTGCTATTTTGTACAATTTTATTAATAATTTCCTTTAATCACTTCATTTTACCCATAATGACAGATGTGTGCAGCAAGTATGCAGTCACCAGAATAAACAATGAAATAAGCTCCGCAGCAGACAAGGTTATTGAAGATATGGGTATAACAACAAGTGACTTTACGGAAGAGATCACAAATACCGACTTAAGCCACATTAATATAAATTCACTTCTCATAAACAGCATTACAAATAAAATTACAGCAGAAATATCAGAAAATATGAATGAATTGTCAAATACGGAAATAAGACTGCCATCGGGGGCTTTCAGCGGTATCCCTCTGTTTTCAAGACTTGGCTTTTCCGTACCTTTACATATAACTTATATGGGGGATGCAAAAGCAGACTATGAAACCTCACTTACATCAGCGGGAGTAAATCAGGTATCTTATCAGATATGGCTCAATATAGAATGCAATGTATCCGTAGTAAGTCCGGTGTTTTCAAAGCCTCTCTGCATTAAAAGAAAACTTATGCTGGTAAATACAATATTTAACGGAAAGGTACCTGAAGGCTATGCAAATATTAATATACAATAATTGTTTTTCCTTGCATTGGCTTTTGTTTTATGTTATATTATAGGAAAGAAACAAAATATAAGAGATAAAACAGGAGAGTGAAACAATGAAATTTACAAAAATGCACGGCTGCGGCAATGACTATGTTTATGTAAACTGCTTTGAAGAAACGGTAAATGACCCGTCAAAGGTATCACAGGCTGTAAGTGACAGACATTTTGGCATAGGCTCTGACGGTCTTATACTTATATGCCCTCCTGACAGTCCCGAAAACGACTGCAAAATGAGAATGTTCAATGCCGACGGTTCAGAAGCTGAAATGTGCGGAAACGGTGTAAGATGTGTAGGACGCTATGTATATGACAGAAATGTAGTAAGAAAAAACCCTTTGAGAATTGAGACCCTTGCAGGTGTAAAGGTCATTGAAGTTCATACAAATGAAAAAGGAGAGGCAGAGCTTCTCACAGTTGATATGGGCGAGCCTGTGCTGACACCTGATGAAGTTCCTGTAATCGGTGAGGTATCCGATTCAAAGGTTCAGGGTGTTAAGGCTGTTATGGATTTAAAGCTCAGCTCACAGGGAAAGGATTTTGTGTTCACATGTGTATCTATGGGCAATCCCCATGCAATTACATTTATAGACACACCAGTAAAGGATTTCGCTGTTGACTATTACGGTCCTTCCCTTGAAACAGATCCTGCATTTCCTAAAAAGACAAATGTGGAATTTGTTGAATTTGTTGACGAAACTCATCTTAACATGAGAGTGTGGGAAAGAGGCTCAGGAGAAACATGGGCATGCGGTACAGGCACATGTGCAACTGTGGTTGCAGCTAATTTACTTGGAAAATGCCCAAGAGTACCTGTTGATGTAAAGCTTCTTGGCGGCACACTTACAATTGAATGGAGCGAAAAGGACAATCACGTTTATATGACAGGTCCCGCAACATTTGTATTTGACGGAGTATGGAATGAATAAACTGCTTTTTGACAAAATATACTTTTTCACTGCAAATAACAGCAAGGCAAAAAAGCTGGCAGTATTTGTATCTGAATTTTCAAAGCCCGCATTTATAATTATTTATATCCTGGGTATAATAGCAGTGTTGATCAATGGATGTGAGGGAATAGCTAAAATAATAGCTGTTCCCTTCTTTACCCTTTTATTCAACACAACCCTTAGAAAGCTTTTAAACAAGCCCCGTCCTTTTAACAGAGAAGATGTTACAAAACTTGTTGATCACAAGAACAGCGGTTCCTTTCCAAGCAATCATGCCTGCAGCTCAATGATCATATCATTAAGCTACATTATGATATGTCCTGCACTTGTACCTGTTTTTATGGTATTTGCTTTTTTTACGGGACTTTCAAGAGTTGCAACGGGAGTACATTATCCCGCTGATGTTTTTGCAGGCTGGGCAATAAGTATTGTATCGGGAATAACTTTCTTTTATTTTTTATAAATACGGTAATAATTTTCTTTCAATTTTTGTAAAAAAGTCTTGACACCTTCATTTTTCTGTGATATACTAATTAAGCGTTGTGAGTGACAACGCAATACAGCTATGGAGTAGTACCCAAGTGGCTGAAGGGGCTCCCCTGCTAAGGGAGTAGGTCGTTTGCGCGGCGCGAGAGTTCAAATCTCTCCTACTCCGCTCCAAATCCTCAAGGTTTTCCTTGAGGATTTTTTTATATGCAAAAGGAGGCAATTATGAATACAGGTTTAAAAATAGGCGCCCATATGTCTGTTGCAAAGGGCTATGTTCAAATGGTAAAAGATGCTGTAAATATAGGATCAGATACATTTCAGTTTTTTTCAAGAAACCCAAGGGGAGCTAAAGCCAAGGCTATAGACCCCGAAGAGATAAAAGAATTCCGCAATATGCTTTCCCAAAATAATATTACTCAGGTTCTTGTCCACGCTCCATATACACTTAATTTGTGTTCAGCAAAGGAAGAAACAAGAAATATATCCCTTGAAATGATGACAGATGACTTAAAGCGTATGGAACTTTACCCCGGAAATTTATATAACTTCCACCCGGGTAGCCGCTTAAAACAGAATATAGACACAGCAGTTGAGCAGATCTCGGCAGGACTTAACAAGGCTATGTTTAAAGATATGCATACAACAGTTCTTCTTGAAACAATGGCAGGCAAAGGAAGCGAAGCAGGCAGAACATTTGAAGAATTAAGAGCAATAATCGATAAAGTTGAACTTAAAGATAAAATAGGCGTGTGTATTGATACCTGTCACATATGGGACAGCGGCTATGACATAGTAAATGACCTTGAGGGCGTTTTAAATGAGTTTGACAGAATTATAGGACTTGAATATTTAAAAGCAGTACACATTAATGACAGCCTTAACGAGAGAGGAAGCCATAAGGACAGACATGCCCTCATAGGAGAGGGACATATAGGACTTGAGGCATTTAAAAACATAATAAATCACCCTTCTCTTTGTAACCTTCCCTTTTACCTTGAAACACCTACAGACGATAAGGGACACGGAGAGGAAATAAAGCTTTTAAAATCTCTTTATAAAATATAAATTTTGATTTATCGGCACTCTGTTAACTCTAATCAAGAAAAAAATCCCTTAGCCGGTCAAAACCGGCCAAGGGATTTTCAAACCAATTATTTACTTATCAAAAAGCACAAACTCAATACCGCTTTCTTCAAGCATTTCCTTGCCCATATCATCAGGGTACATTTCCTTTGCAACGATCCTCACGATCCCCGCATTAATGATCTGCTTTGTACACATTATGCATGGGCTTGCAGTTACATAAAGTGTACCGCCCTTACAGCTTACACCATTTACGGCACATTGTGTAATTGCATTGTTTTCTGCATGTACAGCCCTGCAAAGCTCATGCCTTTCACCGCTTGGTATTTTAAGCTTAGTCCTTAAGCACTCATTAATGTCACAGCAGTTCGGCAACCCCTTAGGTGCTCCGTTATAGCCTGTTGAAAGGACCTGATTATCCTTTACAATTACAGCTCCTACCTGACGTCTTAAGCATGTAGACCTTTTGCTTGCAAGCTCAGCCATACTCATAAAATATTCATCCCAGCTTATTCTCTTCATTTTATTCACCTGTCCTTTGACGCACAGCCTCATATATAAGAATTCCTGCGGCTATTCCCGCATTCATACTTTCTGCCTTTCCGGGCATAGGGATTTTAACAAGATGATCCGCTTCACTGCTTATTTCGTCACTTAAGCCATTTGCCTCATTACCTATTATTACGGCACAGCCCTTTGTCATATTTATTTCATAGGGCGTTTTTTCCCCCTTCAAATGGGCTCCGAGAGTAACAATACCGTTATTCTTAAGCTCTCTTACAACTTGTGTACCATTAACATTTCTGTATATTGGCAGGTGGAAAACAGATCCCATTGTTGCTCTTATGACCTTTGGATTATATATATCAACACAACCCTTCGTCACAAATATACCGTCAGCACCTGCTGCATCAGCAGTCCTTATTATAGTTCCCATATTCCCCGGATCTGTGACATTTTCAAGGATCACAAAAAAGGGATCATTGCTGTAATCAATATCTTCCACAGAAAATTCCCTGATCTCGCATACGGCAAGTATCCCCTGGGGAGTTACAGTATCCGAGATTTTTTCAAAAAGGCTGTCCTTTATTCTGTATACCCTTTCAGCCTCAGCCTTACCTGTAAAACTTTCCGATACGGCAATGTATTTCACATTCCACTCACTGTTTATTTCGGATACAAGCCTTTCCCCTTCAAGTACAAAAAGACCTTTTTTCTCCCTGTCTCTTTTGTTTTTAAGGGAATTTATTTCCTTTATAATTTTGTTATGAGCACTGTCTATATAATGTTCCATATCAACACCTAATTGTATTTCTGAATCTGCTTGCTCTCACCTATAATAACAAGAATATGTCTTTCCTTTATTAATGTGTTTGGCGCAGGTGAAACCATTAAATCGTCACCGTCTTTTATAGCAACTACGTTAAAGCCGTATTCAGCTCTTATATTTGCCTCTGCAAGAGTTTTGTCCACCCAATTCTTAAGAGGAGCAATTTCAGCCATAGCAAATTTTTCGGAAAAGCTGATATATTCAAGCACATTAGTTGTTGTCAGACTTATTGCAAGTCTTCTTCCCATATCCACCTCAGGCATAACGACCTTGTCAGCACCCATTTTTTCAAGTATCTTCTTTTCGGATATCGTCTTTGCCTTTGCAATTATTGTTCTTACTCCGGCTTCCTTGGCATACATTGTTGCCATTACACTGGCTTCAAGACTGTCACCTATTGCAACGATCACAACATCAAAATTGTTAAGCCCCAGAGCATCCGCAACATCATCCTGCATAATATCAGCCTGAATAGCCTTTGTCACATAAGGCTCCATCTGTTTTACAACAGTCATATTCTTATCACAGCACATTACATCAAAGCCGTTTTCAGCCAATGTCCTTGTAACAGCAGAACCAAATCTTCCAAGTCCGATAACAGCAAACTGCTTATTTTTTCTCATTTAACAAATCCTCCTAACCAACTATAATATTACCTTCAGGGTAGCGTACCAAACTGTCGCCTGCCCTCTTTGCAGTCAGTGCCACAGCAATGGATATAGGACCTACTCTTCCTATATACATACACAGGGACACTATAACCTTTCCCACATCGGAAAGCTCAGGTGTCATACCTGCAGTAAGTCCCACTGTACCAATAGCAGATACCACCTCATAAAATATATCAAGAATTTCAAACCTTCCTCCATTAGCCACAAGAAGATCTGCTTCTGTATATGAAAGTATCATTACTGAACCGATAACAACAGTCATCATCATTACAACAACAGTAAGTGATTTCTGGAGCACATGTAAACCAATACTTCTCTTAAAGGCAGTTATTTCATCCCTTCCTCTTACAAGAGAGAGCATAGATACTAATATCACAGCCATAGTCACAGTTTTGGCACCGCCTGCGGTACCTGCGGGAGAGCCGCCTATAAACATAAGCACAATTCCCAGAAGTTTGGATGAATATTCAAGTGACCCCTGATCAATTGAAAAATATCCGGCAGTTCTCAGTGTAACAGACTGGAAAAATGAAGCCATAACCTTTTCACCCATACCCATATCACCGAGAGTACCTTTGTTATTAAATTCAAAAGCAAGTATACCCAAAGCACCTGTCACAATTAAAACTGCAGTTGCAGTCAAAGCAATTTTTGACTGGAGATTAAGGTGTCCCAAAGAATATCTGACTGAAAACTTTTTTACAAATATATTTCTGAACATTACAATTATGTCCTGAAGAACAGGGAAACCAAGACCTCCTGTTACAATAAGAGCCATGATAACAACATTAATAATAACATCGCCTGAATACTCAACAAGACTTGTACTTCCTATAATATCAAATCCTGCGTTACAGAATCCTGAAATACCGTGGAATATTCCTCTGTATATTCCGCCTATAAGTCCGAATTCGGGAATAAACCTGAGAGCAAGTATAGCAGAGCCTGTAAGCTCCACAGCCATTGTAATTTTAAATATGTATTTTGCAAAGCTTACAACACCGCTTTGTCTGTTCAGATTATGGGCTTCCTGAATAACATTTCTCTCTCTCATTGTTATTTTTCTGCCAAGAACTATTGATATCATTGTCACAACACACATAAATCCCAGACCGCCTATCTGTATAAGCCCCAGTATGACAAGCTGACCGAACAATGACCAGTGATCGGCAGTTACAACTACAGTAAGCCCCGTAACACAAACGGCAGATGTTGAAGTAAAGAGTGCATCTATAACATTTGTGAATTCACCTTTGGCAGAAGATACGGGCAGCACAAGCAAAAACGTACCTATTAATATAGTCGTCAAAAACCCGTATATAATTATCTGTGTAGCATTAAGCTTACTCAAAATTTTTTTCACGTCACATTTCTCCTCCAGTCTGCAAAAAACTATTGTAAATATCAAAAAAAAATGTTAAAATTAATGTAATTATATCATATATAGGTTTAAAGTCAATCCTTTAAATTAAAATTAACATTTGAACAATTTATAAAGGTTTTGTAATTTTTGTTATGAAAAGTGACTTCTACTTTTTAATAAAATATGATACCTTTACAAATACAACATTATATATGATATAGTTCCACATAAAAACCAGAGGTGAAAAAAATGTCAGGTTCAACCTTCGGAAATATTTTTAAGATCACTACCTGGGGCGAATCCCACGGCAGAGGTCTGGGCGTTGTAATAGACGGCTGTCCCGCAGGCTTACTTTTAAGTGAAGAAGATATACAGCAGGATATGGACAGGCGTAAGCCGGGCTCAAACAAATACGGCACCAAAAGGCAGGAAGGTGACAAGGTTCAGATAATGTCGGGAGTATTTGAGGGCAAGACCACAGGTACACCTATATCATTAATTATATTCAACGAAGATCAGCGTTCCCGTGACTATTCAAAAATAGCTGATGTTTACAGACCGGGCCATGCTGACTTCGGATTCGAGTCAAAATATGGTATAAGGGATTACAGAGGGGGCGGACGCTCCTCAGGCAGAGAAACATCAGCAAGAGTTGCGGCAGGCGCTGTTGCCAGAAAGCTACTTAAAGAGCTTGGTATAAATATTGCGGCTTATACAACGGCAATCGGAAATGTCAAAGCTGAAAGGATCAATTTAAATGAACGCTTTGAAAATCCTCTTTGTATGCCAGATAACAAATCAGCAGAAAAAGCATCACAGCTTCTTGATGAGGCGATCAAAAACTGTGATTCCGTGGGAGGAATAATTGAATGCAGTGTAACAGGTATGCCTCCCGGCATAGGAGAGCCTGTATTTGACAAACTTGATTCCTCTCTTGCTAAGGCAGTTATGTCAATAGGCGCTGCAAAGGGCATAGAATTCGGTGACGGCTTTAAAGCTGCTGAAAGCTATGGTTCTTATAACAACGACAGCTTTTATATGTCTGATGAAAAAGTAAAAAAAGAAACAAATCATTCAGGCGGTGTTCTGGGAGGTTTTTCAGACGGCAGCAATTTAATTTTCAGAGTTGCCTTTAAGCCTACCCCTTCAATAGCACAGCCTCAGAAAACCGTAAACAACAAGGGTGAGGACACAGAAATAACAATTACAGGCCGTCATGACCCTATTGTTGTGCCAAGAGCAGTTGTTGTTGTTGAGGCAATGACTGCGGTTACAATAGCTGATTTAATGCTTATGAATATGTCAGCAAAACTTAATAATATCAAAAGTTTTTATTTATAATGAAAGGAAAACAAAAATGGGAAAAATTAACACAAAGGTAACAGATTCGGTAAACTTCTTTATGGGCAACAAGCCTTCAGATTTAACTGCAAAGTATGGCAGCCCTCTCTATGTTTACAATGAAAGAATTTTAAGAGAGAGATGCAGGGATATTAAAAATCTTGTAAAATATCCTCATTTCAGCATCAACTATTCAGCAAAGGCAAACAGCAATTTAGCTTTTCTTGAGATCGTAAGAGAAGAAGGCTTAAATGTAGATGCAATGAGTCCCGGCGAAATTTTTGTAGAGTTAAAGGCAGGCTTTAAGCCTGAACAGATCTTCTACATCAGCAACAATGTTTCAAAGGAAGAAATGCAGTTTGCAATCGACCACAATGTTACAATGAGCGTTGACTCTCTTTCACAGCTTGAGCAGTACGGACAGCTTAATCCCGGCGGAAGAATTGCCGCAAGATTTAACGGCGGTATCGGTGCAGGTCACAGTGAAAAGGTTATAACAGCAGGCAAAAAGACAAAGTTTGCTATCAATCCCGAGGATATCCCTGAATTCAAGTCTATTTTAAAGAAATATGACCTTAAGCTTGTTGGTATCAATCAGCATATCGGTTCACTCTTTATGGACGGCAGCAAGTATGTTGAAGGTGTTAAGGCTATTTTACACATTGCAAAGGAATTTGACGACCTTGAATTTGTAGACTTAGGCGGCGGCTTCGGTATCCCTTATGAAAAGCTCAATGACCAGCCAAGACTTGACCTTGAATCTTTAGGCAGACAGCTTGACGAAGTATTTAATGAATTTGTTAAAGACTACGGCAAGGAGATCACATTTAAGGTAGAGCCGGGCAGATATATTTCAGCAGAGTGCTCAGTACTTTTAGGTACAGTTCACGCAATTAAGTACAACCATGAGGACAAGTACGCAGGTACAGACCTTGGCTTTAATGTTCTCCAGAGACCTGTAATGTATGACTCACACCATGATATTGAAGTTTACAATGACAGTGACAAGGTTGAAGATATTACAGTAGTAGGTAACATATGCGAATCAGGAGATATTATGGCTAAACACAGAATGTGCCCTGAAATGCACGTTGGTGATACTATAGGTGTCCTTGACGCAGGTGCTTACGGCTATTGTATGGCATCAAACTATAACAACAGACTTCGTCCTGCAGAAGTTTTAATAAGAGAAAACGGAGAAGTTCAGTTAATAAGAGAAAGAGATACTCTTGAAGATCTTTTAAAGGGTATGCACTCACTTGAAAAATAATAAAATGTCTACAGGGGCGCTGCAAATGCAGCGCCTTTATATAAATAACAAGGAGGTAATTTTATGACACCTGTACAGAAATACAACAGGCTTTTAGCGGAAAGAACAATTGAAGGCTTAAGAAAAAGAAATATGGACGGTTTTTATGCCGAAACAAAAGAAGAAGCAATCAGGCTTGCCCTTTCACTTATCCCCGAAAAGAGCACAGTAAGCTGGGGCGGTTCTGCCACACTTAATGAAACGGGAATTTTAAATGAGCTTAAAAACGGAGATTACAAATGTCTTGACAGAGATGCTGTGACCACACCCGAAGAAAAGGATGAAATAGCACACAAGGCACTTAATGCCGATTATTACCTTATGAGTACAAACGCTATGACGATCAGCGGAGAACTTATAAATATCGACGGCAACGGAAACAGAGTTGCTGCCCTTATTTACGGACCAAAAAATGTACTTGTAATTGCCGGCATAAATAAAATATGTGATACTTATGAAGCAGCTCTTTCAAGAGCAAGAAACAAGGCATCAATACCTAATGTAATAAGATTTGACTGTAACACAGGCTGCCGCAAAGCAGGAAAGTGCGTTGACTGTTTAAGTGTTGAAACAGTGTGCTGTCAGTTTGTACACACCAGATTTTCAAGAGTAAAGGACAGAATAAGAGTAATTATAGTAGGTGAAAACTTAGGATTTTAAAATTTTCTGATTTAAATTAATATAAATTTTGATTTAATTATTATCTGTTTGATCCGGCTAACAACCAGCACAAAACCTCAGTGAATTATTTTGTATTCACTGAAGTTTTGTGCAATATAAAAGCAAGCCACCCCCTTAGCGGATGACTTGCACTCAAAGATCAGCATAACTAATTTTTTAATAACAAGTATTTAAGCCAAAGCTTTTTTACTTCCCTTAACAGCCTCTATAATATAATCAATATCCTCACAGATCTCATCTTCCTTATCTGCAAGCTTTTCACTATATTCAATAACTATATCAGCGCCTGGAGTAAATTTCTTATAATACCTTACAAATTCATTAAAATCAAGAGTACCGTCAAAAATTCTGTTGTGTTCATCATCTTTGCCGTAATTGTTATGAACGTGATATGAAATTATTTTATCCTTTAATGAGGATATAACATTTTTCATATTCCAGCCGTTTGTATTAATGTGACCCAGATCAATAACAACGCCGCATACACTTTCCCTGCACATCTCAATAAATTCCTTTTCATTTAAAAGCATTGTATTCTTAGCAGCAATTCCCGTATTTTCAATTGCAACTGAAATACCATATGGCAAAAGGAGCTGTGTCACTTCATACAAATTATCCTGTGCAGTTTTAAGATACTCTTCCCTCTTATTCTCGGGAATAGTACAATTATTGTGATGATAAACAATATATCTGCATCCCAGAACAGAAGCATATTTGATCATTGAGCTTAATCTGTGTATTGTTTTCTTATGCTCACTTGAATTAGTATCAGCCGTATGCTCTATTTCAAAGGAAGGTTCATGAATACTTATTGGCACCTTCTTAAGCCCCGGAATACATTCCTTTAAAACCTTTTCAAACTCAGGCTCATCAAATCTCGGAAAAATTTCCACGCCAACCTTACCCTTGTATTTGTCTGCAAAATGCAGTATATTTTTAAAATTTCCACTGTGGTACATACTTGTACTAATAAGAATAGCCATTTTAAAAATCCCCTCATGTATTTATTAAACTATAGAAATTCAACCTTAACTATGATACCACAATCATTGTAAAATTCAAGAGTTTTTTTGTTAATTTTACATTAAAACGACAAATTTAAAAATTTAAACTTGAAGCCTTAATATAAATCAGATTTAAGAAGATTTACTTAATAAAATTAATAACAATTTTCGGCATTATTTCCTGTTCAGATACTCATTACAAGCCTTGGCAGCTTCTCTTCCTTCATGAATAGCCCAAACAACAAGGCTCTGACCTCTTCTCATATCCCCTGCGGCAAAAACACCCTTAAGACTTGTCTGGAATTTACCATATTCCGCCTTGACATTGCTTCTTGCATCGGTTTCAAGAGAAAGCTGCTTTATAAGGGTATCCTCGGGACCTGTAAAGCCCATTGCAATAAGCAGCAGCTGACAAGGCCATACCTTTTCGCTTCCGGGAACAGGCTCTGAAACCATTCTTCCCTTTACATTGTTCCACTTGACCTGAACAGTGTGTACTTCCTTAATATTACCCTTTTCATCGGGAACGACCTTTGTAACCGTTGTAAGATATTCTCTCGGGTCACGGCCGTAAAGCTTAATAGCCTCCTCCTGACCGTAATCTGTCTTTCTTATACGGGGCCACTGTGGCCAGTGATTGGCAGCAGTTCTGCATTCCGGAGCTTCAGGCATGATCTCCATCTGGAAAACAGACTTGCAGCCGTGTCTTATAGCAGTACCCACACAGTCAGTACCTGTGTCACCGCCGCCTACAATAATTACATCCTTGCCCTCGGCACTTATATACTGTCTGTCGGAAAGGTTTGAATCAAGCAAACTCTTTGTATTAGCCTTTAAGAAATCTACAGCAAAGTAAATTCCCTTAACATCGTCTCTGCCCTCGCATACAAGATTTCTCGGCTTAGTTGCACCGCAGCAGAGTACAACTGCATCAAACTCATTTATAAGCTTTGCAGTAGGATAATTTTTTCCTACCTCTGTATTTGTCACAAATGT
Organism: Candidatus Gallispira edinburgensis; assembly: GCA_904395805.1. GTDB lineage: Bacteria > Bacillota > Clostridia > Lachnospirales > CAG-274 > Gallispira > Gallispira edinburgensis. Next base: position 16,474 of record CAJFNV010000107.1, on the reverse strand, counting down.
GATGCCCTCTTTTTCAAGAATATCAACTCTTCTCTGAACGATCTTCTTGTCAAGCTTCATATTTGGAATACCATACATAAGAAGTCCGCCTACTCTGTCTGAACGCTCAAAGACAGTAACCTTGTGTCCCATCTGATTGAGCATATCAGCACAGGCAAGGCCGGAAGGACCTGAACCTACAACGGCAACTCTCTTTTCAGTTGACTTCTTTGGTATTCTTGGCTTTACCTTGCCCTCTTTAAACATTGTGTCGATAATGTGTACCTCAATGTTTTTGACCGTCACAGCAGGCTCATGCATACCTAAAGTACAGGAACCCTCACATAAGGCAGGACATACTCTTCCCGTAAACTCAGGGAAGTTGCTTGTCTTTGAAAGCCTTCTGTATGCCTCGTCCATTTTGCCGTGATACACAAGGTCATTCCATTCAGGTATAAGGTTGCCCAGAGGGCAGCCCCCCACTAAAGGATCACCTGTATGGCAGAAAGGAACACCGCAGTTCATACATCTTGCGCCCTGGGTCTCAAGTTCCTCTATTGAAAAATGAGTGTGAAATTCCTCCCAGTCCTTCATTCTGACTTCAGGCTTTCTGTCCTCAGGCAGTTTTCTGTCATATTCCATAAATCCTGTTGGTTTACCCATTTATAGCACTCCCTTCTGATTTCATGGCAGCTTCAGGTCTTTTAACTATAGTAGAGCCGCTTACTGTAATAAATGCGTCAAGCAAAGCATCCTCATCACTTAAGCCTGCAGCCTTAGCCCTGTCAATTTCTTCGATCATTTCCTTGTATGCTCTTGGTATTACCTTAACAAAATTCTTTACTTCCTCATCAAAGTTTTCAAGTATTTCCTTACCTCTTTCAGAGCCTGTATACTTAACATGATTTTCGATCATTGTCCTTAATTCTTCAATATCCTTATCCCTTGTCATTTCTTCAAGAAGTATAAGTTCCTTGTTGCATCTTGATTCAAAATCACCGCCGTAGTTGTATACATATGCAACACCGCCTGACATACCTGCACCGAAGTTTCTGCCTGTCTTTCCGAGCACAGCAACTCTTCCGCCTGTCATGTATTCACAGCCATGCTGACCGATAGCTTCAACAACAGCTGTAATACCTGAATTTCTTACACAGAATCTTTCACCTGCCATACCGTTGATATAGGCTTCACCTTCTACAGCACCGTAAAATGCAACATTACCTATAATAACATTTTCTGAAGCATCAAACTTAGCCTTCTTTGAAGGAACAACAATGATCTTTCCTCCTGACAGACCCTTACCGATATAGTCGTTGGCGTCACCTGAAAGCTTCATTGTCACACCGTGGGTCTGGAAGGCACCGAAACTCTGTCCCGCACTTCCCTCAAACTCAAGGTTGATAGTGTCATCAGGAAGACCCTCTGCACCGTACTTTCTTGTTATCTCACTTGAAAGTATAGTACCGCAGACTCTGTCTATATTTGTTATCTGAAGTGAAGCATTTATCTTCTTGCCTTCATTTAATGCAGGTGTACATAATCTTACAAGAGCATTTACATCAAGGCACTTTTCAAGCTCATGATCCTGCTTTACATTAAAGTATCTTTCTGAATCATTTGAGCAGATCTTTGGCTGATAAAGCATATTTGTAAGGTCAACTTCCTTAGCCTTCCAGTGGTTAAGCTTCTTAGGCACAAGCTTTTCAACGTGACCTATCATTTCGTTAATAGTCTTGCAGCCTATTCTTGCCATCCACTCTCTCAGATCCTGGGCAATAAATCTCATAAAGTTTTCAACATATTCAGGCTTACCCATAAACTTCTTTCTAAGCTCAGGGTTCTGAGTTGCAACACCTACAGGGCATGTATCAAGGTTACAAACTCTCATCATTACACAGCCCATAGTAATAAGGGGACCTGTAGCAAATCCGAATTCCTCGGCACCTAAAAGGCAGGCAACGGCAATATCCCTTCCTGTTAAAAGCTTACCGTCAGTTTCAATTACAACTCTGTTTCTCAGATTGTTCATAAGAAGTGCCTGATGTGTTTCCGCAACACCAAGCTCCCATGGGAGCCCTGCATGTCTTACACTTGTTCTCGGTGCGGCACCTGTACCTCCGTCATATCCGCTTACAAGTATAACATCAGCTCTTCCCTTTGCAACACCTACTGCAATAGTACCTACACCTGCTTCACTTACAAGCTTAACTGAAATTCTTGCATCTCTGTTGGCATTCTTTAAATCGTGAATTAACTGTGCCAGATCCTCAATTGAATAAATATCATGATGAGGAGGAGGTGAAATAAGTCCTACACCGGGAGTTGAATTTCTTGCCTTAGCTATCCATGGATAAACCTTCTTACCCGGTAAGTGACCGCCTTCGCCGGGCTTAGCACCCTGTGCCATTTTTATCTGTATTTCAATAGCATTCTGTAAATAGTGGATAGTTACACCAAATCTTCCTGATGCGACCTGCTTGATAGCAGAACGTCTTGAATCTCCGTTTTCATCGGGAGTAAATCTTTCGGCTTCCTCTCCGCCTTCACCTGAGTTTGACTTGCCCCCAAGTCTGTTCATTGCAATAGCCATACATTCATGGGCTTCCTTGGAAATTGAACCGTAGCTCATTGCACCTGTCTTAAATCTCTTTACAATAGATTCAACAGGCTCAACCTCATCTATATTAATAGGCTTTTCAACAGTTCTTATATCAAGAAGACCTCTTATTGTACAAAGCTGTTCACTTGTATCATTCTGGAGCTTTGTAAATTCCTTGAACAGCTTGTAATCGCCCTCACGGCATGCCTTCTGGAGCAGATAAATAGAACGTGGATTAAACATATGGTATTCACCGTTTCTTCTCCACTTGTAATCTCCGCCCGGCTCAAGAGCATCAACCTTTGTGAGCGGGTCAAAAGCCTTCTGATGACGCATTTTAGCTTCCTTGTCTATGTGAGAAAGTTCAATACCGCCTATCCTTGTTACAGTACCTGTAAAGAACTTGTTTACAACAGCTTCACTTACACCAAGGGCTTCAAAAATCTGTGCACCCTGATAGCTCTGTATTGTAGATATACCCATTTTAGACATTATCTTTACAATACCGTGAGTTACTACATCAATGTATAACTTAACTGCTTCATCGGCAGACTTTGTAATGTATTCGTTTTCAGCCATATCCCTTAACGTAGCATAAGCAAGATAAGGATTTACCGCATTGACACCATAGCCTAAAAGCACAGCAAAGTGATGTACTTCTCTTGGCTCACCTGTTTCAAGCACAATTGAAACCTTCATTCTTGTACCCTGTCTTATTAAGTGGTGATGTACACCTGCCCCGGCAAGGAGTGCAGGAACGGCACACTTGTTTTCATCAACACCCTTGTCTGAAAGGACAATGATGTTGCAGCCGTTGTCAATAGCAATATCAACAGCCTCAAATATAGCATTAATAGCATTTTCAAGACCGTTTTCTTCCTTTATGTTGTAAAGCATAGGTATTGTTACAGCCTTGTAATCGGGACCTGCAACAGCCTTTATTGCTGCCATCTGTTCATCACTTAATATAGGAGTATCACACTTTATTCTTCTGCAGTTTTCAGGCTTAGGGTCAAGTATATTTCTCTCTCCCCCTAAATAAACAAGTGTACTTGTTACAATTTCCTCTCTTATTGCATCAATAGGAGGATTTGTTACCTGTGCAAATAACTGCTTGAAATAGTTATAAAGCAACTGTGGCTTGTTTGAAAGCACAGCAAGAGGAGAATCTGTACCCATTGCAGAAATAGGATCAGTACCTGTCTCCATCATACCCTTTAATGTAGCGTCAATATCCTCCCATGTATAACCGAAGGCCTTCTGCTGTGTAAGAAGAGTTTCCTTTGTGTCAAAATCATTTTCCTTGTTTACAAAAAGATTTTCAAGCTCAATGATCCTGTTGATCATTATATCTCCATGATGCATTTTAGCATTCTTTTCCTTTATGGTATCCACAAGGTCGGTCCACACAAGAGCCTTGTCACCTGATTTTATATCCTTTATGTTTACAAGGTTTTCATCGATCCACTTTTCATAAGGATACTTTGATGCAACTTCCTTCTTTACTTCATCATCTGATATAATTCTGCCTTCCTTAGTATCAATAAGGAGCATTTTGCCCGGCTCAAGTCTGCTCTTATTTATTACCTTTGATTCGTCAATATCGATTACACCTACCTCTGATGAAAGCACAAGCATATCATCATTAGTAACAACGTATCTTGCAGGTCTTAAACCGTTTCTGTCAAGGGTAGCACCTACAACAACACCATCAGTAAAAGCAATTGCCGCAGGACCGTCCCAAGGTTCCGTACATGTTGAATTATACTCATAAAAGGCTCTCTTTTCACTATCCATAGCACTGTCATTTTCCCATGGTTCAGGTATAGCCATCATTACAGCCTGCTGAATTGGAATACCTGATAATGTAAGCATATGGAGATAATTGTCAAGCATAGCAGAGTCGGAACCGTCCTCATTTATTACAGGATAAATTTTTGTAATATCATTGCCGAAAATATTGGTATCAAACATCTGCTGTCTTGCATTTGTCCAGTTTACATTTCCTCTTATAGTATTTATTTCACCGTTGTGAATAATGTATCTGTTAGGATGGGCTCTTTCCCAGCTTGGGAATGTATTGGTTGAAAAACGGCTGTGTACCAGAGCAATGGCAGTTGTCATATCAAGGTCCATAAGATCGAGATAGAACTTTGCAACCTGATCGGGAGTAAGCATACCCTTGTATACCATTGTTCTTGAAGAAAGAGAAGCAAAATAGAAATAGCTGTCCCTTTCAGTATATAAATCGTTTGTTCTTTCGCAGTATCTTATTTCCTTTTCAGCTCTTTTAAGAACAACAAAAAGTTTTCTCTCAAAGGCAATTCCTACCTCCACATCCTCCGGCTTTTTAATAAATATCTGCACAATGTGAGGCATAGCCTCTCTTGCAGTATTTCCGATACAGTCCGCATAAGTAGGGACCTCTCTTACACCAAGGAACTCCATACCCTCTTCAGCAACAATGTTTTTAAGTTTTGAAAGACTGCTTTCTCTTGTCTCATCATCAGGGGAAAGGAAAAGCATACCTACACCGTAGTCACCTTCCTTAGGGAGCTTTATCCCCTCATTCTGACAGACTTTTTTCATGAACCCGTGAGGTATCTGTATAAGAATACCTGCACCATCACCTGTATCAGGCTCACTGCCCACACCGCCTCTGTGAGTAAGGTTTTTAAGAATTTCAATGGCATCGTTAATAATCTTGTGAGATTTTCTGCCCTTTATATTTACAAGGCAGCCAATACCACAGTTGTCATGCTCAAACTGAGGATCATACAATCCCTGTTTGCCCGGTAATCCGTTCTGAATCACATTCATCCATCCTTTCTTAACTATCTGCTTATTATTGACAAAAGGGAGCTTAAAGATAAATAGACATACTATTACCTCAAAGCTCCCTTGCTTAAATATATAATACTACACATCAATTTAAAAATCAAGTATTTTTTATTAAAAATTTTAAAAAAATTAAGATTTTTTATTAAAAACTTAATTTAATTAATTGAATTTGTTGTTATCTGTGCTATACTTTTATTAGAAAATGTTTTGTATCAATATTTTTAATCCATATCACCACAAAAAGGAGGTTTCATATCTATGAACTTATTTTCTTTCACCCTGTCTACAGGTAAAGAAGGCTTTTATGATATAACATCAATGGTAAATGATGCCATTCAGACCACACACACATCAAGGGGAATATGTGTAATATACACACCCCACACCACAGCAGCAATAACAATTAACGAAAATGCAGATCCCGATGTACAGAGTGATCTGATATATGCCCTTAACAAGACATATCCCGACAGACCCGAATTTAAACATATGGAAGGCAATTCAGCAGCCCATTTAAAATCTTCAACCATAGGCTGCAGCGAAACAGTTATTATAGATAAGGGCGAACTTCTCCTTGGCACATGGCAGGGAATTTATTTTTGTGAATTTGACGGACCCAGAACAAGAAAATTTTATGTAAAAATAATAAAGGATTAATCGGCACCGCCCTTGGCGGCGCTGATTAACCCTTTTCTCAATTAAATGTTCCACTATTTTTAACTATTTCATTAATCTTTTCAAGAAACATAAGCTTATCATTTGAAAGCCCTTCTTCTACAGTTTCTTCTTTAAGTTTTGTATAAGGATAACTATATTTTTTTAATATATATGTTCCATCCTCTGCCTTAGTCAATTGATAATATTCTTCATCTCCATCCTTATTGAGAAAAACAGCTATATAAGGGCTAAAAACCTCTCTGTCTTCATCTGCAAATGAGAATAAGAAAACTGCGCTATTTCTGCCATAATTAGTATATGAGTATCCAAATACATCTTCAAGATCCAAATTAAATATATTTTCAAAATTCAAAATATTATTTTCCCGTGCTGCCTCGACCTCTGCTCTATATGTTCTGGCTTCCGGAGAATTATATTGTTCCTTTCTCAGCTCATATGGAGCATCTTTGCTTATTCTTGGAGTATTACCGGCAGGTTCAACTTCAATTTTAAATCCTTCATATGTCTCTTCAAAATCATTAATGCTACTACTAACAACACTCTCCCATAAATCATTTATCTTCTCTTCCACATTCTTGTTATTACCAAAAGCTACATCATAATAAACCGAACTTCCCCACAAATTAGAACTTAATACTTCATCTTCAAACTTCTCAATTGTAATATTATGATACTCTTTTACCGTATCCATAGGATATAATGTATCATCAAACTCACTTTCATCAACAGGCTCAGGCTTATCGTCTCTTGACATAAAATATTTGATCCACTCTTCCTGAACAGCCGTTGTTGTTTCTGTTTTTTCTTCAGTGGTTACCTGACCTGTTGTTTCCTCCGTTGTCGCTTCAGTTATTTCTTCTTTTGTTTCATTTTCCTCATCTGAGCTTATATAAACAACCTTGTTTTCACCATCCCAGTCTACATTGTATCCAAAACTCTGGGCAACATATCTTGCAGGTGCAAGAGTTCTGCCATCTACAATCACAGGACTGCTGTCCATAGTCTGTTCTGCACCGTTAATTATAACAGTATTGCTGCCAAGCTGCATAATTACAGTAGTATTATTCTTTTTGCCTGTAACTGTTTTTGTATTTGCATCCCACGTTACCTCAGCTCCCAGATATTCAAATATATCCCTTACAGGAAGCATTGTTCTCCCTTCAATAATTTGTGGAGATATTGCAGGCTCAATTGTTTTTCCTTCAATATTTATTCCTATAGTTTCGGCACTGCTGCATACAGTTGTAAAAGCAGTTACAAATGCCATTGTAAATACCGCCAGTTTATACTTCATTTAAATTCACCCCTATATAATTATTTTATAATAATTATATCATATCCGCCATTAAACATCAACAACTATATATAACAGTTTTAAAAAGATCATTTTTTATCATTCCGCCATTTTATTCACAATATACTCCACAACCTGACCGGGCTTAATATTAAGCACAGCAGCAAACTCCTCATATATAAGCTTTTCAGCCTCTTTCATTATTCTCTCATCACTTACATACATTTTCTTTCCATCAGATTCTCTTTTCCTCTTGTTGAGATACAATGTATGTATAAGTATTAAAAGTTCTTTTCTGTCACCCTTTGAAATAATTTCATTATACTTTGCCTTTCTCTCCTTCTCATCATCATACCATATTGTATCGGTACCCTTGACCTCATCTATAAGTCTGTCAATTTCTTCGGCAGATAATATCTTATGCATTTTAGCAACAAGCTCTTCATTTTCAACAGGAACATATATAACTGTATTGTCACTGAAAGTCGGCTCAAGAGTATAGTATTCCACAGGCTTGCCCGTAAAATTTTCGGTAACAATATCCTTTATTTTACACACCCCCTGTTTTCCATATAAAACAGAATCATTTACATTATACATATATATCCACCTCACAAAAAAAATAATAGCCTGCCTCAAGTGCAGACTACTCCTAAGCATACTCTTATTATATCAGTTTTTGTAAATTTTTTCTAATGGTGATTTTCAACAAATCTGTTTCATGCTATGTTTGCAATAATAAACAAAAAAGGGGCAGTCTAACACCACCCCATTTACATTATTCCTCTTCGTCAAAATGAAGAACACCTATATAAGGAAGATTTCTGTACCTCTGTGCATAGTCAAGACCATATCCCACAATAAATTCATCCGGAATATCAAATCCTGTCCAATCCACATGAACATCAAACTCTCTTCTGTCAGGCTTATCAAAAAGAGTACAAAGCTTCACTGATTTAGGATTTTTGCTCTTTAAATAATCTATAAGATAGTGAAGAGTTCTCCCGCTGTCAATAATATCCTCAACAATAAGAATATTTTCACCTTCAATTGGATCGTCCAGATCCTTTAATATTTTTATATTACCGCTTGACTCTGTAGAATTCCCATAACTTGACACGTCCATAAAATCAAATTTAACAGGCAGATCCACATTTTTAACAAGGTCGACCATAAACATAACGGCACCCTTAAGCACACAAACGGTTTTAACCTCTTCACCATTATAATACTCTGTAATTTCTCTGGCAATCTCCTGCACCCTGGTTTTTAACTTTTCTTCAGAAATAAGAGTTGTAACTCTCTCCTTCATTTTCTAAACCTCCCATGTATATAAATACAAAATGTTTTCACAGTCCCCGCCGGCTTTAAAAAAAACAGAAGTTTTCATATCCTTTATCCAGATTACATCATTGCCCATAGTAAGCAAAGGCACAAAATCTCTTTTACTGTAAGGCACCTTTTCATCAATAAAAAACTTTTTAATTGTTTTTGTCCCTCCGTAAAGATTTATTTTGTCACCTGAACATCTGCCTCTGAGAACTAAGCTTGATTTTATTTTATCATAATTTAAAGGAATAGTATACATATTTTTTAATTTTTCGTCATAATTTTTAAACTCTTTGCGTGAAAGCATGATACCAAGTCCCAGTTCCCTGAAAACATACTTCTTTTCCGGTTCAATACTGTAACAGAAATCCTTTTTTTCACCTGTTTTGTAAAAGAGTATAGTATTATACTCTCTTATTGCCCTTAAATCTCCGGGCAGCTCTATTATTTTTCCGCTCTCCTTATTCACAAGAGAAAGGACATTTTCAACATGTTCATAAGAAATATCATGCAGATCGGCAGAATAATCTGAAAACCCAAGTCTTATTATTCTCCTTTGTATGACCCTGTCAAATTTTAAAAGCCTGTCTATATTTATTCTTTTAGGCTCAATTTCGCATTTACCGTACGCTTCCCTTGCCGCCCTGTCCATATATGCCTCTTCGTCAGCCATAAGCTCAGCCATTCTCGCCATGGATGCAACAATATTTTCGTTAAACTCCCTTTGTATCATAGGTATAACATTAAGCCTTATTTTGTTTCTTGTATATTCCGCAATATTGTTTGTAGAGTCTGTGCAGTATTCAAGTCCCTTCTCGTGACAGTATTTTTCTATTTCATCACGGCTTATGTTTATAAGAGGACGTATGATCCTGTCTCTTGATGCTGATATGCCTCCAAGACCTTTAATACCTGTTCCCCTGAAAAACCTCATTATCATGGTTTCGCAGTTGTCATTCATGTTGTGGGCAACTGCAATTTTACCATTTTCACCTGCTGTTTTATAAAAAGCTTCATATCTCAGCCTGCGCCCCATTTCCTCAACAGTCAACCCTTCCTTCTTTGCCATTTCCTCCACCTTATAGCTGAATACCTTTACATCATTGCCATACTTCTTTCCAAGCTCAATTACAAAATTTTCATCCCTCTTTGCCTCTTCTCCTCTTATATTGTGATTTATGTGTACAAGAATAATTTCAAGGCTGTATATATCCCTAAGATCATTTAAAACATCGGTCAGGCATACTGAGTCTGCTCCTCCCGATACACCTATTATTACTCTGTCCCCACAGGAAAGCATATTGTACTTTTCAATTGTTTCTTTAACCTTATCCAGCATATTATAAACTCCTTGCTTTATTTACTAAATTCTAACACATTTGCATAAATAAGACAACAGTTAAACATGGATGTTTCCTGTTCCGTTTCCCCTTAAAAATAATCAAATTCAATTCCGCTGATTTTACAAGACATAAAGATAACCGGTCCCTGTTGTTCAGTGTACACAAAAGACCGGTTATTTCACTTATTATTAAATTTTAAAATATTACATAAGCCTTAAACATCTTCGGTTTCAAGCAATGAGCACATTATTGCTCTTCTGCAAGATTCCCCGTATAAAGCTGATAATATCTGCCCTTCTTCGCAATAAGGTCATCATGACTTCCTCTTTCGATAATTCTTCCCTGTTCAAGTACCATAATACAGTCGGAATTCTTAACCGTAGAAAGTCTGTGGGCAATAACAAATGTAGTCCTTCCCTTCATAAGGCGGTCCATACCTCTCTGAACAAGACCTTCTGTTCTTGTATCAATAGAGCTTGTTGCCTCATCAAGAATAAGCACAGGCGGATCTGCAACGGCAGCTCGTGCAATTGCAAGAAGCTGTCTTTGTCCCTGGCTTAGGTTTGCACCGTCACCTGTGATCATTGTGTTATATCCGTCGGGAAGTCTTATAATAAAGCTGTGAGCATTTGCAAGCCTTGCAGCCTCTTTACATTCTGCATCGGTAGCATCAAGCTTACCATATCTTATATTTTCAAGTACGGTTCCCGTAAACAGATGAGTATCCTGTAAAACTATACCAAGAGATCTTCTCAAGTCAGCCTTTTTGATATGATTTATGTTTACACCGTCATATCTTATTTTACCGTCCTGAATATCATAAAATCTGTTTATAAGATTTGTAATTGTAGTTTTACCTGCACCCGTACTTCCTACAAAGGCAATTTTCTGTCCGGGCTCTGCATAAAGTTTAATATTGTGAAGAACTATCTTCTTATCATCATATCCGAAGTCAACATCGTCAAAAATAACTCCGCCTTCAAGCTTTGTATACTCAAAACGACCGTTTTCACGAGGCTTCTTCCATGCCCATATACCTGTTCTTTCCTTGCACTCTACAAGTGAACCGTCACTGCCTTCTTTTACGTTTACAAGTGTGTCCCAGCCATCATCAACTTCAGGTTCTTCATCAAGAAGCTTGAAAATTCTTTCTGCACCTGCAAGAGCCATTACAACATTGTTGATCTGCTGGCTGACCTGAACTACAGGGTTATTGAAACTTCTGTTAAGAGTAAGGAAAGCAATAAGGGTACCAAGTGTAATACCTGTAAGTCCGCTTAAGGCAAGCAGAGCACCTATTACAGCACAGAGCACATAACTTATATTTCCTATATTTGCATTTATAGGCATAAGAATGTTTGCAAACTTGTTGGCATGATATGCACTGTCTCTGAGCTGGTCATTGATCTTTTTAAAGTCCTTTATAGCCTCTTCCTCATGACAGAACACTTTAACGACCTTCTGTCCGCTTATCATTTCCTCAATATAACCGTTTACAACACCCAGATCCTGCTGCTGCTTTGTAAAGTACTTTCTTGATCTGCTTCCCACTGTTTTTGTTACGCCAAGCATAATGAAAACCATAAGTACTGTAAGCACCGTAAGAGGTATATCAAGTATGATCATACTTAAAAATGTACTTACAATTGAAACAGCAGAGTTTGTAACCTGTGGTAAGCTCTGGCTTATAAGCTGTCTTAATGTATCAACGTCGTTTGTATAAACAGACATTATATCACCGTGAGCATGCGTATCAAAGTACTTGATAGGAAGTGATTCCATTTTGTTGAAAATATCTTTTCTTATATTTCTCAATGTACCCTGAGATACATAAACCATAATTTTCTGATAAGCCAGATTACATAATATACCAATTACATAAATTCCCGCTATCTTTAAAAGTGCGTCTGCAAGAGGTGAAAAATCAGGATCTGCAGTCTGTGTCATAGGTATAATATAGTCATCAATAAGACTCTGCATAAACACAATACCTCTTACATTGGCAAATGCAGCACATATTATACAAATCAAAACAATAATACACTGTAACCAGTATTTCTTTAACATCATTGATAAAATACGTCCAAGTATCTTTCCGGGGTTTTCAACCTTAGGTCTCGGAGCTGTATTGTTTCCTCTCATTCCTGCCATATCAGTCATCCCCCTTTCTGTCAAAGTCGCCGCCGGCATTTATCTGTGATTCATAAACTTCCTGATATATGTAATTACTTTCAAGCAATTCTTCATGAGTACCTATACCGCTTATTCTTCCGTCATCAAGTACAACTATTCTGTCAGCATCCTGAATACTGCTTATTCTCTGTGCAATAATGATCTTTGTCACATCAGGAATTTTAGTAGCAAAGGCCTCTCTTATCTTTGCATCCGTTGCAGTATCAACAGCACTTGTTGAATCATCAAGTATAAGTATCTTAGGATTTTTAAGCAATGCTCTTGCTATACAAAGACGCTGTCTCTGTCCGCCTGATACATTTGTACCGCCCTGTTCAATATGTGTATTGTACTTGTCGGGAAATCTTTCAATAAATTCATCTGCACATGCAAGCTTACATGCCTGTGCACATTCTTCTTCTGTGGCATCCTCTTTACCCCAGCGAAGGTTATCAAGTATTGATCCGCTGAAAAGTACATTTTTCTGCAGAACAACGGCAACCTGATTTCTAAGGGCTTCAAGGTCATACTTTCTTACATCTATGCCGCCGACTCTTAAAAGCCCGGATTTAATGTCATAAAGTCTTGATATAAGGTTTACAAGACTTGACTTGCTGCTTCCCGTACCGCCTATGATACCGATAGTTTCACCTGACTTAATGTGAAGATTGATATTGTCGAGAACATTTTCCGCACTGTCCTTTTTATATGTAAAACATACGTTGTCAAAGTCAATGCTTCCGTCCTTGACATCCATAACAGGTTCATCACAGTCCTTGATATCGGGAGTTTCCGTAAGCACTTCTGATATTCTTCTTGCACTTGCCATACTCATAGTTATCATTACAAATACCATTGATAACATCATAAGTGACATAAGAATATTCATAACATAACTGAACATACTTGTAAGCTCACCTGTAGTCATTGTACTGCCTACGATCATTTTTGCGCCGAACCATGATATAGCAAGTATACAGCCATATACTGCAGTCATCATTATAGGTCCGTTGTTTGCAAGTATAGATTCAGCCCCTACAAAAAGCTTATAAAGGTTATCTACAGCCTTTGAAAACTTTTCCTTTTCAAAGTCCTCTCTTACATATGCCTTAACAACTCTTATTGCAGACACATTCTCCTGTACGCTTTCATTAAGGTCATCATATCTTTTAAATACTTCATCAAATATAGGTATAGCCTTTTTAATAATAATACTTAAGAAAATGCCTAAAAAAACAATTGCCACAACATATACAAGGCTGAGCTTCGCATTTATAAAGAAACATACCACAAGAGCACATATCAGCATAAAAGGGGCTCTTATGCACATTCTTAATATCATCTGGAAGGCATTCTGAACATTTGTAACATCAGTCGTCATTCTTGTTACAAGACCTGATGTTGAAAATCTGTCAATATTTGAAAAAGAATACGTCTGTATATTTTCATACATAGATTCTCTCAGATTACAGGCAAAGCCTGATGAAGCCTCCGCCGCATATTTACCTGCAAGTGCTCCGCAGAGCAAACTTATCATAGCAAGCATAAGCATAACAGCTCCGTAAATATAAACATTCTTCATATCTCCGGCTTCAATTCCCTTGTCTATGATCGAAGCCATAACAAGAGGTATGAGAACTTCCATAACTACCTCAAGAGCAGCAAAAAGGGGAGCCAGCAAAGAGGCTTTTTTATACTGCTTGACCTGAGATAATAATGTTTTTACCATAAACACATCTCCTTTACAAAAAAAATAGAAAATTGTTCTATATCTAACAATTCTCCGTGAAAGAATTATACCATTTTTTTCTGTAATTGTAAATAGCAAATATAAATCTTAATAAAAAATTACGCAATAAAATTCCCCTTAAAACCGTTGCTAACTTAGTCAATATATGTTAAAATGTAGTAAATTAAAATTGAATGAAAGAAGGATAATTATCATGAAATATTTAGTACTGTTATGTGACGGTATGGCAGACTATCCCGTACCTGAGCTTGGCAATAAAACACCAATGGGAGCATCTTACACTCCCAATATGGATAAACTTGCAAAAAAAGGTGTAATAGGTCTTGTCAAAACTGTTGCCGACAATATGAAGCCGGGCAGCGACGTTGCAAATCTTTCCGTTCTCGGCTATGACCCCCAGATTTACTACACAGGACGTTCACCTCTTGAGGCAGGCTCCATAGGTATTGATATGAAAGATACAGATGTGTCATTCAGATGCAATCTTGTTACACTTTCAGATGAACCCAATTATGAGGACAAGACTATTCTTGACTACTGTGCCGATGATATAAGCACAGAAGAGGCAAAAGAACTTGTTGAATATCTTGAAGAAAATCTTGGGAATGATGAGTTCAGGCTTTACAGCGGTGTAAGCTACAGACATTGTCTGATCTGGAATAATGGTACCCTTGATGTAGGTGATTTAACACCTCCTCACGATATTACAGGAAAACCTATTAAGGAATATATTCCAAAGCATGAAAATGCACAGAAACTCTATGAAATGATGGTCAAATCCTATGACCTTTTAAAGGATCACCCTGTAAACAAGGCAAGAGAAGCAAGAGGTTTAAGACCTGCCAACAGTATGTGGCTCTGGGGCGAAGGCAAAAGAGCAAGCCTTATGCCATTTACAGAAAAATACGGCTTAAAGGGCTCAATGATCTCCGCTGTTGACCTTTTAAAGGGCATAGGCAAATTTGCAGGTATGAATGTTGTAAACGTTCCCGGAGCAACAGGCTATATGGATACAAATTTTGAGGGCAAGGCTCAGGCTGCCATTGATGAGTTTGAAAAGGGACAGGACTTTGTATACATTCATGTTGAAGCTCCCGATGAGTGCGGTCACCGCCATGAAATAGAGAACAAAAAGAAATCCCTTGAAATCATAGATGAAAAGATTCTTGGACCGGTTCTTGAGGCACTTGAAAAATACGATGATTACAAAGTGCTTATTATGCCTGACCATGCAACACCTTTAAGCCTCAGAACTCATACAAATGACCCTATTCCTTTCCTTATATATAAGAAGAGCTCTCCTGCCCCCGGAGGCGAATTTACAGAGGAAGGCGCAAAGGCAAGCGGCATATTCATTGAAAACGGTCCGAAGATCATGGAATACTTTATTAACCTTTAATAAGTATAAAAGGAAATCAATATGAAAAAAATAATAACAATATTGCTTTTATTATTATCCCTTTTATCTCTCACTGTCACCGCAACGGCAGATCTTGGGAACTTTAACAGCTATGACTCAGGATCCGATTTCGGCGGCAGCTACGACTACGGAGGTTATGACTACGGCGGAGGTTACAGCAGCGGCTATGGCGGAGGTATATACAGCGGCGGTTATTTTCACATAGGCGGCGGAAACTACAGTGTAGGTACAGCTGTTTTTACCGTAATTGTTATTTTAGCCTTTGCTTATTTAATGAGTAAAAAGAGAAAGTATACGCCTGTGAACCACAATAGTGTACCGGCTTTTACTGTAAGGGATAACACGGGAGAGATTTCAAATGCTCTTATGGAATATGACCCTGCTTTCAGCAGTGAAAAATTTCTGTCATGGGCAAAAGAAGCCTTTATCACTCTCCAGACAGCATGGTCTGAAAGAGATTTTGATAAAGTACGAAACTTTGAAAAGGAAGAACTTTTTAATCAGCATAAAAGACAGCTTGATGAATATATATCAAAGGGCTGGATAAACGAGCTTTCAAGAATAAACATAAATCAGGCTTATCTCTTTAAGTATATAAGGGATAATGACTACGAATATTTAACGGTTTATTTTGACACCTGTATGGGAGACTATATAAAGGACGAAAAGACAGGTAATATAATAAAGGGGGATCCCGCAAAGGATTATTACCTTAAATATCTGTATACATTTATGAGAAAAACAGGAGTCCTTACAGACCCTGCCAAAAGCAATAAATCCGTTACAAACTGCCCTAACTGCGGAGCACCTACAACAGTTACCAGCTCAGGTCAGTGTGAATACTGCAGTTCAGTGATCACTACAGGTGAGTTTGACTGGGTGCTTTCAGATATTACAGGAATTAATGAGAGAACAAATATAGGCAGCGGCGGTGTTGAAATAAGATAAATTCCTGTTTACCTCACTAACAAAACCCTCCTCCGAAACGCGAGCGTTTCTCCTCCTCCCTTACACGGGAGGCTCATATCAGCTGTTCAAAGCAATACAACCTTATAAAAAGACGAAT
>CAJFNV010000106.1 GCA_904395805.1 Candidatus Gallispira edinburgensis | reverse complement strand
GTGTAAGGGAGGAGGAGAAACGCTCGCGTTTCGGGGGAGGGTTTTGTTAGTGAGATAAACAGGAATTTAAGGGAGTGAGGAAAAAAATCCTCAGTCAGCAGAGCTGACAGCTCCTTTATAAAGGAGCCACTGGCGAGCAATGCTCGCCCCCTACAGGTGGTGGGTTGTCAGGTTGTTGGTGAGGTAAATTGGAATTTATTTAATTATCTCACTTCTTCATGTGATTTAGAATATTTTCCCTGCACCCATATTAAAATGATATTTCACTATTCCCAGATCAAGCTTGGTATAAAATCCAGCAAGTGCCTTAAATGTAACGGTATCATTCTCATTTAATGTAATCAAAAATTTCTGCTGATTCATTGCGGTAGGTGCAAGCTGTGCAGCTTCCATTCCTTTTTTGAACCAGTCTGGCATATTACTACTGACATTACATAAGCTTTCTATAGGCTTTACATTATGAGATACTCCCTGAGTTTCACCATAGCCCAGAGCTATTACACAGCAGAGTTTTTCACCCTTTTCTATAGTGCAGGGAGTTTTTCCTTTGCTGTATGTCATAGCTACCCAGCAGGTATTAAGTCCGAGCTGCTGAGCCTTAAGTACAAGCTGTTCGCCGTAGTATCCGCACTTTTCTTCAAGATCTTTTCCTTTTTTACCTACAAGGGCGATATAGTTTTTTACATTGCTGAATTTGCCGTAATGTGCCATCATACCGGAAAAGGCTTTCGGCTCATTATAGAGTATCTGTATGTTAAGTCCGCTTTCTCTATTGCATTTTTCTGCAAGAGTATTAAGTTCATGTCTGATATTTGATTCTATTTCCTTATCCTTATAGCTGCGTACAGAGTGACGCAGTTGTATTGCCTCTTTTAAGTCCATTTTAAAACCTCCTTTTTAGCGTCTGTGTATTAAGTATAACATATAAGAATAATGATGTTAATATTTTAAATATTTTTTAAAAATTTATGTTGTGTTTTTTAATAAACTGTTGTAAAATGATACGGCGTGATTTTTAAAATATAATTTTGGCGAGGTTTATTATGTATCAGAACACAAGCAAAGAAGTTTTTAAAATGAGTGTGCCTATATTTTTTGAGCTGCTTTTACAGCTCCTTGTAGGCAATGTTGACCAGATAATGGTCAGCAGATATTCACAGGCTTCCGTTGCCGCAATAAATAACGGAAATCAGATAATGAACATTATTATACTTGTGCTTAACTGTATGAGTGTTGCAACAACAATACTTATAACAAGAGCTTTCGGAGCAGGTGATAAGAAACAGGCAAAAATCGTGTCAAATGTATCTGTTTATCTTCTTGCGGGATTCAGTATTGTTGTAACTGCTCTTATATTTATATTCAGCAGGACAATATTCAGAGCGTTGTCCGTGCCCGAAGAAATTTTAACGGAAACCTGTCAGTATACAATTATAGTTGCAGGTTTTGTGCTTATACAGGCTGTTTATATGGTCGTTGCTGCAATATTGAGAAGTTACAACCTTATGAAGGAAATAACAATTGTTGCCCTTATTATGAACGGTATAAATATTGTGGGCAATTCAATACTTATTAAGTTTTACGGGATCGTGGGTGCTGCAATTTCAACTGATTTCAGTAAGCTTATAGGACTTATTCTCATAGTTGCCCTTCTTCTTAAAAAGACGGATATGGATCTGAGTTTTCTTAAATTCAGATATTTTTCAAGGAAAATGGCTAAAAGACTTATGGTCATTGCTATTCCTTCCGGCGGGGAGGCTCTGAGCTATCAGCTTTCACAGATGTACATATTAAGTTTTGTAAATACATTCGGCGTTCAGGTCATTGCCTCAAGAGGATACTGCAATATGCTTGCAAATGTTGCCTATGTTTATTCAATGGCTATTGCCCAGGCAACACAGATACTTGTGGGTTATTTATATGGTAAGAATGACTATAAGAGTATCGGTTTAAGAGTGAGGAATTCATGTATTGTTTCCCTTATAGTTTCCGTAAGCATAACCATACTTATACTGGTAAATTCCGATATGGTTGTAGGGCTTTTCACTGATGACAGGGTCATTCTTGATCTTTGCCACAGCATTCTCTTTGTTGAAATTGTACTTGAAATAGGCAGAAGTATAAATATAACAATGGTCAAGTGTCTTGTTGCAACAGGTGATGTCAATGTGCCTGTTATATTCTGCGTGTTTTCGGCATGGGTCGTTGCAGTTGGCTTAAGCTATGTATTCGGTATAAGGCTGGGTTATGGACTTGTGGGAATATGGATAGCAATGGCATGTGATGAGTGCCTGAGAGGCTTTGCCTTTATATTAAGGTTTTTACAGGGCAGATGGAAGATAGCAAGGTCATATTAATTTAATTTTGTTTACATAAAGTTCACTGAAATATAATAGAAAACAAATGAAAAAAATTCTGAATTGTAGTACACTATGTATATATCAAAAATAACAGGAGGAAATAAAAAATGAAAAGAAGATTAACATCAGTTTTATTGGCTTTTTGTTTTGCCTTTTCATCTGCAGGCTTTGTATATGCAGCTGACAGTGATACAGATGTTCAGGAGGAAACAGAAACTACAACCGAAGAAACTACAGAAGAAGAAACAGAAACTACAACGGAAAGTGCAACAACTACTACAAGAGATCAGTCTGACGATGATGACGATGATTATGATGAAGTAAAAGATGACTTTGACATAACTGTAAATGCAGATGGCACAAAATCACTTTCAAGCTATATACCTGCTTCCGCTCCCGATGTATCCGACTTTGACTGGGATACAAGCGACAGCTCTATAGCTACCGTAAATTCATCAGGCAGACTTACTGCAAAGAAGAGAGGTTCATGTACAATAACTGCTACTGCTTCTGAGGGCAACACTGATTATACATATACATTTTATGTAACAGTAAGAAATAACTCTGCCGAGTCTATTACAATTGACGTAGATGAGGAAGAGGACTTGTACGATTACGTTGATGATGACTATGAGGCAAGAGATTATGACTGGGACACAAGCAACGAAAGATATGTTACAGTAACATCAAGAGGTGTTATAACAGGTGTAAGAGAGGGAGAAGCTACAGTTACAGCAACATATGAGGATGACGATGTTTCTCTTGAGTATGAATTTGAGATAACTGTTGAAGATGACAGCAGCAGTAATGATGATGACGATGATGACGATGAAGTAGAAGTAAAAACTACATGGGATATTTATGTGGGTACTGATGATGAAGTTGATATAAGTGATCTTCTTGAGGACTATCCCGATGATTATGACTGGACTGTTGATGATGAGGACATTGCCGAAATAGATGAGGATGACGGTATCATAACAGGTCTTGAAGAAGGGGACACAGTTATAAGAGCCGAAGGGGATACAGACTACAGATTTAATGTAAATGTAGGCGATGATTATTCTACCGACGAAGTAACAGTAGACGGTGATGAAACTGTTGATCTTGAGGACTATCTTGATGATGATGCTGATTATTACAGCTTTGAAAGTGACAGAAGAGATGTAGCAAAGGTAACATCAAGCGGTGTTGTTTCAGGTGTTGCAAACGGTATGGCAACTATCATATGTGAACATGATGAAGATGATTCAATAATACAGATATTTGTAACTGTAGAGGGTATAAGATCTACAACCACTACAACAACTACAACTGAAGCAACAACAGAGAGCACAACTTCTGCTCCCGTAACACAGGCAACTACAGTTGCTGTGTCATTCAGTGATATTTCTCACAGAGCATGGGCTGTAGATGCAATAAAGGCTATGGCTTCAAAGGGATACATTGTAGGTGTGGGAGCTGATAAATTCTCTCCTGATGCTAACTGCAAGAGATGTGATTTTACGATCGTTCTTATGAAGATGCTTAATCTCAGTGACAGCGATGTAAATGCCGAATATGACGATATTTCTTCAAAGGATTATTATTATGACTATGTTATGGCAGCTCTTGCAAACGGTATTGAGGCAGGAGTTACAAACAATGAGTTCAGACCTGATGACTATATAACAAGAGAAGAAGTAATGGTCATGGTTTATAAGGGACTTGTTAAGGCAGGAGTAAGCATGGATACAGATACATCCGTTCTTGGTGACTTTACGGATGCTTCATCTATTGCATCCGAAAACAGAGAGGCTGTTGCAGCACTTATAAACAGCGGTGCAATAAGCGGTACTTCCGATACAACTCTTGAGCCAAAGGCTAATATTACAAGAGCCCAGATGGCTGTAATTATGAATAATGTTGATCAGACTGTAAACGGATAATGAATTCGATTTTTTACCACTGCAGGGCTTTTGCCTTGCAGTGTTTTTTTATTTATTGACTTATTGACTTTTTAAGTATAAGCATATACAATAAATATAATTACAAAAATGGGAGGTATTTAAAATGAAGAATTTAAAAATATGGCTGTTTCCGCTGATGCTGATCACAGCTTTTCTGCTTGCAGGCTGCACAAAGAGTGAAAGTATTGCTCTTACTGATTATTCGGACATGGATAACTGGGCATATTATGAAAGTGAAGAGGATGGGGAGGCTGATGTATTTTTTATTTCACCAACATCCTGTCACAGTGAGGGGGACAGCATAATTGCTCCCGTAGGTGAGGAAAGCAACAGTGCAAATCTAGGCTCCATAAATATGGAAAAGGGAATATATGAAGATGCGGGGCGCTTTTTTGCACCATACTACAATCAGCTTACACTGGAGGCTTATACAGTCAGTGAAGATGAAAGATTGAAAGCTCTTGAAACCTGCTATGCTGATGTTAAGGCTGCCTTTGAGTATTACATGGAAAATGAAAATAATGGCAGACCTGTTATTATTGCAGGCTTTTCACAGGGGGCAGAGCACGGCTTAAAGCTTGTTGAGGAATACAGTGATGATGAGGAATTCAGAGAACAGCTTGTGGCGGCATATCTTATCGGCTGGAGAGTTACTGATGAGGATATTGAAAATTATCCCGATATAAAGCTTGCAGAGGGTGAAGATGATACGGGAGTGATCATAGCCTTTGACTGTGAGGCAGAGGATGTAAATGATACCATAGTTGTGCCCGAGGGCGGTTTTACATATTCAATAAATCCTCTTAACTGGAAAACAGATACTACTCCTGCATCAAAGGATGAAAATATGGGTGCCTGCTTTACTGATTATGAAGGAAACATTACATCGGAGATACCTCAGCTCTGCGGAGCAAGGATAGATGAGGAAAGGGGAACGATCAAGGTCGATGATGTGACACCTGAGGAGTACCCTGCAGCCCTTGATATTTTCCTTGAGGGAAGCTATCATATTTATGATTATCAGTTTTTCTACAGAAATCTTAAGGAGAATGTCAATGTAAGGTTAAACAGCTATATGGAATAAAAAAACGGACAGAGCTAAATATACTCTGTCCGTTTTTTTATCAGCTGTTTATATTTTCCCACTCTTCATAAAGGATCATAAGCTTTTCTTCAAGAGCTTCCTTTTCTTCATAAACTTCACGGGAACGCATTGAATTTGTATAGACTTCTTCTGTGTCAAGGAGTTCATCAAGTTCAGTGATCTTATCTTCTGTTTCGGAAATTTCATTTTCAAGCTTTTTGATCTGATTTTCCTTTTTCCTTTGCTGAGCCTGAATTTCCTTTTGTTTTTTCCAGTCTATTTTGTTTTCTGTTTCTGTTACGGTTTCCTGTGTCTTTTCTTCTGTTTTGTTTTCTTCAAGCTTTTCCATGTAGTAATCATAATTGCCCAGATATGTTACAGCCTTGTCCTTTGTAAGCTCTATGATCTTCTGTGCTGTCTGATTTATAAAATATCTGTCATGGGAAATGTACAAAACTGTTCCTTCATAGGACTTAAGTGCCTGTTCAAGTATTTCCTTTGAGTTGATGTCAAGGTGGTTTGTAGGCTCGTCCAGTATAAGGAAGTTTGCCTTTGAAAGCATGATCTTGGCAAGGGCAACACGTCCCTTTTCACCGCCGCTTAATGTGTCTATTGTCTTGAAAACGTCATCCCCCGTAAACACAAAGGCTGCAAGAACATTTCTTATCTGTGTGACCGTAAGGTCGGGATATGTGTCCGAAATTTCGTCAAATATTGTTTTGTTAAGGTTCAAATCGGACTGTTCCTGATCGTAGTAGCCTATTACTACATTTGAGCCAAGCTTTACACTGCCTGATACAGGCTCAAGCTTTGAAAGTATTATTCTGAAAAGAGTTGTTTTGCCTATGCCGTTAGGTCCTATGAGAGCTACCTTTTCACCTTTCTTAATGTCAAATGATATATTGCTGAAAAGGGGAGCAGAGTCAAAGGACATTGAAAGGGAGTTAACACTTAACACATCGTTGCCGCTTTCCTTTAACGGCTTTATTGAAAGACGCATTTTGTCGGGAAGATTTTCGGGAGCTTCTATCCTCTCCATTTTGTCAAGCATCTTTTCACGGCTTTCGGCACGCTTGATCGATTTTTCCCTGTTAAATTCCCTGAGCTTTTTTATTACTTCTTCCTGATGCTTTATTTCTTTTTGCTGATTAATATATTGATGCCATGCAATTTCCCTGTCGATTATTTTCTTTTCGGCATAGTAGGAATAGTTGCCGAAGTATTCCTTTGCCTTCCTGTTTTCAATTTCTATAACTTTTCCTATAACTCTGTCAAGGAAATATCTGTCGTGGGAAATTATCACAACTGCTCCTTTATAGCTTTTCAAGAAATCCTCAAGCCAGCGTATAGAGTCAATATCAAGGTGGTTTGTAGGCTCATCAAGAAGGAGGATATCGGGAGCCTGCAAAAGTATTTTACCAAGGGCGACTCTTGTTTTCTGTCCTCCCGAAAGTTCATTTATGGTCTGGGAACTTTCATCGTCGCTGAAACCAAGTCCTTTTATTACACCTCTTATTCGGCTCTGATAGCTGTAGCCGTCCATTTCCTCCATTTTATGGGAAAGCTCCGAATAGTTTGACATAAGGCGGTCAAGTTCTTCGCCCTTTGTGTGTGCCATCTGGCTTTCCATATCCCTTAACTGCTGTTCGATAAGCATAACAGGCTCAAATACAGTGAGAAGCTCTCCGTATATGGTCTTGCTGCTGTCTATTTCAAGGCTTTGTGAAAAATAGCCCAGTGCGCCGGATTTGGGCATAATAACTTCGCCGCTGTCAAGGGAAAGCTCACCTGTGATTATTTTGAAAAGTGTGGATTTTCCGGCACCGTTTACACCTACAATGCCCACTTTTTCTTTTTCTTCTATATGAAATGAAATGTTTTCCAGTATAACATCTGTACCAAAGGACTTTGATACATTGTTAAGAGCTAATATCATAGTAAAACCTCCATATATTTGTCTGTTATATTTTAGCATAAATTTCTGTTAAATAAAAGTCAAGATTGACAAAAAAAGATATTTCTTTTATAATGATAAAAAGGAAAAAGGTGAATGTATTATGAATTATGATGATAATGAAAAAATTTCTATGGCTGTAATAAAAAGACTGCCGAGATATTACAGATATCTGGGGGATCTGCTTGAAAACGGTATTACAAGAATTTCTTCCGGTGAATTAAGCCGCAGAATGAATGTTACAGCTTCTCAGATAAGACAGGATCTGAATAAATTCGGCTGCTTCGGGCAGAGAGGCTACGGCTATAATGTTGAAATGCTCTATGAGGAAATAAAGAAAATACTGGGACTTGACAGAGAATATAATCTGATCATTATAGGTGCGGGAAATCTGGGACAGGCTCTTGCCAATTATGGTAATTTTAAAAAGAGAGGCTTTAACTTTATTGCTGCCTTTGACAAAAATCCCGAAATTATAGGCAAAAAAGCAGGGGATGTTGTTATCCAGGATGTTGACGGTCTTGAGGATTTTCTTAAAAATAACAGAGTGGATATTGCAGTTCTTTCAATTCCAAAAACCAATGCACCTCAGATCTCGCCTATACTGGTTGAAAACGGTGTAAAGGGTATATGGAATTTCTCTCATATTGATCTGCACACGCCTGATGATGTTGTAGTGGAAAATGTTCATCTGACAGACAGCGTTATGACTTTGTCATATAAGCTCAGTGAGCTTGAAAATAAGTAATGTTTAAGGAGTTTCTTGCTGTAAAGAGGCTCCTTTTTGTTTTATAAGTGGGGGAAATTGGAATTTATCAGAGTGTGGAGTGTGGAGTGAGGAGTGGAATCCCTCTCCCGAAACGCAAGCGTTTCTCCTCCTCCCTTTAGGCAAGGGAGGCTTTGGGTGGTTGTGTGCTAAATCGGAATTTAATTAAGTAATATGACTTATGAGCAACAAAATGAAAGCTTGCTTTCAATTTTGTGCGAAAAGTCACCGAGGCGTAAGCCGAGGTATTATATTAACCCTGTTTAGCAGGGGAGCTGTGGAACACAGCAATCAGAACGAAGTTCTGATAATATAATTTATTGTATTTAATATGTCTGTACAAATAAAAGTTTGTATTTTAATGGGAAGCTTTTGTTGTTGAGAAGCTCCTTTTTCATGCAAAAAACTTGTAAAAAACAGCCTGCTGTGGTATAATCATAATAGATTATTATGTAAAGGTGGGTTCCTATGAATAAAAAAGGGTCAAATGGCTTGACAACATCGGACAAGCTTATTGGAATTTTTCTTTTTATTGTTATTGCAATAATACCTCTTGTGTGCAAGGTAAGCAATGTTAATGTAAGTGCCGAGGAGTATAATTTTATACGTTCAGGCGATGTTGTAAATGATGTTTTCTCCTACAGCAAGTCTGTTCTTATACTGACTATGGGTGTTGTTACAGCACTCTTTATGGCATTTCAGATCCTGGGTGAGGACGGTTTTACAATAGATTTTAAATCAAAGCCTGTTATACTGGCGGGAGTATATATTCTTTTTGCTCTTGTGTCATCAGTATTTTCAAGCTATCACCACACTTCATTTTTCGGTGTTTCCGAAAGATATGAAGGCTTTTTCGTGTGGCTTTGCTACATGGTGTTTATGATAGTTGCCATGGCTTTTGCTTCCGACAGAAAAAGACTTGATTTTATATTATGGGGATTTTTTGCTTCGGGATGTCTTGTAGGTCTTGTGGGCATACTCCAGTTTTTCGGATACAACATATTTTCAACGGAGTGGGGCAGCAAGCTTATTATGGGAGATTCCTATAACGGTGCACCTATGACAATAAGATTTGATTCCGTATTTGCAACCCTTTACAATCCCAACTGTGCAGGCATGTATTTCGGTATGATGTTTTCTGCCTTTTGTGTTATGGCTGTGCTTTTGCCCCTTAAGAACAAGGTAAAGTGGCTTTTTGCAGTCCTTGCTGTTGTTCTTGGAATTTGTGCAATAGGCTCAAATTCCGTAGGCGGTCTTTTGGGACTTGTTGCAGGTATCGGATTTGCAGCTGTGGTTTTAATATGCTATTATGTATTTGCTGTTAAAAATAAGGCTGCAATAGGCATTACCATAGGCGGTATCATTGCAGGTGTAATTGCTTTGATAGTCCTCTTTAATTCAAATGCGGTTATTATACAGAAGTTTAATGTTATAATGGATGCCCTTAAAAACGGTGAAGCTTTAAGTGAGTCAGCAAGTTTTTACGAAGATATTGAAGTTGACGGTATGGTGGGCAAAATAATTACAAAAGACGGTGAATTTGCCATTGACTATGCAGCAGAGGCTACACAGTTTATGCACAACGGTGTTGTACTTGATCCCGTAAGTGAGGAGCCAATGGACGGCGGCGGTACAAGATATACTTACGAAGAGTCAGGGCTTACATGGGATATGTGCCTTTATAAAATGCAGACAAAGGATATATTCGTTGTAAATGTTATAGGTACCGACAGGGTCGGAACACAGACCTATTTCCTCTTCGGTGAAGTTGACGGCAAACTTACGGCTCTTGACAAGTTCGGCAATGCTGTAGATCTGAATACCCCTCCCGAAAGCTGGGGCTTTGAAGGTGTTGAAAGACTTGGTTCAAACAGAGGTTATATATGGTCAAGAAGTCTGCCTCTTTTAAAGCAGAATATACTTATCGGTTCAGGTGTTGACACATTTGTGTTTGAATTCCCTCAGGATGATATAAGAGGCAAGCTTAATTTCCTTGGAAATCCTTATGTAATTATTGACAAGCCTCACAATATGTTTTTACAGATCGGTATTAATACAGGTGTTATCTCTCTTATTGTTATGCTTGGTTTATTTGTGCTCTATGTTGTGCAGACTATAAAGAGAGTATTCAGTGACAAGGAACAGACACTTAATGCTATAAGAATAGGTATAATGGCAGGTGTCGTTGCCTATCTTGTGGCAGGAATGACAACGGACAGCGTTGTGTCTGTTGCACCTGTGTTCTGGACACTTCTGGGTACGGGATTCGGAGCTAATGTTATAAACCATGAGAAGATCAGGAAGATAGTTTTGAAGTAATGATCCTTAAGAGAAAGCAGGCTTACGCTTGAAATTGTTTAAATATAATGGTATAAAACGGTAAGAAATATATTGGCGGGGAGATCCTCGCCAATATCAGTGTAAGAAAGATTTATTATTAATTTTTGTGGTTTTAAGCTGATGGCTTTAAAACCCTCAGTCCTTCGGACAGCTCCCTTAGAAGGGCAATGCTGTCAACTTAAGAAAAACCAATGCTCCGCAAATGCAAGCATTTGCTCAATAGTTACAGTTCAGTATCCCTCCACCAACTGCGTTGGTCCCCCTCCCTTTAGGCAAGGGAGGCTTTAGGCTGGTGGAGGAGTAAACGGGAATTTGAACGAGAACCTGAGATAGCTGATATAAATCTGAATAATCAAATTACGTTAAATCTATTATTTTAAGAAAACAGTCATATATAAGTGAAGGGAGGCAGACAATGGTCAAACTGTCTGATATGGCAAGGGAGCAGAGGAATAAAATGTTTCTCTATGCTCTCCTTGACGTGGTGCTTATAAACATATCAATAATAATTGCCATATGTCTGTGGTACGGAGGTACGATTCCGGGACTTCCCGGAGGAAGCGGTACTCTCATACCAAATGAGGTCTGGAGCTGGTACAAATATACATTTATATTTGTATCTCCCCTTTGTCTTATAGTATATGGCTTATTTAAATTTTACTCCAATTTGTGGAAGTATGCGACTATTGACGATATGTACAAGATAATAGTTGCAAACACTATAATATACGGTGCGGTATATTTATATTACTATTATGTGGTTTCAAAAATAGTTGATTTTGAACTGCCAAAGAGAATGCTTATTGTAGGCTGGGTAATAAGTATAATATTTTTTATATTTTCACGTTCGGGCTACAGATTTGTCAAAAAGCTTTTTATAAATATTGAGCATTTCTTTGAAAAAAAGAGCGGCAGAAAAAGGGTCCTTATTGTCGGTGCAGGCTATTCGGGATACAATGTTGTAAGAAGTATTAACAACGGTGAAAAGGGATATGAAAACAGAATGGCTGTTCTTGTTGTTGATGATGATTATAACAAAAACAACAGTAATCTTATGGGAGTGAGAGTTACTTACGATACGGCAAATATCCCAAGGCTCTGCAAAGAGTATGAGATCGAGGAAATCGTAATTGCAATTCCTTCTGCAACAAATGCACAGATAAACAGAATAATGGAATTCTGTACCCAGACAGACTGCGCCCTCAAAATGATACCTCCTATGAGCGATATATCAGACGGAGGATATCAGAGATTAAGAGATGTGGATATTACGGACCTTCTTTTCAGAGATGAAGTTTCCATTGATATTTACAGTATTTCGGAATATATTATGAACAGGGTGGTTCTTGTAACCGGTGGCGGAGGCTCTATAGGCTCCGAACTTTGCAGACAGATAATAAAGTTTGAACCAAAGCTTCTTATTATTTTTGATGTCTATGAAAACAATGCCTATGAGCTTTACAACGAGCTTAAAGGCAAGTACGGCGACAAGGCAAAAATGATAGTGAGAATAGGCTCAATAAGGGATATAAACTGTGTTGAAAGAGTTTTTCAGGAATACAGACCAAATGTTGTGTTCCATGCAGCTGCACACAAGCATGTGCCCCTTATGGAATATGTGCCTGCCGAGGCTGTGAAGAACAATGTTTTCGGTACTCTTAATGTAGCCGAATGTGCCGACAAGTACGGTGTTGACCACTTTGTATTGCTGTCTACAGACAAGGCGGTAAATCCTACAAATGTTATGGGTGCCACAAAGAGGATAACGGAGCTTATTATACAGGAATTTGCATCCCACAGCAAAACCAAGTTTGTGGCTGTCAGATTCGGTAATGTACTTGGAAGCAACGGAAGTGTTATACCTCTTTTTCAGAAACAGATAAAGGCTGGCGGTCCCGTTACGGTAACAGACAAGAACATTACAAGATTTTTTATGACAATTCCAGAGGCTTCAAGACTTGTGCTCCAGGCTGCGAGCCTTGACGACAGCGGCAGAATATATGTTCTTGACATGGGTAAACCTGTTAAGATAGACGACCTTGCAAGAAATCTTATAAAGCTTTCAGGTTATGTGCCCGATAAGGATATTAAAATCGTGTACACAGGCTTAAGACCGGGAGAAAAGCTTTATGAGGAACTTATAATGGCAGAGGAAAAGGAAAATATGAAGCTTGTTTTCGGAAACAAGATATTTGTTACGGCTCCTGTTGATATGGACTATGATGTCTTTAACAAAAATCTTGAAGAGCTTTACAAGGCAGCCTTTGACGCCCCTGAAAAGGTAAGGGATGTTATAAAGAAGATAGTGCCTAATTTTGATCCAAAGGGAGAATAGTATGTATAAGGGAATAAAGAGATTTCTGGATCTTATATTAAGTCTTGTTGCAGTTGTGGGCTTAAGCTGGCTTTTGTTAATAATAGCTGGGGCTATTAAGGTGGAGGACGGAGGCAATATACTTTTTAAGCAGAAGAGGATAGGGCTTAATAAAAAGGAATTTTATATATACAAGTTCAGAACAATGAAAACAACTACACCAAAGGATGTGCCTACGCATCTTTTGGAAAATCCCGAAAGCTACATAACAGCTGTAGGTAAATTTTTAAGGAAATCAAGTCTTGACGAACTGCCTCAGCTTTTTAACATTATTAAGGGTGAAATGAGCATTGTAGGTCCAAGACCTGCTCTCTGGAATCAGTTTGACCTTATTGCAGAGAGGGACAAATACGGGGCAAACAATGTTGTGCCTGGGCTTACAGGCTGGGCACAGGTAAACGGAAGAGATGAGCTGCCTATACCTGTCAAGTCAAAGTATGACGGTGAATATGTTGAAAAGATGAGCTTTTTGTTTGATGTTTATATTATAATAAGGACTGTTTTTTCTGTGTTTAAGGCTGACGGAGTTCAGGAGGGCAGACATGAGGATAATACTGACGGGGAAAAATAGCTATATAGGCAGAAATACACGGGACTATCTTATATCACAGGGGTATGAGGCAGAGTGTGTTTCCGTAAGAGAAGATGTAAGCTTTAAAGGTGTCGATGTTGTTGTACACTGTGCGGCAATCGTACACAAAAGGGAAGATGAATACAGGGATGAATATGAAAATGTAAATTTTCTTCTTACCAGAAAGCTTGCAGACAAGGCTAAGGCTGATGGAGTATCACAGTTTATATTTATGAGTACAATGGCTGTGTACGGAGTGACAGAGGGTGAAATAAATGAAAATACTCCCCCTGAACCAAAGACGCTCTACGGCAAAAGCAAGCTTAAAGCCGAAAAATATGTTATGTCATTAAACTGTGACAGCTTTAAAACGGCAGTCATAAGACCTCCTATGGTATACGGATCAAAGTGCCCCGGAAATTTTGAAAGGCTTAAGAAAATAGCTGAAATTACGCCCCTTATTCCGGATACAGGGAATAAGAAAAGCCTTATTTATATGGGAAACCTTGCTTATTTTATAGGTGATATAATAAAAAACAAAAAAGAAGGCATATATATGCCTATGGACGGAGAATATGTTTCAACGGCAAAGCTTATGAAATATATTTCCCATAAGCCTGTTTCAAAAATTATGGGGCTGGTTAAACTTCTGCCCCTCGGGGTTGTAAAAAAGGCTTTCGGTACTCTTTACTACAGTGAGAGTATTGCACAAAAGATAAATCATGTATCAGTAGAGGAAGCTGTGAGGTCAAGCGTAAAATGAGAATATATGTAGATGCCGATGCCTGTCCCGTTGTAAGGCAGACGGAAAAAATAGCGGAAAAATATAATGTTCCCGTTACACTGATATGCGATACAAATCATATGCTAAGTTCCGGTTACAGTGATATTATTGTGGCTGATGCGGGAGCTGATTCTGTGGATATTGTTCTTGTAAACAGGTGTTCCAAGGGTGATATTGTTGTAAGTCAGGATTACGGTGTAGCTGCTATGGCACTGGGGAAAGGGGCTTATCCCATTCACCAGAACGGCAGGTGGTATACAAATGAAAATATTGACGAGCTTCTTATGCAGAGGCATATGGCTAAGGCTGCAAGAAGGAAAGGGAAAAATCATCTTAAGGGACCTAAGAAAAGGACGGCGGAGGATGATGCAAGGTTTATGGAATCTCTTGAAAGGTTAGTAATTAAGCTTTTGGAAAAATAATGTGATCAAAAGTTATTGCAAACGGCAATATAAGGTAAAGCTTACCCCTTATAAATGGCAGGTGTTGTTCCGATAACAAAAAGAAATATAATTTGTGTTTTAGTGTGTGTCATAATTTTACTGTTAATAATAGTTTTTATACCTTATCCTCAAAGGATAAACAAAGTTGTTCCGGCATATATCGATAAGGAAAATACATATACCATGTCAATAAAAGCATGGAAATTAAACTATTTATTTAAAACAGATAAAATCATTACAGAAATCAAAATAAATTCAGACGATGAAGTTATATTTGATAATTCCGAAAATAAAGTTAAGGTGCCTGTATTATATTTTGATAACGGTGATACTCATATCGGATATATAAGCTTTAATTATTATGATTCGGAAACAAACAGCTATAAGGCTGCAGATATCTGGTGGGATTTTAATAAAGAATATCTTGCAGTAATAACTGATAAATTTACCTGCGTTGCACCGGCAGAAAATTTGGAAGAAAGGGAAAGTATTATAAACTATTTTGAAGAGAATAATTGTGAATTGAGAATTAAAAACGTAAATGCAAGCATTTGCTAAGTTGAAGCAGTAGGAAAGAAAAATCCCTAAGTCTGTTCAGGTAAGGGAGCCACAGGCGATCGATGTTTCAAAATTCAGCCTTGTTAAAATTCTGTATTACAGAATTTAACGGCTGAAATTTGAAATGCCCCTACAGGTGGTGGGGTGTCAGGTTATTGCTGCGTTAAACAGGAATTTAGTCCATTTATTGAGATAAAGATTAACTCCGCAAATGCAAGCATTTGCTCAGTGCAAACGGCTTAATATCCCTCCACCGG
>CAJFNV010000105.1 GCA_904395805.1 Candidatus Gallispira edinburgensis | reverse complement strand
TAGAACAGGAGAAAACCCTCAGTCACCTAACGGTGACAGCTCCCTTAGAAGGGAGCCTTAGTTACTTGCGAAACAATGCGACCAGCCTTTGCAAAGGAGCCAAGAGGGCGGGCACGCCGCCTTTTTAAACAGTTAGGGTTATGTTAATCCTTTAAGTTGACAGTATTGGTGTGTAATACATGGAGGGGGAGTTGTATGAAACCATGGGAAAATGGTGTTTTGACTGTAAGTGAAAATAAAAGGTATTTAAGGTATTTAATGAATGGGGATATGCCTTTTTTCTGGCTTGGAGATACGGCATGGCTTATTTTTACAAACACGAATGAGCAGGAAGCGGAAATGTATATAAAAAACCGCAGTGAAAAAGGATTTAATGTAATACAGGCGGTACTGGTATATGATACAGATGATATGGAAGATATAAACAAGATGCCTGTTAAAAAATGTGATGTGCATAGTGAGAAGTACTGGGAATATTGTGACAAGGTCATAGATATGGCAGAAGAGCAGGGCGTTTACATGGCTTTGCTGCCTGCATGGGGAAGTCTTGTGAAAAGAGGGATACTTAACTGTGAAAATGCCGAAATCTATGGAAGCTTTTTAGCTGAAAGGTATGGCAAAAGAAAAAATATAATATGGCTTCTGGGCGGAGATATAAAGGCTGAAGGCTATGAAGATGTTTATAACAAAATGGGAAGAATACTAAAGGAAAAAGCACCTGATCAGCTTATAGGTTTTCACCCCTTTGGAAGGTGCTCATCTTCAATGTGGTTCGGGGATGCAAAGTGGCTTGATTTCAATATGTTTCAGTCAGGTCACAGAAGATATGATCAGTGCAGTCTTGGTGCGTGGGATGACAATGCAAATAATGCCGAATTTTACGGAGAAGATAACTGGAAGTATGCAGAGCATGATCTGGGTGTATGTGATAAGCCTACACTTGACGGGGAACCTTCTTATGAGAGAATATTACAGGGGCTTCATGATGAAAATCAACCTTACTGGACAGCCAAAGATGTAAGAAGGTATGCTTACTGGTCTGTTTTTGCGGGAGCATGCGGACATACATATGGTGATAATTCCGTTATGCAGTTTTATACAGGAGAGTATGAGGGCGTTACATACGGTGCAAAAGATCATTGGTATGAGGCTTTGCACCATGACGGTGCCGGGCAGATGGGGTATCTGAAAAGGCTTATGGAATCTGTTGATTATATTAAGGGCAGATCAAGAGATGATCTGCTGACAGGAGGTCAGCAGGAGAAATATAACAGGATCGCTGTGTTTGGCAGTGATAAATTTTTGTTTGCTTATGACTATATGGGAAGAGCTTTTGAAATGGATCTGTCCGAATACATCAATGGGGAATTATGGTACTTTAAACCTGCAACAGGTGTAATGAGTTATGCAGGTCACATAAGAAAGGCACATTACAAATTTATCCCCTTTGAAAGCTATGATGACAACAGTGATATTGTCATTGTTGTGAAAAAGGCATAAGTAAACATTAAAGATGCAGAGATACAAATAAAATTCTGTTCTTTGCCAAATAGTGTGGTTTAACGGAAAACCCTCAGTCAGCTATGCTGACAGCTCCCTTACAAAAGGAGCCAAGAGGGCGGGCACGCCGCCTTTTTGAAGGGTTAGGTTTATGCTGCTCCTTTAAGCCGACAGTATTGCTCTTGGAAGGGAGCCTAAATAGATGCAATTAAATAAACCACACCAAAAATTGTTGAAACAATAAAATTCATAATAATCACCTCCCTTACATACAATAGAGTATGTGTGGTTGCAGCTTATGTTCTGTTTATCCACGGGAGGTGATTTTTGTGTATGAAAATATAGCTGAGATTGCAAAAAATTTTAATATTACACCGGTCAATATTTATAAATACAGGTATTATTATGTTCTTAACTGTGTAAACGGGGCTTATTCTCTTTCTGCGGCAAGACCTAAGCCCTCTAAAATAAATGAAATACATAAGGTAAAGGAATGCCTTTTAGACTATGGTATTCACAATATAGATAATTACTGTGTGACTGATAAGGGGCTTCCCTATTGCGAGGCTGAGGGGAAAATATATGTTGTAACAAGGTTTTTCGGCTCAAATGAGCTTGACTTTATGAATAATACCCAGGTAAGTGTTTCCCTTAATGATATTGGCAGGCTCCATAAAGGTTTAAAGCTTATGAGTGAGGAAATGCTCTCTGTTGCAAGTGACAATAACCCTACCATATCTATGTACAGAAGCAAGGGAAAAGCTCTTGAAAGGATAAAAAAGCTTTTAATACAAAAGGGGAATAAATACTGGGATAAGGAAAGTCTTATTTTGTTCAGAAAAATAATTGACAAGTGTTTTGAGCTTACGGAAAGACTTGAGGACCTTGACTATGGCAATATATCGACCTACTGCCACTGCGGACTTAAGGAAGGAAATATTATATATAAAAAGGGAAGAACATATATAATTGACTGGGACAATATGAAATATCTTAATTATATTGAGGATATTGCATTTTTTATAAGGCGGTATATAAGGAAAAACTGCTATTACAGCCACAGTCATAATATGGCATATATGAATCTTGAAGAGGTGCTCAACAAATATTCAAGATATACAAATATTTCATCCTATGATTTTGAAGTACTGAAAGTTGTGATGGAATATCCACACCGTTTTGTAAGCACAATGGAGGACTTCTTTAAGACCTCTAAAAATTTTGTGCCTACGGGAGTAAAAAACAAGCTTGAAGAAATTGTTGTTCAAAGAGAATTTGTAAATAATTATATAAGTAAATGTTAATATGAAAAGCCAAGGAAAGCCTTTTAAAAGGAGTTATCCCTGGCTTTTTGTTATGTGAGGGGAAATATGGCAACAATCAGCTTATGTATGATAGTTAAAAATGAAGAGGCTGTACTTGAGAGAATTCTTGAAATCATGAAGGATATTGCTGATGAAATTATTATTGGGGATACGGGGTCGGAGGACGGGACAAAGGATATAGCATACAGGTATACTTCAAATGTCTTTGACTTTGAGTGGTGCGATGATTTTTCAGCAGCAAGAAATTTTGTGTGGGATAAGGCAAAAATGGATTACCGAATGTGGCTTGATGCTGATGATGTTATAAGGGAAAAGTGGCAGAAGGAACTTAAAGAACTTAAGGAAAATATTGATAAGAATACGGATGTTGTTATGATGAAATATGTAACGGGATTTGATGAAGGTTGCGATCCAAGCTTTTTCTGCTACAGGGAAAGGCTTATAAAAAATAAAGCTGATTACAGATGGAAAGGGAAAGTTCATGAGGCGGTGGAGCCACACGGAAATGTTATATATTCGGATATAGAAATCGAACACAGAAAGATAAAGGAAGGCTATAGGGACAGAAATATAAAAATATATGAAAATATGATAAAAAGGGGAGAAAGACTGGAGCCGAGAGATAAGTTTTATTACGGAAGAGAGCTTTATTACAACGGAAGGTACGAGGAAGGGGAAAGGGTGTTAATTGACTTCTTGAGAGAAGGGAAAGGGTGGATAGAAAACAATATTGATGCCTGTCTGCAGCTTTCATATTGTTATGAGAAAACGGGAGAATATGAAAAGAGAATGAAGGCTCTTTTTTACAGCTTTTATTTTGATGTGCCGAGAGCTGAAATATGCTGCGAGGTAGGCAGGGCTTTTATGGAGAAAGAAGAGTATGAAAAGGCTGTATACTGGTATGGTCAGGCTCTAAGGGCAAAGTATGATGAGTATTCGGGAGCATTTATGCAGAAAGATTTTTATGACTATATACCTGCAATACAGCTTTGTGTATGTTATGACAGAATGGGGGAGCATGAAAAGGCTTTTGAATATCACATGATCTCGAAGAGAATAAAGCCAGAGGCTGAGGAAGTGAAATTCAATGAAAAATACTTTAAAGAGCTTAAAGAGCTAGGAGTTAGGAGTTAGGAGTTAGGAATTAGGAGTTGAATCCCTCCTCCGTCAGAACTTTTGACTGCGTCAAAAGCGACACTGTGTGTCGTCGGGTAACTTCTCCCGATTCAATGGCGAGCAGCATTGCGAAACCAGAATCCCTCAGTCAAGATTGCACCGCAAGAATTATGCGGACGTCCGTTAGGACGGCTTTCAGCCTTTGGCTGAAAGTGCTGAATTACGCTTGACAGCTCCTTGGTTGCTTATTCAGAACTTTTGCTTTGCAAAAGCAGGACTACGTCCTGTCGGATATTCTTCCGATTCAATGGCGAGCAGTATTCGAACAGGAATCCCTCCTCCGAAACGCAAGCGTTTCTCCTCCTCCCTTTAGGCAAGGGAGGCATGCCCTACGGGCTATACTTTGATGGGGATTACTGTGAGAATACGACCAGCCCTTTAGGCAAGGGAGCCTAATTGCGGGCGATCGATGATCGCCCCTACAAATGATGGGGTTACAAGATTGTTGGTGCGGTAAACAGAAATTTAGGGGAGTGAGGGATTAGAATCAAGGGTATTGTATAGGGAGATAAATCACCTATTTTATCGGACATTCATATAATGGAGTAGGCTTGCTATAAAGTCTCATAATGAGGAAAGGAGAGGATAATTTGGACAGCTATTCAAACAACGGGAATGGTAATAACTGGTATGATCTGCTGCAACTTATACAGGAAAACAATGAAAACAGTGAAAATTGTGAAAACACATGCAACAGAAATACATCTGTAAGTGATACAAATAGCTGTAGTGTGGGTGCTACAGGCCCCCAGGGACCGAGAGGATGCCGGGGGTGCAGAGGAGCTACGGGGGCAACGGGAGCGACTGGACCCCAGGGACCGAGAGGATGTAACGGAGCAAGAGGCGCCACAGGAGCCACGGGAGCTACAGGACCACAAGGACCGAGAGGATGTAACGGAGCAAGAGGCGCCACAGGAGCTACGGGAGCCAGAGGAGCGACGGGACCCCAGGGACCGAGAGGAGCCACAGGAGCAAGAGGAGCTACAGGATGTACGGGGGCAAGAGGTGCTACAGGTCCCGCAGGAGGAGCCACAGGAGCCAGAGGACCAAGAGGAGCAACAGGTGCCACAGGGGCAACAGGTGCCACGGGAGCAAGGGGCACAAGAGGAGCAAGGGGAGTAACGGGAGCAACAGGTGCTGCCGCAACTGTAAGAGTCGGAAATGTATATACAATTTCGCCGGGAGAATGTGCAAAGGTAGTGAACACAGGTACCGATGAAAACGCTGTGTTTGATTTCTATATTCCGAGAGGAAATACTCAAGGGGAAATACTTGTAACATTTAATGAGGATGAGCAGATAAGTGCCTCAAAAGGAGCACTGGTTTTCGGTGTGAACAGCCTGGGTATGGGAGAGGGTATTTCTCATGAGGAAAATACATCTGATATAGAAATAAATAAGGCGGGTATTTATCAGATAGCCTTCCATTGCAGGGGAGGGGTGAATACAGGCACAACACTGCCTGAGACAGTAAACTTAAGGCTTTATATCAACGGCTCGGCTGTGGAGGGAGCTGTGACAGGGCACACCTTTTATTCTGTATGTGAAAATGCTTCATTTGGATTTAATACTGTGTTTTCTGCTGAGGATTGCAGTACTGTTCAGATAGTTACGGATAAAGGAGGGTATAGTTTCAGAAATGTAATGGTGTCTCTGCTGAAGGTGAGGGAGTGAGGAATGAGGAGTTAGGAGTGGAATCCCTCCGTCTGTGCCTATGGCACAGACACCTCCCTTTAGGCAAGCAATACTGTCAACTTAAGAAAAATCCCTCAGTCTGTTCAAATCAGTTTTACTGATTTGAACAGCCAGCT
>CAJFNV010000104.1 GCA_904395805.1 Candidatus Gallispira edinburgensis | reverse complement strand
TACAAAGGAGGCTGATTGCGGGCGAGCAATGCTCGCCCCTACAGGTGGTGGATTGTCAGATTGTTGGTGCATTAAATAGGAATTTAGTTAATAGTTCAAGAAAATTTGAAATTTAATATATTTTTGGTATAATAATTTTACAGAGCCCATAAAGCTTACAATATTGAAATCGGGAGATATGTGATATGGAAAATTATTTTGTTGTTGGAAATATAGTAAATACACAGGGTATTAAAGGTGAAGTAAGGCTTATGCCTGCTGTTGATGATGTTGAAAGATTTAAGCTTCTTGATCGTATTTTTGTTGACAGGAAGGGAAGTATTACCGAATATGAAATTGAAAATGTAAGATTCCACAAGCAGTTTGTACTTTTAAAGCTTAAGGGAATTGACGATATGACAAGTGCTGAAAAATTAAAGGGGACTGTTGCAAAGATAACAGAGGATATGGCTCTGCCCTGTGAAGAGGACGAGTATTATATAAGGGACTTATATGATATGGAGGTCGTGACCGATGAGGGAGAAAAGCTTGGTATCATAAGTGATGTTATTTTTACGGGAGCAAATGACGTGTATGCCGTAAAGTCTGATGACGGGAAGGAAATACTTATACCTGCCATTAAGGACTGTATTTTAAATGTTGATGTTGAAAACAAGATTATGACTGTTAAGCTTTTGGAGGGCTTAAGATAATGAAGTTTTATGTTTTGACTCTTTTCCCCGATATGATCAATGACGGACTGAGCCATTCCATTATAAAAAGGGCACAGGATGAGGGGATAATAAGTATTGAAACTATTGATATAAGGGATTTTGCTAAAAACAAGCACAGACATGTTGACGATTATCCCTATGGCGGCGGTGCTGGAATGGTTATGCAGGCACAGCCTATTTATGATGCCTATATGAGTATTAAACCAAAGCTCAGTGAAAACTGTCCCGTTATATATATGACTCCCCAGGGAAAAACATTTAAACAGGAAAAGGCAAGAAGTCTTTCAGAGCTAGAGGATATGGTCATTTTATGCGGACATTATGAAGGCGTTGACGAAAGAGTAATTGA
Source organism: Candidatus Gallispira edinburgensis (assembly GCA_904395805.1). Classification (GTDB taxonomy): domain Bacteria; phylum Bacillota; class Clostridia; order Lachnospirales; family CAG-274; genus Gallispira; species Gallispira edinburgensis. The sequence goes on along the minus strand of CAJFNV010000104.1, from coordinate 21,210 downwards.
GGAAATTGTGACTGATGAAATTTCTATAGGTGATTTTGTGCTGACAGGGGGAGAGCTTGCGGCAATGACTGTTATTGATGCTGTGGCAAGGCTTATACCCGGTGTTCTCAACAAGGAGGAAAGTTTTATGGATGAAAGTTTTTCGGAAAATCTACTTGAATATCCACAGTATACAAGACCTGCAGAATTTATGGGGAGAAAAGTACCTGATATACTTTTAAGCGGACACCACAAAAATATTGAAAAGTGGAGAAGGGAACAGGCTCTTGAAAGGACTAAGAGAAAAAGACCTGATTTGCTTGATAAGTGATAATTCAGTATTCTGTTAAATTGGAAGTGCTTGTTTTTGAACTGATTAAGCTACCTTTATTACAGATTATAAATATACTAAAAATTAATCGAAGTGATAATAAGGTGGAAATTACTTGACAAGACAGGAAAAAAGTAATAAAATAGGAGTGTAGTAATAAGGAGTGTGTGTATACGTGCATTATTACATATGCTCTTTACATGTTTAAAGTAATCAGAAATCAATCCTTATTTTAGCTGCTTTGGATTGCATTTCTGATACTTTAAAATGTATACAGCCTATGAATATGCTTATAGGCAATATGTACTTTGAAAATTTAATAGGAGGTGTTTAGACTGGATACATCAACAATCATTTGGTTATGTATCGTCTTTGCATCCATTTTAATTTCGTTAATAATTGGTATAGCTATTGGTAAGTATATAAGAAAAAAGTTTGCTGAAGCTGAGATAGGCTCTGCCGAAAGAGAGGCTGAAAACATTAAGCTTGAAGCCAGAAAAAATGCAGAGGCTACCAAAAAAGAAGTGCTCTTAGAGGCTAAGGAAGAAGCCATTAAGACTAAAAATGAAGTTGAAAAGGAATGTAAGGATAGAAAAAATGAAATACAGCGCCTTGAAAAACGTATTACGCAGAAAGAGGATGCAGTAGATAAAAAGGCTGCTTCTCTTGAAAAGAAAGAAGAAATGCTTAGCAACAAGCTTGAAGCTGTTGAAAATGAACGCAGGGAAGTTGAAGCACTTAAGGACAAGGAACTTGCGGAGCTTGAGCGTATATCAGGTCTTACTACAGATGAGGCCAAGGAATACATCCTTGCAAGCGTAAAAGATGAGGTTAAGCATGAAACTGCCGTAATGATCAAGGAAATGGAAGCAGAGGCAAAGGCTGAGGCTGATAAGAGAGCCAAGGAAATTGTTGCTGATGCAATACAGCGCTGTGCTGCCGATCACGTTGCAGAAACTACAGTATCTGTTGTAAATCTGCCTAATGATGAAATGAAGGGCAGAATTATAGGACGTGAAGGCAGAAATATAAGAACTTTGGAACAATTAACAGGCATTAACTTTATTATTGATGATACACCGGAGGCTGTTATACTGTCAGGTTTCGGAGCTATGAAGAGGGAAATTGCCAGAATTGCCCTTGAAAAGCTTATCATTGACGGACGTGTTCATCCGGGAAGAATAGAGGAAATGGTTGACAAGGCTAAGATGGAAGTTGAAGCCGTTATGAAAGAGGCGGGAGATAATGCTACCTTTGAAACAGGTGTGCATGGTCTTCATCCTGAATTAGTTCGTCTTTTAGGTAAGATGAAGTACAGAACCAGTTATGGACAAAATGTTTTACAGCATTCCATAGAGGTTTCTAATTTATGTGGTGTGATGGCTGCCGAACTGGGTGAGGATGTGGCTCTGGCTAAAAGGGCAGGTCTTCTTCACGATATTGGTAAGGCAATTGACCAGGATATGGAAGGTACCCATGTTGAACTTGGTGTTACCCTGTGCAGAAAGTATAAGGAGTCTAATGTGGTTATTAATGCTGTTGAGGCTCATCACGGTGATGTGGAGCCAAAGAGTATTATTGCTGTACTTGTACAGGCTGCTGATGCTATTTCTGCTGCCAGACCGGGAGCCAGAAGTGAGACACTTGAAACATATATTAAACGTCTGCAGTCCCTTGAAGAGATTGCTGACTCATTTGATGGAGTTGAAAAATCTTTCGCAATTCAAGCCGGAAGAGAGTTGCGAGTTATGATAGTACCTGAAAAGGTATCTGATGATGATATGGTATTGATGGCAAGAGATATTGCCAAAAAGATCGAAAATGAGCTTGAGTATCCCGGTAATATTAAAGTCAATCTTATCAGGGAAACGAGAGCGATTGAATACGCTAAGTCTTCTAAAGCTAATTAATGAAAACTGTCTTGGAGAAGTAATTCTTCGAGGCAGTTTTTTTATTATATTGATAAAGATCAAGTAAAATAAGGGGAAATAATCAATACTGATCATAAATCCTGTAAAAATCATCGATCATTTGAAATAGTTCATTGATCACCCATTGGGGGGAAATGACCTTAGCCTTATCACCAAATCCTATGATCCATGACAGAAATGTGGGACTGACAGAAACTTTAAGACGTGTAATAAATCTGCCGGGTTTACTGGGCATAATTATTATATCTCTGCCGAAATGATCAAATACAACATTAGCCATTGAATCATGGAATTCAATTTCAACATTAGTTTCACTGCCGCCATACATTGAGAAAACGGTTTTTTCATATTCATTTACATCAAAAGGTTTCGGAGGCAATATTCTTAATTTATCAGTTAATTCAATATCCATCATTCTGTCTACTCTGTAATGTACGAAGCCCTTGTACTGTTTGTTATAAGCAATGAGATAATAGTTTTCATTATTAAATGTCAATGCAACCGGATTGACAAAACGTTTTTCACCGTTATGAGTAAATTCTTTTGTCTTTGCAGGAGTGTATTTGAAATATCTGAAAGATACCTGAATATCATTGTCAATAGCTTCATAGAGCTTATCTATATTATAATATATATTTTCATTCATAGACTTTACTCTGTTTGAAATATGTATTTTAGTTTTTAATTTTTTGCCAAGTTCCCTGCTTGTTAACTTTGTAAGCTTTGTAATGAGTTCAAGACTTTTCTTTTCTGTAATAAATTTTGATGACTGGACAATGTCGATTAGCAACTTTAACTCTGTAAGCTGAAATTCTCTTTCTCCCAGATAATAGCCGTGAGTTTCAGGCTCATAATCAGGAATATCAAGTCCGAATTTCCTCAGTGCTTCTATGTCACTGTAAAGAGATTTCCTTTCGGCTGATATGCCGTAAAGTTTAAGTTTTTCGATTATTTGATTTATAGTTAATGTATGTTCATCATCTGTATATTCATAAAATATTTTTAATAAATAGAGTATTTTAAGTTTTTGATTTCCTGCTGACATAGTCAACACCTCCGTAATAAGTATATCAGAATTTTTGTTATACTGCAAATATTTGCTGTACTGATTTATGGACAGTAAATCTGATATTATATATTTATAAAATATCTGAAAGGAGATTAAATAATGTACATTAAGGAAAAGTTTGACAGAATAAAGGATATAAAGGAGTATGTAAATAATGGAAAGAAATTTTATTATGATCCATACAGAAACATTCTTATTCCTGTTACGCCGGAGGAAAAGGTAAGACAGAAGGCTGCAAAATTTTTTGAAAGGAATCTGAAAGTCCCGGCAGGGTCAATAAAAACGGAAGATCACCTTCACCACTATGAAGGTGCCACCGATAATGGCAGAATGGACATTGTTATATTATGCAATGACAATGGCAGGCAAGTTCCTCTGGCGGTTGTGGAATGTAAGGCAGAAAGTGTTCCTCTCTCATATCAGGTTTTGGATCAGGCGGCAAATTATGCCGATATAGTCTGGGCGGATTATATTTTTATTACCAATGGTATTGAAATGCAGCAATATAAATACAATTATGAAAAAGAAATATATGAATTAATTTCAGGACTTGCGGATTATGATGAAATGTTAAATGGTAAGGGGGAAGCCTGTATATATGATGACAATTTTGAGAGATGCGGTTATGATGAATTATTTGATATTGAGGCTTCAAGAAAATATGGATATGATTACTGTTTTATAGAAGAAGATACTCCCGATATATTAGTTCCTCATATTGTGAATATGTATGAGGGTTTAATGGATCTGGAACATAAATTGAGGGGATTTTCTTCTGAGTACTATGAACTGACTGATGATCTGGGCTGCAGATTTTTATGCTATGGCGATCCTTCAGGCAGTACATTTGGCACGGGATGGTACAGAGCTTTTATGATTAAGGAGCGTAACGGGAATTCAAAAATTGTGAATATTGGCATTATGGCAACGGGCAGATCTGAAAATGATCCGAAATATGGAAATCGTACAGGAAAAAGTGTTCTTGTCGTTTCTGTGAGTGATGAAAAAAAGGATGAAATGCTCCTGCAGATTAATCTTAATACTTTCCTTCATGTTAATGATGGGATGTTAAAGCTTACACATAGCGGTGTTTCAAAAAGAAGGGGTGCAAGGATAGAAAAGCTTAAGGAATTAATCAAGGAATGTGCACCGTATCTTATACAAAATGATGATATTGTGCTGGGCAGATTTTCGGGCAAAGACCTTATATATGTGGATAATGAAGATTTTACGGAAGTAATAAAAAATATAATTACTTATGCTTTAATAAGGAATGAGTATTACAATAAGCTAAAGAATAGATGAGGAGGTTATGTTAATGCCTAAAAAAGAAACATTGGAAATTCAGAATTTCATAAAAAATTTGGGCACAAAAATGGGGTTTGAAACTGCTTTGGAGGAAAGAATACATGAAAATGATATATATGCTCCGATTTATGATGCAGTATGGTATTTGGATCTGACAAAATATTTTAATTTTGACAGCATATCTTACTTGTTTGAGTATGATTTAAATGGCTGAATAGGTGTAAAAGGATTCCTTTTGCTGGTTTTGAAATTGAAGGCGATGGAACAACAAGTAAATACGAACTTAGTAATTTCTCTAATTTATATAGTGGTGATTTTTTATATAGCTTTGTTATAGTTAACAACAAAGGGGCTATTAATGAAGAGGATATATATAGGAGAGGATTTAAAATTGCAAAGTATTTTAATTTTTATGCAGGTAACAGAAATGTATTTTTTATGGATAAAATACATTTAGAAAACAGTGCAGCAAAAATAACTGACTGGAATAATGATATAACAATGGAAATAAAGGATAACAGCAAAAGAAATAAATTTGGCGGGGAAACAGTGTCTGCAGAAATTTATAAATCTATAAAAAAAGACCTTGCAGAAAGTGGATTTCAAATAGAACAGAATTATTCTACTAGAATAAGTGATATTATGTTTTGTATTATACAAAATGTATCTGTTATAGATGAAAATTCAAAATTTGCACTGAATATGGCTTATTACAAGGATCCTTATTCAGAAAAAGTAAGTCTTGTAAAAAATAAAAGAGAAGCTTTTTATGTACCTAAACTTGATGTAGTTCTTGGATTTAATGCACCAAAAGTCTTTACAGATTGGTTAAGGCTATTGGCAAATGAGCTTAAAAAGCAGGTATCTGCTTATCCTCTGCTTTATGGTATTAAATATAGGATTATAGAAGATTTATTTGTGCCTTTGATAGCAATAGAAATGGAAAGTAAATTAGGTAAACATCTTAATGGAGGAATATTTAATATGTCGAAAAATGCTTATGTGGGGATCCTTATAACAAGGAAAAATGCTTCTGTGCATATAGATTTTTACAAAAGAGAATTTGGTTTAAAAAATATATTGTCATACTGCACGGAGGGATAGAAATGAAAATAGGATTATATTTACAGGATTTAAATAATAATGCATGTAGCGAAAGAGTGTTTAATAAAGCAATGGATAAGGTAAAAAAATCGGAAGCAGATATACTTGTATTCCCTGAGTGCTGCTATACGCCGTTTAAAAATCTGATAATTTATGATGATTTGTTTAAGGATAGTGGTAATGAGATACCTGTTATAAGTGCTTGTCTTGAACTCAGCAAAAGGATTGGAAAGGCAATAGTATTTTCAAGTTATGATAAATTTGGTACTATATTTAGTATTTGGTGCAATTATGCTTCTTCATCAAATGAAACACGCACAAAAATATATGTTAAGCATACGGCGACGGATTTTTCGGCTTTTGATTTTGATGATTATAAAGATGGTTTTGGAGAAGAAATGTTTGAGCCTATAGTATTTAAGGGAAAGAAAATAGGACTTACAATATGCTATGACTGCAATCATTCAATGTTTTCCCGTATGTATGGGGTAAGGGGTGCTGATATAATTATCAACAGTACGGGAGGCAATGTTGTTTACGACAAATGGCACAAATTTAATAAGGTACGGGCTGTTGAAAATCATTGTTTTAATTTTGTTACTATGGGTTATCACTCCGATAATAATAAAAACAAGAAAAATTCATATGTGTATGGTTATTCTCCGGAAGGTAAAGAGCTGCCATTTGAAAATCTTACAGTAAAAACAAAAAACAGAAATGAAATAGGAAGTGTTTATATATATGATACAGAATCTTCGGATGGTAAGATGGAAGAAGATTTCAGCTTAAATCAGGAAGCCACTGTAAATAAAAATATAAATTTGTATATACCTGTCGGGAATGTTCAGAGCATTATTAATGAAAGCCGCAATATCAAAAGAGGTATATACAGCTTAAAATTACCCGATGGAAATAATGTTATATTCTGTATTGTTGAGGGGATGGATATATTAAAGCCCGAAATTGTTTCGGATATGCTGTATTGCAGTGAATTGAAAAATATTGAAAACAAGAGGTACATTATTGTTAATAAACATAAAAATATTGATGATGAAATTTATCGCTGTCAGCTTTCCGATGTTTTAAAGGTAAGGGCAATGGAAAATTTTTGTGCCGTAATACTGGAATCCGATAAATATAATATGTGTTATCAATGCGGAAACAATAGGACTGCCCAGGTTGTTATGCCTGTAAATAACAATTATGGAATAGATATGAAAAGGACATCGGGTCCAGAGGCTATATGGAAAAATAAAGGGAACAGGATGAGGGCGTCATGGAGAGAAGGTTATGAGTGGCTTATAGAAAATGTGAAAGAGAAGGAAGGTTTAAGGTAATAAATAACAGGGGAGGAATAATTTTATTTTCGGGGAATAGGTTTATTACATAAGAGGTCAGAGGAGCAGAACTGTGGGAGGAAATGAAATCAAAACTGTAGTAAGAGGGGAAAGAGGAAAAAGGACTGTAAAGAATTTAATTAAAACAGCCTTTGAACCTGTGGGCAGGGTAATGTATGTTTACGGGGGCGGCTGGAATGAAAGTGATGACGGTGCAGGCAGAGAGGCAATGACACCCGGTCTGTCACAGAGTTTTATTGAGTTTGAAAACAAGCAAAAGGGAAGTTATGATTACAGAGAATATGACTATAAGAAGGATGTAAGTGTGATACATAAGGGACTTGACTGTTCGGGATATGTGGGCTGGGTAATATACAATGTTTTAAACGACGGGAAGGGGTATGTTACAAATTCCCGTAATTTTGGAAATATGCTTGAAGAAAAAGGCCTTGGAAAGGTTACATTAAATGAAAATGTACATTCACACAGGGCAGGGGACATTATGTTCAGTAAGTTAAACCATGTGTATATAAGCATAGGCGAGTGTTGTGACGGAAGTGTTCTGCTCCTTCATTCAAGTCCCCCGGGGGTACAGTTGAGCGGTACATATACTCCGGGTGGTGAAAAATATTCGGAGGCGGTAAGGCTCGCAGAGTGTTATATGAAAAAATATTACAGAAGATGGTATGCCAGATTTCCGGAAAATTCAAGAGATATGGTATATTTAACTCAGTATGACAAATTTGAATGGTCTGTATTAGGAGATGATGAGGGGTACAGAAATATGTGTCCCGAAGATATTTTGAAAGATGTGTTTGAAGAAAAGTAGGCGTGTAATTTTTACACTGCCTTTTTTTATTGTAATAAATGGAACAGGTTCGTCATATATACTTACAGAGGTGGTACAAATGAGGGTAGTTGAAATGTGCAACAAATATCTTTGTGAAAATGTAAGACGAGCTGTAATGAGCCGTAATGTTGAAAGGGCAGAAGAAATAAGGCTGAGGCTTAATAAAGCGGTGAGGATAAAATACTGTGACAGTGAAGAAAGACTTTCATACATAGTGAGCAAAGAAGATATTGAAAACATATATGGCAGGCTGACACAGTATTCCCCCTATGCCTTTAAGGAGGAAATTAATTCGGGATATATTACTGTTGAGGGTGGTTACAGAATAGGAATTTCCGGAACGGTTATTGAGGAAACGGGTGAAGTGAGAAATATTAAAAATATCAGCAGTATGAACATAAGAATAGCAAGAGAAATAAAGGGCTGCTGCAGGTCTGTGGCTGAATATATTAAGGGGAACACAATTATAGTATCGCCGCCGGGAGCAGGAAAAACAACTCTTTTAAGGGATATTGTAAGATTGTGGAGCAACAGCGGAAAAAACATATGTGTTATAGACGAGAGAAATGAAATAAGTGGTACATATATGGGAGTAAGCCAGCTTGACCTTGGAGAAAAAACCGATGTTATTGTAAATGTAAGCAAGGCGAGAGGATTTGAAATGGCTTTAAGGGCAATGGCACCTGATGTTATTGCTGTTGATGAAATAGGGGGACAGGCTGATATTGAGGCTGTTAAGGCGGCTTTGAACTGCGGCGTCAGCATACTTTGTACAATACATTCCTACAATGAGGATGAGATAAGTAAAAAAAAGGGAATATCGGAACTTGTAGAAAACAAGGTGTTTGATACATATGTATTTATGAACAGAAATTTTGTTGAAAACAGAATAGAGAAAATATGCGACAGGGGGTTAAATGTAATATGGCAGGGAAAATACTTGGATCGGTGCTGATCGTGGCTGCATGTTTTTGTATGGGGTACAGGCTGTCAATAAGGGAAAAGCTGAGGCTTGATGAACTTATATTTTTTAAGAGTGCTATTTTGAAAATAATGTCTGAGCTTGAACATAACAGAGCTACTTTCTGTGAGGCGCTTAAGGCTTCTGTAGATGTGGAGGAGAATGATATTTTCAGTTCTGTTTATAATGCCGTTAAAAACAACAATGCAATAAAGACTGCATGGAAATATGCCTTTGAAGAAAATTCAGACAACTGCTATATGTCAAGAGAGGATATAGACAGGCTTGCTCTTACGGGAGAGGGCTTTAACAGCAGTGATATTGCTTTACAGAAAAAATATGTTGCAAACAGTGTGGAGTACATAAATTCACAGGAGGAAATTATAAAAAGCAAGCTTGAAAGGGATAAAAAGGTATACAGAAGTGTAAGTGTGACAATAGGTTTGTTTATTGTCTTGCTTCTGTTATAGGAGGATATTTATGGATATAAATATAGTTTTTAAAATAGCGGCAGTGGGTATACTTGTGTCGGTAATGAATCAGGTCCTTTCAAGGGCAGGCAGGGACGAACAGGCTATGCTTACCACTCTTGCGGGGCTGGTGGTCGTGCTGTTCTGGATAATTCAGTATATAAGTGATCTGTTCAGTGAGGTGCAGACACTTTTCAGACTTTGAAATGAGCGGAATCCCTCGGTCAAACCTAAAATGTTTGACTGCTCATTTTAGGCAAGCAATACTGTCAACTTAAGAGAAATCAATGCTTAGCAAATACAAGTATTTGCTAAGTTGGAACAGTTAGGAAGGAAAAATCCCTCAGGCTGTTTAGGCGAGCAGTATTTGAACAGGAATCCCTCCCCCGAAACGCAAGCGTTTCTCCTCCTCCCTTTAGGCAAGGGAGGCAGGCGGTGCTTTGCACCGCAAGAAATATGCGGACACACCGCAGGTGTGGCTTTCAGTGAAGCTAAAAGTGTTGAATTGACAATACAAATGGTTGGGTTGCAAGATTGTTGGTGCGGTAAATTGAAATTTGATGGGGTAGGAGGGGTGTATCAGCAAAGAATCAGGGGTTATATTCGGCAGGCGGAAAGCTAGAAAATTATATTATTTGGGAAGGGGGGAGTACAGTGGATGTTGTTAAAATAGGAATAATAGGTCTTATGGGAGCTATACTTGCCACTGCCCTTAAAAATGATAAAAGCTACGGATTTATGATCTCAATAGCTACGGGGCTTGTGCTTCTCTTTCTTATTGTGCCTGTGTTTTCGGATATATTTGACAATATTACCGATCTTGGTGAGGGCATAGGCATAAACAGCAGGTATGTTATTGTAATGCTTAAGGCTCTTGGAATTGCATATATTTCAATGTTTTCATCTCAGATATGCAGGGACTTCAGTCAGAACAGTATAGCCGATAAAATTGAGCTTGGGGGAAAGGTGCTTATACTCCTTAATGCTATGACCATAATTAATGAACTTATTGAAGAAATGCTGGGGTTTATAATGTGAAAAGATTATTGCTTATTTTTTTGTTTACAATAGCCTTTGCAGTAAATGTCAGAGGCGAAGATGAAATTAGTGTTGAAAGTTTTAATTTTTACAATCTGGAGGATGTGGTTGAGGACAAAACAGATCTGTCTTTTAATGAGCTTCTGGAGGATCTCCTTGACGGGAAGGGAATTTTTAATATTTTAAAGGAGAGGGCAGCAGATATATTAAAAAATGAAATATTTTACAACAACAGATATATTAAGGCTATTATAGTAATTAGTATTATATCGGCAGTTATTAATATGGTGGGAGCGGATATAAAGGACAAGTCAGTTTCAGAACTTGTAAGCTTTATAGGTCAGGTCATGATAATAGGAATTGCTGCGGCATCTTTTAAAAATTCTGTAAATATGCTCCAGAGAAGTATAAGTGATATAACGGACATTGTAAACAGTGCCATACCTTTTATGATAATGCTGCTGACAGCTGCAGGAAAAGGTGCATCAATAGCAGGCGGGGGAATAATGGCAATAGGTACAGAAATGACGGGGACTGCCATAAATACTGTAATTGTGCCTGTACTTGTTATTGCAACTCTTCTGAGAATAATAAACATACTTTCAAAAAAACAGCTTCTGGACAAGCTGTCTGATCTGTTTATGAGAATAACTTCTCTTGGTCTTAAAGGCTGTGCATATGCTTTTGTATTCCTTATTACCATAGAGAGGATAAGCGGAGGTATTATAAACAAAAGCCTTGGAAGTTCGGTAAAATCGGTCATAAAAATGGTTCCTGTTGTGGGGGATGTAATAGGCGGTGTAAGTGATGTTGCCGTCGGTACAATAAGTGCGGTAAGCAGCGGTATGGGTATTATACTTATGGTTATTATAATATTTGCTGCTATGGTGCCTCTTTTTGAAATAGCCGTTGCTGCTCTTTTGTACAAGCTTGTTGCTGCTGTTCTGGAGCCTGTATGTGACAAACAGACTATTGAAATTATAGATACTATAGGAGAAAGTAATTTTATGATCTTGTCTGCACTGTTTATAATAAGTGCTATGTTTGTTATGGCATGTGCAATTATATTATGCGGGGTTACTTAAATGGAATTTATAAAAAGTTATGCGGAGAGAATTGCTGTTTTTGTTGTGCTGTCGGTATATATTGACCTTATACTGCCCGACAACAGCTACAGAAAGTACATAAGGCTCATTGTGGGGGCAATGCTTATAGGTATTGTTATGGAGCCTGTGGCGGTTTTGATGGGGTGAGAAACCCTCAGTCAGCCTCTAAAGAGGCTGACAGCTCCCTTACAAAGGAGCCAAGAGGGCGGGCACGCCGCCTTTTTGGACAGTTAGGGTGCTAATCCTTTAAGTTGACAGTATTGCCCATAGGAGGGAGCCTTAGATAGTGGGGCAATGCTTATAGGTATTGTTATTGAGCCTGTATCGGTTTTATTAAAGAGGTGAATGTATTGGATATAAATAAACTTGTTCTTGATAAAAAGGGAATTCTCATAATTGCTGTGGTGTTTATAGCAGGGATAATCCTTGTTATGGGCGGTGACGGCAGCAGCAAAAGTACTGTGACTGCCGAAAGTGTTAGCAGTGACAGCCTTAATAAAGAGCTTGAAGATATTCTGTCACAGGTTGAGGGTGCGGGAGAAGTGAAAGTCCTTATCAACTACAGGCAGTCAGGGGAAAAAATACTTGCCTATGATATGGAAAGCAATACTAATGAAAGGGATGATGGGAAGGAAAATAATTCAAAAAGTGAGGTGGTATATGACGGCAACAAAATGCCTGTTGTATTAAAAGAATATATGCCAAAGGTAGAAGGGGTGATAATTGTTGCCCAGGGCGGCAATATTGAAAATGTAAAAAAACAATTAATTGCCGGAACTGTGGCATTATTGGGGATTGACGAGCATAAAATAGAAGTACTAAAAATGAAATAGGAGGTTACTATGTCTATTAAAAAAAATCATGTAATTATTACGGCTCTTGTAGTTATGATCGCTGCCGCAGGCTACCTTAACTACATAGATTCAACGCCGGGGGATGTAAGTGAGGTCATGCTCACTGATGAGGGAGATATTGCTGCAGTGTCCGATGATGAGGTTGCGGTAAATGATGAAAATCCCGAAATACTGGGAGAAGCTGCCCTTGAAGAAACAACGGCTAAGGCTGAGGAGTCGGGAAAAGCTGAGAAAACCGAGGAAAACACAGAGGAGGCAGCAAGTCCCGATGCAGGGACTGCAGTATTTGTAAATTCATCAAATGATTCCTCTTACTTTGTTCAGGCAAAGCTTGACAGAGAGCAGTCAAGAAACAAGCAGAAGGATATGCTCAATGAAATGCTTAACAATGAAAATATTGATGCTGAAAAGAAGAATGAAGTTACAACTGCAATGCTGCAGATACAGCAGAGAATTGAAAAGGAAACTGCGGCTGAGTCAATGATTGAGGCTAAGGGATTTAATGAAGTGTATGTGAGAATTGACGATGACACAGTGGATGTTGTTGTTGATAAGGCTGAGCTTACCGATGCGGAAATTGCTCAGATAGAGGACATTGTAAAGAGAAAGACAGGTGTAAGTGCAGATAAGATAAGGATCACACCTTTGAAAAAGTAAATATGTTTTAAATATATTGATGCGCTCGTATTTATTGGAGAGAACTGTTTTGTATTGTATAAAAAGGGATGATTTCATTTTCTATATGAAATCATCCCTTTTACAGTATAGAATATTGTGCACTTTTAAAACGGGGGAACTGTTTACCGTTTTTGAGTTTATTCCAGTATTTCCCCTGTTGTGGAAATTGTGACAACGCTCCAGGGGATAAATTTTCCGCTGTCCATAAGAGCTTTTTTAACTGCGTTTTCTATTCCTCCGCAGCAGGGAACTTCCATTCTGACTACGGTTACGCTTTTTATATCATTTGTTCTTATAATTTCCGTAAGCTTTTCGGAATAGTCTACAGAGTCAAGTTTAGGGCAGCCTATCAAAGTGATCTTGTTTTTCATAAATCTTGTATGGAAATTGCCATAGGCATAGGCTGAACAGTCGGCTGCTACCAGTAAATTTGCATTGTTGAAATATGGTGCATTTATGGGAGCAAGCTTTATCTGAACAGGCCACTGCATAAGCTGTGATGTTATTTCTGTGTTATTTGTTTCGTCAGAGGGCTGTTCATTTCTTGATATTGTTTTTGACAAAGAGCCGGGACAGACATGAGTATTTTTTTTCTTTGCCATATTTGCTTTCACTGCCTCTTCATCATAGGCAAGAGCTTCCCTTTCCACAAATGAAATTGCATTTACGGGACAGGCAGGCAGACAGTCTCCCAAACCGTCGCAGTAGTCATCTCTTATAAGTTTTGCCTTTCCATCGATTATGGCAATTGCTCCTTCATGGCAGGCTTCGGCACATATACCGCAGCCGTTGCATCTTTCTTCATCTATTTCAATTATTCTTCTTATCATTTTTTTATTCCTCCTTGACTTTATGGGTATATTATAATACAATTTAAAAATAAAGTCGGTTGTTTTTGCAACGAAAGGGGATTTTATGATAAAATATACCGAAATTATAAGCAAATCGAAAATTTTTGACAATATAAAAAAAGAGGATATACCCGATATGCTTAACTGTCTTTCGGCAACGGAAAAAAGATATAAAAAGGGCGAATATATATTGAGAAGGGGAGATATTATAAATTCTGTCTATATGGTTGCAGAGGGCAAAATTCATATTCTGAAAGAGGACTACTGGGGAAATCAGAGTATTCTTGGTGAAGCAGGAGAGGGAGAGCTTTTTGGTGAGGCCTATGCCTGTATGGGTAATGTTCCTGTTCAGGTCAATGCCGCTGCTGTAAAGGACAGTGTTATAATCAGGCTTGATATTAACAAGGTTCTTACTGTCTGTCCATCTGCCTGTGAATTTCATTCAAGGCTTATAAGAAATCTTATATCTGTAATTGCTGAAAGAAATCTTAATCTGACAAACAAGCTTGAATGTATGTCACAGAGAACAACAAGGGATAAAATATTGAGTTATCTGTCAATGGAATCACAGAAAAATAAAAGCAGTAAATTTGATATTCCTTTTAACAGACAGCAGCTTGCGGATTTTCTTTCCGTTGACAGAAGTGCCCTTTCAAAGGAAATGTGCAAAATGAGGGATGAGGGTATTTTTAAATTTAATAAAAATCATTTTGAGCTTTTGTGATCAGGTGCGGTCAATGAAAGGTTACAACTTAAGGGAAATCAATGCTCCGTAAGTAAGCATTTGCTGAGTTGGAACAGTTAGGAAAGAGAAAACCCTCAGTCTGTTCAAATCAGTTTTACTGATTTGAACAGACAGCTCCCTTACAAAAGGAGCCAAGTTTGAAGCAAAAGAATATTTGCCGACACGAAGTGTCGCTTTTGACTGTTCAGTACTTTCGCCTTTGGCAAAAGCCGACCTGCGGTCGTCCGGCTAATCTTACAGGTGCAAATGTCAAAAGTTCTGAAAGGGCGGGCACGCCGCCTTTTTGAACAGTTAGGTTTATGCTAATCCTTTAAGTTGATAGTATTTCTTACAAAAGAGCCATAAATATGATTTTTAAGATTCTTTTTGAATAATTTGGAAGAAAACAGGAGTGGAGAAGCTATGGAAAACAATAATGTAAAAGGTCATATTGCTGCCTTATTTACGGTATTTGTATGGGGAACGACTTTTATATCAACAAAGGTACTGTTAAAGGATTTCAAGCCTATAGAAATATTATTTTTCAGATTTCTTATGGGATTTATAATACTGAATTTAATTTACCCCAAAAGACTGCATATAAAAGAGCGAAAACAGGAAATCTTATTTGCGGGAGCGGGAATATGCGGAGTAACATTGTACTACCTTTTTGAAAATATTGCTCTTACATATACTATGGCATCTAATGTATCAGTAATACTTTCTGTGGCACCTTTTTTTACGGCTGTGTTTTCATATATCTTTTTAAAGGAAAGAAAAAAGATAGGTGTAAACTTTATTATGGGTTTTGTGCTGGCAATTGCAGGCATATGTCTTATAAGCTTTAAGGGTGAGGGGCTTAAATTCAATCCCATAGGGGATATACTTGCTCTTGGAGCTGCTATGATATGGGCAATGTATTCCGTGATCACAAGAAAGATAGGTGAATATGGATACAATATTGTGCAGGTCACAAGAAGGATATTTGCCTACGGACTTTTGTTTATGATACCTTTTCTTTTTGTGTTTGATTTTGAGCCGGGTCTATACAGGTTTGCAAACAAGGTGTATACGGGGAATATTATATTCCTGGGACTTGGGGCATCTGCTTTATGCTTTGTGACATGGAATATGGCTGTTAAAATACTTGGAGCGGTAAAGACTAGTGTTTATATTTATTTGTCACCTGTTGTGACGATCGTTACTGCCTTTATTGTTCTTGGGGAGAGAATGACATATATGTCAATAGCAGGTACTGTGCTTACTCTGGGAGGACTTATTTTATCGGAGAAAAAAAGTAAGAAAGATCTGCCGTAAAGGAATTTATTTACGGCGGCTCTTTTAAGCATGAATATATTAAGCTTTATTTTTCCACTCCATTGTATATTCCTGCCTTTGGGTATCCATATCTGTTTCTTCTGAAATGATATTAAGTCCTTCTCTTTTGTAAAAATCCACAGCACGGCGGTTTTCCTTATAAACATTTAAATTAAAAGAAGGATAAATTCCTTTAATATAGTCTATAAGCATCTTGCCGATGCCCATAGAACGGAAATTTTTATCTACAAAAATTCCTGCCATATAATTATCTGTCATACCGACAAATCCTTTAATTATATTGCCCTGTTCATATATATAAACATTTGCCTGAATAAGCTGATCCCGTACAAAAGAATAATTTGAGATCCAGTAATCCTTCGGAACGAAACTATGAGCTTCAATATTACTGTTTAACCAGATATCCATAACACGTTTTGTGTCATCAGGCTGAAATTTTCTTATCATATTTGTTTCTCCTTTTTCCGTATTTGATCATATAGAAGAGTAAAATTGCTGATGTTATAACAACAATGCTTATGCCTGATATGAAAAACCATATATTCAGTCCTGTCTTTTCTGCAACAGGGCTGCTTATCAGCAGACCGACAGGCATTGTCAATGATGAGATCAATGTAAGTACCGAAAATGCTCTGCCCATTTTTTCCGGAGCTACTGTTTCCTGAATATAAGCTGTTAAAGGAATAGAGTGAATGTTGCTTGACGCACCGAGCAATATGCAGACAAAGGCAAAGATAAACCAGCCGATGTAAAGCGGCGGTATTATGCCGCAAATTGCAGAAGTTATCCCTATTCCAAAGAGTCCTATAAAAGATACCCTTATTTTTCTGTTGATTTTTAAAACACTTGAAAACATCAGTGAAGATATTATCATACCAAAGGCAAATGCCAGTTCTACAGCACTTCCGTACATTGCGGACAGATCAAAATAATCACTTGTTATAAGTGGGTAAAATGATGACAATGGTCCGTAAAAAAACATACATAAAGCTTCAGCCAGTACCAAATAAAAAAGCTTTTTATCCTCTCTGAATATTTTAAGACCTTCCTTAAACTGTGTTATCATATTGTGGCTTTCTGTGTGCCCTTTCTCCAGTTTCGGTATCTTTACTGCAAGGAGTGCCGTACTTGCAAGAACTGCTCCTATTACGTCACTCATCAATACTACAGACATAGGGAAAGCTGCATAAAGAGCTGCACCAATAACAGGACCCAACAGGAATGAACCTGCATTCATAAGCTGCATCCAGCCGTTTGTTTTTACAAGCTGTTCTGTGGGAACAAGCTGTGGAATAATTGACTGAATAGCAGGCTGCTGGAATGTGTTTCCTATTCCTCTCATACACAGCATAATAAATACTGTCCATACAGGTAAGTCAAAAAAGAACAGCAGTATGGCATATAGCATTGCCGTTATTCCCATTGCCATATCTGAGAAAATACATATGAATTTTCTGTTTAGTCTGTCTGCTGCTATCCCGGCAACGGGGCTGAATATAGTCATGGGCAGGTATGCCACCAGTCCGGATAGCCCAAGGATCAGGGGTGATGAAGTTTTTTCCGCCAGCCACCATATCAATGCAAACTGAACTCCGTAGCTGCCTAACAATGAAACCGCCTGTCCCGTTGCAACAATTAAAAATTTTCTTTTCCAGTTGTTTTTTTCACACATAGTTTTTATCCTTTCTATTGCAGTTATAAAGTGAATTATAAAAAGGACAATAAAAAAGGATAACCCCTTATGATGAGTTATCCGAAGTATATTTTGCCTGTGAAATCCGTGAATTATTGATATAAAAGGGCAGAACACGCCCTATATATAAACACTCAAACAAAACCATATAATAAAATGGCCTGAATTGCTTATCTGCAAAATAAGTACAACAAAAAAACCCGTCATAGCATAGGGTAAGAAAACATTTTTATTGTCCCGAAATTAACAAATAAGCAACATCAAGCCACCTCCTTGAATTTAATGCTGATATTGTAACATACAAAAAAATTAAAAGCAAGAGTATTTTGCAAATTGTCATTAAATTGTTACATTGTACAAAAGGCAGCAGATTTTGAGATTTTGGGGAAATAAAAAAGGTATTGCAGCAAATAACATAAATATGTACTTGCCACAATACCTTAAATATACACCCACCGGGAATCGAACCCGGAACTAGCCCTTAGGAGGGGCTTATTATATCCGTTTAACTATGGATGCACATCAATATAATTATACTCATGTGTGCACCAAAAGTCAAGGATAAATTACTGTATTTAACGTTTATATAAGAGATCATTCAAACTGGCTGTAATAAAGAGCAGCATAAGCACCATTCTTTTTAAGAAGCTCAGTATGATTTCCCTGTTCGATAATATTTCCGTGTTCCATATATAAAATCATATCTGCATACACTGTAATAAAACATAACAATAAGAGAACCGATTATTGTTCCTATTGCAACAATGAGTTTAAGAAGACCTGTCTGCATGACCTCTGTTATCTTATCAAGGTCACTTGTGACACGGCTTAAAATTTCTCCTGCCTTGTTTTTGTCAAAAAAGCTTAAAGGCAGACGGTTAAGCTTTTCGGATACCTGTTTTCTCATATTTAAAACCATATTTTCGGCAACATTTGCCATAAGATATGACTGGAGATAGTAAAATATCCATGTAAAGAAATACTGGAGTGTAAGCTGTAAAAGCTCACGTCCCATGTTATCCCATGTGACAGCAAAAGGCGTATTGCTGTTCCATGCTGCCTGTATGCTCTGCCATAAATGGTCGATAACAATGGCACTGTACATAGGGTTCCATATGCTTAGACCGATGTAAATACATATTGAAATTACAACTACAGTAAGGCGGACACGCTGATCACCCAGCTGAGAGAATAATCTGACTACTGTGTTCTGTTTATTTGTATTCTGCTTTGTCATGCTTCCTGTGCCTCCTTTGTCTGAGAATCATATATTTCCTTGTATACAGGACAATTCTTTATTAATTCCTCATGAGTTCCTATTCCTGCCATTTCACCCTCATTAAGTACAACAATGCAGTCTGCATTTTTTATTGTGCTGACACGTTGGGCAATAATAAGTACAGCGGCATCCTTTGTTTCATTTGCAAGGGCTTTACGAAGGGCAGCGTCTGTTTTGAAATCCAGTGCTGAAAAGCTGTCGTCAAAAATATAAAGCTCGGGCTTTTTGACCAAGGCTCTTGCAATTGAAAGTCTTTGCTTCTGTCCTCCCGAAAAATTTGTTCCGCCCTGGGCAACATAGGAGTTAAGTCCGTCGGGAAGTGAATTTATAAATTCTCCTGCCTGTGCCACATTTGCTGCATGCATAAGTTCTTTGTCACTTGCATTTTTATTGCTGTAGCGAAGGTTTGAAGCTATTGTTCCGGAGAAAAGCCATGCCTTCTGCTGAACATATGAAAGATGTTTACGGAGAAAGCTCTGAGTCATCTGTCTTATATCTGTGCCGTTGAGATAAACTCCGCCTTTTGTTACGTCATGGAAACGGAGTATCAGAGAGGCAACTGTGGACTTGCCGCTTCCTGTACCGCCTATTAAAAGGTACGGACAACTCTTACTCCCGTAAGATTTTCAAGAAGCACTGTAGACATACGGTCAAGAAGCTTCTGCATTTTTTAAAGAGGGGTGCCGCACTGTGCATAATGAAATAAGCAAGTATAAGTACTGCAATAATTACAGCAAGAAGTATAAGGTCCATTTCAATATCAAGGCTGAAGCAGAGTGCCAGAGCTACAACACATATAGCGGGAACAGGCAGTATCATCTGTATTGTACTTGTGAGAGCTGTCTGTATTGTGTTTATATCAGACACTGTTCGTGTGGTTATTGAGGCTGTACCGAATTGCTTGAAATCATAAACGGACAGCTTTAAAGATTTTTTATAAAGTGCAACACGCATATCTTTACCTACACGAGAGGCAAGGTCTGCACAGAAATATCCGCCAAGAATGGCGCAAACGCCCGAAATCACTGAAACCACAGCCATTTTAATACCTGTATGCCACAGGGCTGTAAAGGAGCTTCCCGATGTTCCCAGATTAAGCATCTGAGCGGCAAGGGTAGGAATAAACAGGGCACCGATCACATCTAAAATAAGAAATAATACGGTGATAATAAAAAGCTTTAAGTGTGGTTTTAAAAATTTTAATATTAATTTCATTGTATTATCAGTCCTTTCTTTTATTTTTAAACAAAAAAAGCACCCGGTTATATTCAATAACCGAGCGCACCCGACATCTTCTCTGATATTACAGTTGCGACTGTATACCCTCCGATGAATAGTATTTAAATTTTCAGTGTTCTGATTTCTCAAGAACTTCCTTTAATAAATCTCTGAATTTCCCTGAAAGCTCTGCAAGAGTGTTTTGTTCTTCCCTTGTCATTTTTTGCCATGCCAGCTCCTCTGTACGGTGCATAAAAATAAGGTTTTTTTCAACAAAGTCTATGCCTTTGTCTGTCAGTATTGCCTCCTTTGTACGCTGATCGTTTTCGTAGGGCTTAAGGTAAACCAGCCCTTTTTTAATTAATTGCTTGAAGGCAGAATTGAGAGTTTGTCTGCTTAAAGACAGTTTTTCGCTTATTTTGCTTTGTGTTACAACTCCTTCGTATATTAACAAAAGTGACCAGTATTCGGGCTCTGATAATCCGCAGCTTTTGGAAAAGAGGGAATATATTTTATCAAGCTCCATTGTTGTTTCACGGAATAATTTCAGTGAATCAGCTGTTGTATTTTGTTTCATACCTGCCTCCTTTTTGTCAAAAATTTGATATTATGATTTCGGACAATTGGGATTATACAGCAGAGTAATATGATTGTCAAGAGGTTTTTTTGTTTTTTTTTAAATAATGGTAAAAATAAAATTCGTAATTAACAATTCTGAAACAAAAGTTAAACATTACATAAATAATAAAGTGGTATTTTATTGCTGTAAGGAGAAACAGGGACGAGTGAGGGGTGAGGAGCTGAAAGAGTTAGGAGTGTTTCAAATTTCAGCTATGCACCGTAAGAAGTATGCGGACAATCCGAAGGATTGGCTTTCGCTGAAGGCGAAAGTGCTGAATAGCTGAATTTTGAAGTGAGTTAGGAGTGAGGAGTTAAAACCCTCAGTCAAGCCTAAAGGGCTTGACAGCTCCCTTAGAAGGGAGCCTAAGTTAATTCGCTAAACAGGAATTTAACTGCTGGGATAAAAATCCTCCACCGCTGACGCGGTCCCCCTCCTTTACAAAGGAGGCTGATTGCGGGCGAGCAATGCT
>CAJFNV010000103.1 GCA_904395805.1 Candidatus Gallispira edinburgensis | reverse complement strand
TCCCCTCCTTTAAAAAGCAATACTGTCAACTTAAGAAAAATCAATGCTCCGCAAATGCAAGCATTTGCTAAGTTGAAGTAGTTAGGGAAAAATCCCTCAGTCTGTTCAAATCAGCTTCACTGATTTGAACAGCCAGCTCCCTTTAGGCAAGGGAGCCAAGAGGGCGGGCACGCCGCCTTTTTTGAACAGTTAGGTTTATTCTAATCCTTTAAGTTGACAGTATTGCTTAAAAAAGGAGGCTTAGTTACTTGCGAAACAATGCGACCAGCCCTTAGAGGGGAGCCAAAAGTGGGCGAGCAATGCTCGCCCGCTGTGATTTTTATGATGCCTTTATTTCAAGTCTTAATCTGTCGGCTATCAATGCTATAAATTCACTGTTTGTCGGCTTCCCCTTATTGTTGGAAACTGTGTAGCCGAATAGTGAGTCAATGGCATCGACCTTGCCTCTGCTCCATGCGACTTCTATGGCATGGCGTATTGCTCTTTCTACTCTGCTTGGTGTTGTGTTACATTTCTTTGCTATTGCAGGGTAAAGCTCCTTTGTAATATAGTTAAGTACATCAATATCATTTATTGCCATAATTATGGCTTCTCTCATATAGTGATAGCCTCTTATATGTGCAGGAACTCCCACTTCGTGAAGAATGTTTGTTACCCTTGTTTCAAGGTCTATGTCGCTGTGGTTGCTGTAGCATAGTCCTGTGTTTAATACGCCTTTCTTTGTGACAGGCTCTCTTAACTGCCTTATTCTTGAAACAAGAAGTTCCATATCAAAAGGCTTTGCAATGTAATACTTTGCACCAAGTGTAAAGGCTTTCTGTGTTATTTCTTCCCCTGTTATGGCTGTGAGCATAATGCACATTGTATTTTTTGCCTTGTTTTCCTTATTAAGCTTTTCAAGTACACCTATTCCGTCAAGTTTTGGCATAATGCCGTCAATGAGAGCAATGTCGGGAGTTTCGTTTACTATCTGTTCATAGGCTTCCTGTCCGTCATGTGCAACACTTATTATTTCCATATCTTCCTGCTTTTCAATATAGTTGCTGAGACAGTCGCAAAAGTCCTTATTGTCATCGGCAATTAATACAGTTAGTTTTCCGTTATTCATTTTCCAGTCCTCCTAAAAATATATTTTAATATTTGTTGCCATATATGGTAATATTTACCAGATATGGATATTATAATACTTTTTCCTGGGAAATGCAAGAGAAATTTTTAATTTTTTGCAGGTTTACCAAATTTTGCTAATGACGAATTGCTGTATCTCGGGTCTTGTGTCACTTCCTGTCCGAACCAATTGGGAATATCAAATAATATTGCTTCTTTTGTCGATGGAAACTCTACCTCCACATTCATAAATCCTGACAAAAAACCTTTATATACATCAAGTTCTGCCTTCAAACCGTTATTAAGGGGAATAACATATCTTGTTTTTTCAATCGTGTTTCCCTCTGTTTTTTCCCAGAGTCTGTTAAACTGGTCCTCTGTAAGGTTAAGCTCGTATTCCTGCTTTTTCATAAGTCCTGCACTTTTAACTGTGAGAATGTAATTATCATCCTGCTGCCTTAAGCGTATTGTGGGGTCCGTTGAAATATAACCCTGTCTGATTTCATAATGTGTAAAATTTTCTAAATTTTCAGGTAAATTTTTTATTAAAAATTTGCGTTCTATCTCATAATTGATGTTTTTCATTTTAATCTCCCTTGAATTAATATTTATGTTTTAGTATAATAATAGTGTGGGGTAATCGTAAAATCTCACATATACAGTATAACACATTATGATAATGAATGGGAGGCTTTTTATATGGTAGTTGTATTTTTAGCCAATGGATGTGAAGAGGTTGAGGCTTTAACTCAGATCGATGTTTTAAGAAGAGGCGGAGTTGATGTTAAGGGAGTATCAATAACGGCAGACAAGGCTGTAACGGGTGCTCACGGTATTGAATTTATGGCTGACTGCACAATATATGATATAGATTTTGACACTGTTGATATGGTCGTTCTTCCGGGAGGTCTTGAGGGAAGAAATAATTTAATGAACAGCAGGGAAGTCGTTGCCGTATGCAAGAAGTTTAATGAAACAGGCAAGCTTGTTGCTGCAATATGCGCCTCTCCAAGCGTTCTTGGTGAAAACGGTATACTTGAAGGAAAAAGAGCTGTGTGCTATCCCGGATTTGAAGGACAGTGCAAGGGTGCTGAAATAGCAGAGGGAGAAAATGTTGTAAGAGATGGAAATATAATTACATCAAGAGGTCCCGCTACTGCTATGGAGTTTGGAATTGAGCTTTTAAGAGCAGCAGCAGGAGATAAGGCTGCTGAGGATGTGGCAGCAGGTTTGTTGTTTAAATAAGCTTAAAAAGCTTTGGAAGATTTGCTTCTGATATTTCTGTAATATGTAAGGTGTTGAAGGCTTTTTCTACCTTCTGTTTGTCTATGTTATATATGTAAGCAATATCATTCGGCGAATAGGTCTTGCTGTTGCAGTAGCTCAATGACTTTTTAAAAAGCTTGCATATATAACTGCTTCCGTTAAGCATAATGGTCGGGATAATATCAGATGTGAGATCTGTAATATGTTTTGAATTAAGTATTGTATTTATCTCATTTGGTGTAATATGTAAAAGACTGCTTAATTCATTTATGTCCACGGTATTGCAGTGTTCCTTTATTTTTATGTCCAGAGCACGGAGAGCAGGACATATTTCATCATAATAGAAATTAAAAAAACTATTCATAAATTTTACTCCTTATATTATATTACCGAATTTATTGGGGAAATGGGAGTTTTCCTTTTGTAATATCATTATAATGAGCAGAAATTTAAAAGTCTAGTTGTAAATAATGGAATTGGAGTGTTGAGTATGAATGCATTGCAGAAATATTTTGACTACAGACAGGCATTGATTGACCAGTATGTGAAAGGAGATCTTACAAAAAAAGAATATCTCAATAAAAATCTTGATGCTGTGCTTGCTCTTAAGGATGAGCCTTTTAAAAGAGTTGATTCCGTAGAAAAGGGATTGTTTAATTATCAGTTTTTTAATGCAATGGCTAAGGATGCCTATATGGAGGCAAGAAAATATTCCGATAAGGAATTTTGTTATATTTATACCGAACAGGTTGATTATTACTATGACAGAAAAGACGGGGCTACAATGAAAATTCTTGAGCTTCTTGACTTCAGGGATGTGGAGTCCTATTTTATAAAGGTCAAAAGCAGAGATCTGAAAAACAGGCTTTTTGAAATAATACTTAAAGAAAAAGGTATGATACTTCATTCAACATCTGAGGCTATATTAAACAGGCTTAGAGAGGAAAACTGCTTTAGTGAGGGCGTTAGAAAGTCTGTGATTGACGGGTATATTAATCACAAATACTAACTTCAAATTTCAGCTATGCTGAATTTTGAAGTAAGTGAGGAATGAGGAGTGAGGAGTGAGGAGTTAAAAATACTCATTATAAACTTTTAATTGTGAATTATGAATTATGAATTATGAATTATGCATTGTACATTATTCAACTCCTCACTCCTCACTTGATTAACTCCTAACTTTATTGGTGTTTGTAGATTATTTTTACTACGGAGGATACTATCATTATGCCTGCGGCTATTGAGGCTGCCATAAAAAGGGTTTCCTTTCCGTAAACCATAAAATTGAGCCAGTCGCCTCTTATTGCACTGCTTATTGTAAAGTAGAGCAAGCCTCCGGGTATAAATATTATTATATTTGGTACAAGGAAGGTGGTTGTGGGTGTTTTTACAATTCTTGCGGCTATTTCCGTATATATTGTAAGAAATATTGTTGCTATAAAGCTCTGAAGTATATCATTGTTTAAAAACATAAGCATAATATAAAGTGTCCAGCCTGCTATGCCCCCTGTAAAGGGAATTATCAAACGTTTGCCCCTTACATTATAAAGCAGGGCAAAGCCAAAGGAGGCTATGCCTGCCGTTATAACCTGAATTAAATAATATGTCATAATATAAATCCTCCGAGATAAACCGTTGCCATAACAAAGCCTGCCGCTACTGCTATGGCTTTTATTATGCTCTCTGCAAATCTTAAAAGCCCCGACATTGTATCTCCGCTTATCATATCCCTTAATGAATTTGTAATTGCAACTCCGGGAATCATAAGCATTATGTTTCCCGTTACAATATTGTCAAGGTCATTTCCGAAACCAAGCTTTACGGATATTACAGCAAGTGTACCTATAATAAAGGCTATTGCCATTGTGACAAGTGTTATGTTTGCGCCAATATCTTCTGATTTGAAAATCAAAAGATACATTAATATACCAAGTATTCCCGAAACTATTCCGTCGGCAATATTTCCGCCGAAGTATATTGTAAGTGAAAGGGCAATTAAGCCGTATGTTCCGCAGACAGGCAAAAATGAATATGTCCTGCTTTCTAAAATGGTATTATAATATTCCTTAATATAGGTAACAGGCGGTGTTGTGCGGCATATTTCTCTTGAAAGTCTGTTGAGCTTGTCCAGTCTGTCGAGATTTGTTTTATAATTGTGTATTCTCTTGGTCTGTGTATATATTTCGTCCTCTGCCTTGATGGTTATTACTATGCTTGATGTAATTGTGAAAACATTAACTTCATCAACATTATACGCCCTGCATATTCTTGTTATTGTGTCTTCTACTCTGCTTACCTCTGCTCCGCAGATGAGCATTTCCTTTCCTATATTTAAGACAATATCCAGAAATTTTTTGTAATCCAAGGTATTCACCTCTTATTTTGTTATAAATTAAGTATTGACAGTATAACACTTAAAAATAAATAAAACAAGGCGGTATATATGTTAAATATATGTAAATACTATTTAAAGTGCCGCGGCAGCCTTGAAGTATTAAAGAATATAGGTTAAAATTAATATGAACGGAGGTGTTCTTATGATAATAGGTTGCTGTACAGTATATCTGACGGCGGAATGGTGTTCTTCTCTCAAGGAGAAAAGAATGGTCGTTAAAAGCATTATTGAAAAGGCAAGGCACAAGTTTAATATATCCATTGCGGAAGTTGACAGACAGGATGTACATAAGTCTATTGTGATCGGCTTTGCCTGTGTTACAAATGAAGTGAGGCATGCAGATGAAATTATAGAAAATGTGCTCAATTATATTGAAAGAAATACAGATGCTGTTATCGATGATGTAGAAAGGGAAATTTTTTGAAATTAGTACTGGATTTTTGAAATATTGTGTGATATAATGTTAAGAAGTGCATTTATGATTTAAGGAGGAAATATTAATGAGCACAGTTGAAAATATCAAAAAGAATAAAGTGAAAATTTCTTTTTCTGTTGATGCGGAAACTTTTGAAAAGGGTATGAATTACTCATATAATAAGAATAAAGGCTCTATTAACATTCAGGGCTTCAGAAAGGGCAAGGCACCAAGAAAGTTAATTGAAGCTCAGTACGGCAAGGCTGTTTTCTATGATGATGCTATAAACTATGTGCTTCCTGAAGCATATGATGCAGCAGTGACTGAAAACAACTTAGAGGTTGTTTCAAAGCCTGAAATAGATGTTACTGCAATTGATGACAATGGTGTGTCTTTTACAGCTGAAGTATGGATCAAGCCTGAAGTTAAGCTTGGTGAATATAAGGGACTTACTTTTACTAAGAAATATCCTAATCCTACAGATGAGGATATTGATGCTGAGCTTAAAAAGGAACAGGAAAAGGCTGCAAGAATCGTTGATGTAACTGACAGAGCTGTTCAGGAAGGCGACATTGCTACAATTGACTTTAAGGGATATATTGATGATGTTGCTTTTGAAGGCGGCGAAGGCAAGGATTTTGATCTTGAAATAGGTTCACATACATTTATTGATAATTTTGAAGAACAGCTTATCGGTGCTGAAATAGGTCAGGATGTTGTTGTAAATGTAACATTCCCTGAAAATTACGGTCAGGCTGATTTAGCTAATAAGCCTGCTAAGTTTGAAGTTAAGATCAATGCTATTAAGCATAAGGAACTTCCCGAACTTACTGATGAATTTATTCAGGATACTACTGAATTTGAAACAATCAAGGAATACAGAAATGAAATATGCGGTAACCTTCTTGCTGCAAATATTAAGAGATTTGAGGCTGAAAAGGAAGAAGAGCTTATTAACAAGCTTGTAGATGTTTGTGAAATGGATGTTCCTCAGGCTATGATCGATTCCGATATCGATATGAAGATACAGGAATATGCTTTCCAGCTCCAGCAGCAGGGTATAAGCATGGATATGTACTTACAGTATATGGGTCAGACTATGGATTCTATGAGAGAAGCATATAAGCCTATATCTGAAAAGCATGTTAAGGCAAGACTTGCTCTTGAAGCAGTTGCAAAGGCTGAAAACGTAGAAGTTACTGATGATGACATTAAGGCTGAGGCTGAAAAGGTTGCAAAATCTTACGGTATGGAAACTGAGCAGATCATGAAGAGTGCTGACTTTATAAATACTGTAAAGGCAGACCTGCTCAGACAGAAGGCTTTAAAGATCGTAGAGGAAGCTGCTGTAGAGGAAACTCCTGCAGAAGCTTAATTAAATCTTGTTTTTGTATTTAATACAAATAGGAGGTATATAGATGAGTTTGGTACCTATTGTCGTTGAAAGAACTGCAGGAGGAGAAAGGTCCTATGACATTTACTCAAGACTTTTGCAGGACAGGATCATATTTTTAGGTGAAGAGGTCAATGATACTACAGCAAGCCTTGTTGTGGCTCAGTTGCTTTTTCTGGCGGCAGATGATCCCGAAAAGGATATAAATCTGTATATTAACAGCCCCGGCGGGTCTGTGACTGCAGGTCTTGCTATATACGATACAATGCAGTATATAAAGCCTGATGTATCAACTATATGCATAGGTATGGCTGCAAGTATGGGGGCTTTCCTTCTGGCAGGAGGCGCCAAGGGAAAAAGATACGCCCTTCCAAATTCGGAAATTATGATTCACCAGCCTTTAGGCGGTGCTAAGGGTCAGGCAACAGATATTAAAATTCATGCTGAATATATACTTAAAGTAAGAGATAAGCTTAACAAAATGCTTTCAGAAAATACGGGAAAACCTCTTGATGTAATTGAGGCAGACACTGAAAGAGATAACTTTATGTCAGCTGATGAGGCTGTTGCCTATGGTCTCATTGATTCAGTTATAACCAAGCCTCAATAAAGGAGAGATTATATGGCATCAAAAATGGATGATAGAATATTAAGGTGTTCTTTCTGCGGAAAGCCCAGAGATATGGTAAGAAAACTTGTTGCGGGACCTCACGGGGTCTATATATGCAATGAGTGTGTTGATTTGTGCTATGACACGATCCAGCGTGAGCTTGCTGAGGAGGCAGAGGATTTTTCATTATATGATGAACTGCCTACTCCTGCCGAAATAAAGGAAGTTCTTGACGAATATGTAATCGGTCAGGAAGATGCTAAAAAGGTATTGTCGGTTGCTGTGTACAATCACTACAAGAGAATATCTGCAATGGATGTCAACAGTGATGTGGAGCTCCAGAAGAGTAATATACTCCTTGTAGGACCTACAGGTGTCGGAAAAACACTTCTTGCCCAGACAATGGCTAAGCTCCTTAATGTGCCTTTTGCTATCGCTGACGCTACAAGCCTTACAGAGGCAGGATATGTAGGTGAGGACGTTGAAAACATTCTTTTAAAAATCATTCAGGCGGCAGACTTTGACATTGAAAGTGCTCAGAGGGGAATCATATATATTGACGAAATTGATAAAATTGCAAGAAAGTCAGATAATCCTTCAATTACAAGGGATGTAAGCGGTGAAGGTGTTCAGCAGGCTCTTCTTAAAATATTAGAGGGTACTGTTGCAAATGTTCCTCCACAGGGGGGAAGAAAGCACCCACATCAGGAGTTTATACAGATCGACACTACAAATATACTTTTTATTTTAGGCGGTGCCTTTGCAGGCATAGAAAAGATAATCGATAAGCGACTTACTAAAAAGGTTATAGGTTTCGGTGCAGATGTGAAATCAGAAAACGAGATCAAGCACAGTCACATACTTAAGAATATTCTTCCTCAGGATCTTGTCAAGTTTGGTCTTATTCCTGAAATTATAGGAAGAATGCCTGTTGTGGCTACTCTTGAAAATCTTGATGAGGACGCTCTTATTACAATACTGACTGAGCCAAAAAATGCTCTTATAAAGCAGTATAAATATATGCTTAAGCTTGACGGCGTTGACCTTGAGTTTACCGATGATGCTTTAAAGGCAATTGCAAAGAAGGCTATTGAGCAGGAAACAGGTGCAAGAGGTTTAAGAGCAATTGTTGAAGGCTTTATGAATGATGTAATGTACAATGTGCCCTCCGATAACACTATTGAAAAGTGTATAATAACTGCAGCTACTGTTGAAAAGGGTGAAAAGCCTGAGTTTGTGCACAATCCTGAGAGAACCCAAAAGGTAAAAAAGGTTAAAAAGGAGAACAGCAGAAGAACAAGTATGAATGCAGGCTGAAGAGGATAAATGTATATTTATCTGATCGGTATATATTGTGATATAATGAAACTGTGGAATGTAATTTTCACAGTTTTTTTTCGAAATAAAAGAGTTTACCTGAGGTGGAGATGCCATTTATATCTGCTCAATTGTAAAATACTGAAATAAAAAATTTATAAAATATATTAAATTAAAATTTTTGGTATGAAAAAAATTAAATTTTTTTAAATTATATATTGACTTTTCGTAAAATTATATATATAATAGACACATAGCTTTGTGCTTTCGGGGTGTAGCGTAGCTTGGTAGCGCGCTTGAATGGGGTTCAAGAGGTCGCAAGTTCAAATCTTGTCACCCCGATTTTTTTATTGCATAAAAGTGATTGACAATTATGCTGTTTAATAGTATAATTTAACTGTTGTGCGGTTGTGGCGGAATGGCAGACGCGCAGGATTCAGATTCCTGTCCCGATTACGGTGGTGTGGGTTCAAGTCCCATCAACCGCATTGATTTTATCCCCTGTGTTTGGCTTAAACACAGGGGATTTTAAATTTTGCAATTGGTAATAACAATGTTACCAATATTACCAACGGCTTTTGGCAATTTGTATAACAGTGTTTATTTATACAGCTTCCGATATGAGGGAAGCTGCTGCCTGCTCAAGGAGAAGGCGCTTGCTTTCAAGCTCGGAAGTATCGTATGTATAGTAATTTTCATTGACCTCCGGAGTATGTCCCATAAGGGAGGCTGCCACAGGGGCAGTTACACCGATACCGCGGAGAGCTGAATTTACTGTACGGCGGATATCGTGTATCGTCTTTCTTTCAATACCCGCCTGTTTGCATTTCCTTTCAAGGCACCTGTCAATATTTACAGACTTTATTCTTCCATCACCGTTTATGAAAACAAACTCCCTATCTTTACTGTAACCGGCATTTTTCTCTGCCTCGGCTATTCGTCTGAAGAGATCGGACATTGCGGCTGTGAGAGGTATCTGACGCTCTCTGCCTGTCTTTGTGCCTTCTACAGTGTAGTATATGGAGCCGTTTTCGGGCCTGTGTGCCTTTTCGGAACTTCTGACCGTAATTACATCGGTTATGTCAGACCACCGCAGGGCACTGAGTTCGCCTATCCTCATGCCTGTGAGAAGTGCAAGCTCAATAGCATAGGGTGATATATAACCCGGTTTGTGCTCATATTCCTTGTAAAGCTGGGAAATAAGAGCCTTGATCTCATGAGGAGTAAGTGTTCTCTCTTCCTCTGTTTTAGGTTTCTTTAAAACACACTTCTTTGCTATAAGCTTTAACTTTGGCTTTGCAAGAGTATATGGATTGCTGCTTATATAACGGTTTGCAACAGCACTTTCCAGTACCTCGTTTATGTAGCCGCCAAGAGCCTTCATAGCCCTCTGTGTAAGCTCAAGACTCTTCACCCTGTCTGAAAGGAAAGCAAGTATGGTCTCCTCGTTAATAGCCGAAACGGCTGTGTTTTCAAAGTCCGTATCCTTAAAGAATCTTTTGTAATCTGCTCTGTAATGATAAACCGTTCCGTCGGACACTATCTTACTTTTAAATTCAAGCCAGTCGGAAAAGACATCTCTGAAAAGCTTTTCATGGCTTTCATTGTCACTGCTGTAGTGTTCTACAATTGTATCCTCAAGCTTTTCAAGGGTAGATCTTTTTATGAGTTTCTTTTTCCCCGGCTTTTTTCTGTCGGGCAGATATGTGTAGTAATAGTTGTATATCCTGCCTTTTGACTGTGATTTGCCACACCATATTTTGCTTGTGTGGACTTCCTTTAAAATTCTGTTTCTGTTCAATTCTTCTAATTGCATGCACAGACTGTCCATGTCAATTATACCATTTTCAAGTGCCTGTTTCAAGATATCTGTTCTGCTGCTGCAATCCATTTGTTTCACCTCCTTTCTTCTTAAGATGATAATATGTAATTGAATTTTCTTAGTTTGACTTCAATTGGATTTATAATTATTGACTACAATTCTTCTATACAATTTAAATATATACTTCTATTTTTTTAGGATAGCAGAGTTTTTTTAATTTTATATCACGAAATGAATGATTTTATGGTAAAATTATTCGTTTTCAAGTAAGTAAATTTAAAAAACTCTGCTATTTTAATTTTTTTCGGTACATCTTTTTACAGTTTACCGGCTTTAAAATTAATTTTTATTTCTGCTTTTCAATATCCAAGAGCGGCTAAAAGCTTGTCTGCCGGATATACATGGACAAGCTTGTCTCTTTCATGTATGCAGGGGGTGTTGCTAATAACAATACAGCGTCCTCTTGACATCTGATCAATAACCTCATACCAGTTTAAGTTGCCGGTGGTTTTCAGCATATTTACCAGAGCCTTGGTTTCCTTTAAAGTCCCCGGTTTAAAGTATATACATGTAGCAGACTGCCTTAACAGCCTTTCAAGTTTGTAATCTTTAAAGCTGTTTACCTGTGTGCTTGTTATTACAGAAAGTCCAGTTTTTCTGGATTCCATTAAAAGCTTTGATATAATACAGCCATCAGATGTATTGGCATTTGAAAGCTCATCAATAACAAGTGTTACAGGTTTATCTACACGTCCGTTTATCTGAAGGTGCTTAAAAAGATCATTGAGTATTATATCAACTGTAAGTTTCAGGACTATTCCTTCCAGTGAGGACAGCTGAAAAATAATGATATTAGTATTATCTCTGTCAAGCAAATCAGTCCAGATATCTGTCTCTGCAGATGAAAATCGTGTGCAGGTTGTCAGCGGATAAAGCTTTGCAGCAGCAGTGCTGCTGCAAATTTCCAGCTTATTTATTAAACTATTAAAATCAGCGGGAGTTTCCCTGTTACTTATAATAGAAATAACTGTTTTTAAAAATGCGACCCTCTGCTGACTTCCAAACCCGCAGTTCTCTGTAAAAAGGGATGTAATTCTGTTGCCTGCTTCCTCGGGAGTCTCTTCTCTTGTATTGCTGTCATTTGAACATCTCCTTAATGTAAAAGGGTTTATGGGAATATTGTAGTTGTCATAGACAATTATATTGTCTGCAGCAACATTTTTTAATTCCCGGGTCAGTTCAGAATTTGTAAAGCTGCCTGCCATATCAATAAGAATGACAGGTATCTTGTTCAAAAAATCCTGAAGAACGATATTCTGACACAAATAAGTTTTTCCTGAGCCGGAAGGACCTTCTATACTTACATGTGCATTGGTATCAGTACTGGTTTTAATAATGCTGCCGTTAGGACTTACTCCTATTGATCTTTCAGGTAAAATATTTTTCATAAGTGTTTTCCCTCCTGTTAAAAATTGGGCTCTCCCCAATAATCCGTTTTCTTGTTTTCAACTGACTCCACACTTTCTTTATAAGACTCGTCATAATATTCTCTTTTGAGAATAACAAAGGATTTCTGAGGCTTACCTGAATTTTTGACAGATCGCCTGCATTCGTATGTCCCCTTGTTTAATATAAGCATGTCTGCGTTTTTTAGATGTTCCAGTACCTGCGGTGGTTTCATGGGAGTCAGCATTTCAGGGACTATGCAGTTCGTAATAGTCTGATGTCTTATCCATACTTCATTTTCTATGATGTATATGTTTGCAGTGTCCTCATTAGGTGCAAAGTCATTGTTATATTTTTCATGCAAGACATTCCTGCGAACTAGGTCGTGGAGCTTGTCTATAAAAAGTTTAGCAATTACCAGGCTGTCGTATTGCTCAGTACACAAGTAATCTTTAATTATTTTTTTGTATGACTTTGTGATACCAAGTTTATTTATCAGGTTAATTCCGTTTGCTTCCAAAAAATTCTTTAAAGTCGCAAAGGAATTAACAAGCAGTATGTAGGCATCAGCATTATCTGCCGATATACATTCAGGAACATCAGTGTTTTCAGGTATTAAATTTATACGATTATAGCAATCCCTTATAAATTCGATGAATTCTCGTATAAATATCGTCCAGCTTTTTTTGCAGAAATTAAAATTGCTTATGCATTCCGGATGCACATTTTCAGAGCTTATATCCAAATACATGAATTCATTATCGGACAGCTCAAACTCAAGATTTCCTCCTAATAATACAGTTAAGCAATTAGCGGTATGATTTGTGTTATTATTTTCAAATGCTGTATTATATACACAAACATTTTTTATAAAATCAAGGCTGCTATTATATTTATAGTAGTCTCCGCCTTTATTGTTAATAATCACAAGAGGAGCATCCTTTGTGTTTATAAGTTCTTTTTTTATTACCCTTTTACCCTGATTCAAACCGGAATAACATGTTCCTTCAAAAAGTTTGAAAAACATATCAGCTGTTTTCTTAAGCAAACCGTTGGAATAGTCAGATGAACCAAGAATGAGCAATTTGTCTATTGACAAATTGTATTCTTCCTTATATATAGTGAACAAAACAGAGTATATTAATGAGGAAAGCATAATTACCCTTGTTTTTTCATCAGTAAAAAAATTCTTATACAAACCTATAGCCTTTTCAATACCAGATGTATTTCCAATACCATTGGTGTTGATAAATCTATTTGAGAAAAAGGGAGATTTAAGACCGTATGGGTTATCTGTACTTGTATAATATTTATAGCCATCCACTTCCTTTCTCCAGCCGGAATTATATGGGATAATACAAACCCATGTATTATCTTCGAAACTTTCAATATAGTTTATAAATGCTTGTTTTACTTCATTCATATGACTGGTGACAGATAGCTGGAAACCATATCTGTTTAGAGCTTTTGTTATGTTTTTAGGCTCCAGGTCATTTGAAGTTATAATTACATCAGTATCCATCCCGTTTTTATGTAAAGTAATTTTATATATTTTATCTGTTTTATATAGATCATTAAAGTATGTGGACTCCTTTTTTGTAATTATAAAATCAGCAATTTTTATGGAGCTTTCAGGACTGCCATCGTTTTTAAATACAGTAAATAAAAGGCAATTTTCATAACTATTTTTTGATATTGAATAACGTTTTATAATTTCCTTTTTGTCTTCTTTGGCTTGTTGCATTTTCATAATAAAAAGAGCTTGCCTATAGATTTCCCTATTATATGAATCAATGTTATTAGCCATATTATTTAAGAAATAAAAGAATTGATTAATTTCATAGCCGCGAACTCCGCAAGGATACTGATTATACATCGGCTGTCCCTGAGTCGGGTAGCCGTGTGCATTTACAGGCTGACACTGTTGTGATGACTGTATGGTTATGGGATTTATAGGTGCTGTATTCTGCTGTTGCGGATACGGGTTTTGCTGCTGAGCCTGTTGCTGATAGCCCGGATATGGGTTATAGTTATTTGAATAATTCATAAATAAGACCTCCTATATTTATTATTATTTAAAATTAGCTGTAAAGTATAGTTAGCTACATTGTAGTCATGAAACGCTCACTCCTTTCGGGTTTATTATAGCGTTGCCATACTTGTTTAGGTTGTGATATAATGTTATCAGAGTAGATGTTATAAAGCACTATGATTTTGAAGATTCCTAAATCTGAAAATTGTCAGTATTTTATAGTTTGAAAGGAGTGATTATATGATCAGATATATGGTTTTTAATAAGGATATTTATGATAGTTATGTTGAGGATAATATTAACAATAAATATGCTAATAATATAATTAACAAACAGCTTATTTATTTTAATCCTTTTTCTATAGTCGAAGACAATCAAGAATCGATAGTTATAAATAGTGAAATGAATGGATTCGAAATGCAAAATATAATTTTGGAAAAGGATACTATATATGAAAAGAAATTAGACACAGTTGAAGCAATAGGTAATATGTGTATAAATGACAAGAAAGAAATATTTAAAAAGTCTGCAATACTGACATTAGGGATATATAATTGTCATTTTAATAATATCGTGGATGAAATAATTGATCAGAGAATAGTTGATAATTTAAAAGATCTAAAGTCGAAAAAGTTAAAATTATTAGAAGAGAACTTTCCACTTTCTTTTAATGGAGAAAAAAAGAAAAAGAACAAGGTTACTAAATTTATTATTAATAAAGCTGGAAGTGAAATTTTTAAATACATTGCTGAAAAGGATAATGGATTATTTAGTATTATTAAGTCTGATAATATTAATATAAATAATGATGATGATTATAAAAATATTGTTAAAATATTTAAAATAGAGAACTCTTATTTTAAAATATTAAAAGGATTGTATAATAAAATACTAGACATATCTGATTATGAAGGAAAGGTCAATCATATATATAATAAATATAATGAGATTTATTTGGCAGAAATGATTTTTGGATTTTACTTTTCTAAACAAGTTTATGATTTTATGGAAGATATATCATTGGAAGATAGCGAAAAACATAATGAAAATAGTACATTTAAAAGATATGAATCTCGTAAAGTTATTATAGATCTTGCAAAAACTATAATGACTATAAAAAGTCCCATGGTAAGAATGGAAGTTTTTAGATTAATAAAATCTGAAATAGAATTTATTAAAATAGATGATAGAGGATCAAGGATTCTTACTAATAATTCTAAAAAATTTATAATGGAGATTCAGCAGGTTTTAAAAACGGAGTTAATTAAATTTATTAATGATGTATTCGATTTTAGAGTTTTTGAATTGTTTTGTGATTATAAAAAAGAACATAAAGAGAAGTATAATGAATTTATTGCTCAATCATCCCAAGAAATTGGTGAAAGAATAAATATTAGTTTACCTATAAAACCTGAAATAAAAGGGTTCGACTATGTGTTTAATGCTATTCAAACACAAGTGTTTCAAGCGTATAGACAACAATATACAGCAATTAATGAGAGAGAATTTGAACAAAATGTGAGAAAGTACATAAAAAAATTTGAAAATGAAAGCCTCTTTGAAAAATATATGAATGGACCAGATTGGGTTACGGTTTAGGAATAACTATATACTAGTTGTTAAAATAAATGTATATATGCCTCACAGCCCATATTAAAAGTTATGAGATGTTATATATTGTTCTATTCATTATATAAATAATTGTAGTTTATGTAATAATCATAAGGCGGAGTGCTTACATGATAATTGTTTTCAAGTACGCTTTTAATTATTTCATATATTTTCTGAATATGTGTAGTTGTTATTTTGAGGTATGCTCCGTTTATGAAATTAACCGGGTTTATTATAAAGTGAACATGAAGTCCCTTATTGCTGTTTGTGTGAAGGGCATATACCAGCTGGTGACCTTTGCCGAACCATAAGGCTATATGGTGAGCTATGTCCATACATACAGCCTCATAAAATGTGCGGTAATCGCAGGGAAAGGATATCATAAGGTGTATAAGCTTATCATCATTGTCACGGTTAAATTTTCCGCTTAAGACCTGAACAGCATAAAACTGCCTTGCAAATATCTGAGGTAATAAATCATATCTGCATGTATACATATTTAAACAATAGACGTATTGGCTTTTGGTTTTACAGGGATTTATTATATATCTGATAAGACGTTCCACAACATTTTCATCATTAGTAAAATCGTATTTGTCTGAGTAATCTCTGTCAACAAGCTTAATGAATATTTTTTCGTTTCTGTTTCCATATCTTCCGTACATATATATTGCTCCTTTCAGTTCTTCTGACTTTGTATAAGTAAGGTATAAATTGCATCTATGTGTACTATTATTTCCTGACCGATTTCAGATGAAATTTCTTTATTCCTGATTGATTCCAGTATTCTTATAAGAACACAGGAAAGGTCATTTCCTGATACATAATTATACGCACTGTTATTTAGCTTATCATTTACTGCACTTATAATAAATTCAGGTACAGTCATATTATAATTTTTAGCAGCTTCTATAACATTGGATTTAAAATTTTCAGTAGTTCTTAAAGATATTGTAGCATTTTTTATATTTTCTTTACTCATTTGTATTACTTCCTTTCTCTATATATTAACTACTATTTATATAGTAGAGGCAGGTAAAGAAATGTCATACATTTTCTTTACCATGTTTTTACTCATATGTTATGAAAGTGTAAAAAGTTACTTTGAGGTTTGATTTGTGGTGAAATAAAGTATGCTCTCTTGGTATATATCGGGTGGGTCTTTTTGATTTGTTGTATTGCAGAATAAATTGATTTAGTTAAGAGGAGCTCATAGAAGAAGACGGTCTTTGTTTATATACAGGAAATAATGTTGAAAAAAAGTGCTTTTTAGTATATAATAAATACAGCAGTTTTTTTGTGGGGTGATGATATGGACAAAGTTATAAATAATATTGAATATACGCTGAAGGAAGAACTTGAAAAGACAATTAAAGAGGGAAGCAAAGTATCTGTTGTGGCAGGCAGTTTTTCTATGTATGCTTACGAAAGCCTTAAGAAAAATCTGAAAGGTGTTGACAGCCTTAACTTTATATTTACATCTCCGACTTTTGTAGCGGATAAAGTGGGAGATGAAAAAAGAGAATTCTTTATTCCTAAAAGGAACAGAGAAAGAAATTTGTATGGTACGGAATTTGAAGTAAGACTCAGAAATGAGCTTACTCAAAAGGCAATATCAAGGGAATGTGCCGAATGGATCGATAAGAAGGTAAAATTCAAGTCAAATGTAACCGACAGAGGAATGCAGAAATTTATACTGGTTGAAAATGAAGATGAAAAGCTTGCATATACTCCGATTGAGGATTTTACAACAGACGGAATAGGATGCAGCAAGGGAAAGGCAATATTCAGTCTTATTAATAGGGTAGACGGCATAACTGCCGAATATTTAAAGAACACATTCTATGAATTATGGAACAATGAAAGTCTGCTTAAAGATGTAACAGATGAAGTACTTAATAAAATAAATGCAGTATATAAGGAAAATCCTGCAGAAATTATATATTATATTACACTGTACAATATTTTTAAAGATCATATAGAGGAAATGAATGCGGACTATCTGCCTAATGAAGCCGTAGGATTTAAAAAGAGCAAAATATGGAGCATGCTCTATGATTTCCAGAAGGATGCAGTGAGTGCAATAATAACGAAACTGGAAAAATACAACGGCTGCATATTGGCTGACAGTGTAGGTCTTGGTAAAACATTTACTGCACTGGCTGTTATAAAGTATTATGAAAGCAGAAATAAGACAGTCCTTGTACTTACTCCCAAAAAGCTTAACAATAACTGGATGATGTATAAGGCAACGTATATAAACAATCCTCTTGCTGAGGACAGATTCAGATATGATGTATTCTATCACACTGATCTATCCAGAAAAGGCGGAGAAACAAACGGATATAAGCTTAATATGATAAACTGGGGCAATTATGACCTGGTTGTTATTGATGAGTCACATAATTTCAGAAACGGCGGAAGCTCCGAGGATGACAAGGATAACAGATATGATATTCTGATGAATAAGATCATAAAGCCCGGAGTTAAGACAAAGGTGCTTATGTTATCGGCAACACCTGTAAACAACAGATTTAATGATCTGAGAAATCAGATAGCACTGGCTTATGAGGGGGATACTGCATTAATAAATGATAAGCTTAATATAAAAAGAAATATTAATGATGTATTCAGAAATGCTCAGGCAGTATACAACAAGTGGGAAAAGTTTGATGAAAGGGAAAGAACTACAAGCAATTTGCTTAAAATGCTTGATTTTGACTTTTTTGAAATACTGGACAGTGTAACAATAGCAAGATCAAGAAAGCATATTCA
Source organism: Candidatus Gallispira edinburgensis (assembly GCA_904395805.1). Lineage (GTDB taxonomy): Bacteria > Bacillota > Clostridia > Lachnospirales > CAG-274 > Gallispira > Gallispira edinburgensis. The sequence continues at coordinate 18,387 of CAJFNV010000103.1, read as the reverse complement.
AAAATATTATGACATGACACAAATAGGAGGCTTTCCCGAAAGAAAGAAACCTATTTCGTTACGTCCTAAATTAACGCTTAAGTCAGGTGCTATTACATATAACGAGATATACAAAATACTTGAAAAATTGAGCTTATGTGTATATACACCGGCATTGTATATACTTGACAGCAAAAAGGATCTCTATGATATATCAGAAGACAGGATTTCCCGTTCAGGACGTGAAAGAGGAATAAAAAAGCTTATGTCTATTAATCTGTTGAAAAGACTTGAAAGCTCCGCCTATGCTTTTGAGCTTACTGTGCACAGAATCATAGAACTCATTGAAAAGAATATCAAATATGTAGATAATGTAAGCGGGAAAATATACGGAAATACACTGGTGCTGAGAGAGAGGGATTTTGACGGGGACGATATAAATACGGATCTATTTACAACAACAAACAATATGGATATTGATATAAATGATATGGACTATGAATCATGGAGAAGTGACATGAAGCGTGATCTTAATTATCTCTATGAGCTTGAGGCAAGAATAGCTGAAATTCCTTATAAAAATGATGAAAAGTTAAATGAACTGTTCAGTCTTATAGACAAGAAGCAGGAAAATCCTATAAATGAGGGAAACAAGAAAATAATTATATTTACTGCCTTTTCAGATACGGCGAATTATATATATGAAAATGTAAGTAAATATGTAAAGGAAAAGTACGACCTTGAAAGCGGACTTATAACGGGAGATACAGATAAGTGCACACTTAAGGGTATAAATGATATGAATACTATACTTACATATTTTTCTCCTATATCAAAGGATATGAAAACCATTGAAAAGAACGGTGAAAGGCTCTATGACAGGGATATTGACATACTTGTTGCGACAGACTGTATATCAGAAGGTCAAAATCTTCAGGATTGTGACTATCTTATAAACTACGATATTCACTGGAATCCTGTGAGGATAATACAGAGGTTTGGACGTATTGACAGAATAGGAAGCAAGAACAAATATATACAGCTTGTCAATTTCTGGCCCGATATTGATCTGGATGATTATATAAATCTGAAGTCAAGAGTTGAGGCTAGAATGAGAATATCTGTTATGTCTTCAACAGGAGATGATGACCTTATAAATCCAAATGAAAAAGGTGATCTTGAATACAGAAAGAAGCAGCTTGAAAGACTGCAGAAGGAGAATGTTGACATTGAGGAAATGAATGAGGGAATGTCAATTACGGATCTTGGACTTGATACATACAGGCTTGATTTAATAGAGTATATGAAGAAAAATCCTCAGATAGACAGGAGCCCTTTGGGACTGCATGCTGTTGTAAGAGGTGAAAATCCAGGCGTTATTTATGTGCTTAAAAATATAAATGAGGATATCAATATCGAGAGCAAGAACAGACTGCATCCATATTATCTTGTATATATGGGTAATGACGGAAAGGTCATATTAAATCACCTGGATCCAAAGGGAATCATAGATGAAATGTCACTGATGTGCAAAAACAAGACCAAGGCTGATACGGAGCTGTGCAAAGAGTTCAATAAAGAAACCAATGACGGCAAAAAAATGGACAAGTATTCAGCTTTGCTTGATGATACTATTGAATCTATTATAGAAGTAAAAGACGAAAATGATATACTGAGCTTTCTTAATGGTAAGGAAGTGAGCTTTGTTGACGGAGGAATCAAAGGGCTGGATGATTTTGAGCTGATTTGCTTTTTGGTGGTGATGAACTAGGGATGCGGAGAATGGAGCGAGAAAGAGTGTTGAGTTAGAAATAGTGTGGAGTGTGGAAAGTGGAGTGTGGAGTGAAAAGTGAGAAATTAAAAAGTGGGTTTGAAGAAGGTAATAACTGTAATGTTTAAAGAGAATACAGCAGGATATAAGGGTAAAATGTTTGATGTAAGAATTGGAGTGACGAGCGAATGAGAGTGGAGTAAAAAGTGAGAAATTAAAAAGCGGATTGGGAGGAGGTAACATTTATAATGCTTAAGGAAAATACAGCGGGATACAAGAGTAAAAGGTTTGCCATAAGAATTGTAAAGTTATACAAATATTTATGTGATACAAAGAAGGAATTTGTTTTATCAAAACAGTTGTTAAGAAGCGGGACAAGTATAGGGGCAAATTTAGCTGAAGCCGAATGTGCTATAAGCAAAAAAGATTTTTTAGCAAAAATATATATTTCGCTAAAAGAATGTTCCGAAACAAAATATTGGCTTGAATTGTTGTATGAAACAGAATATTTGAACAAAGAACAATTTGAAAGTATATGCAGAGATTGTGAGGAAATCAGAAAAATGTTATCTTCTTCAACAAAGACAATTAAAGAAAACGAAAAGCCTGAGTAATGTGTTTAAAAGAGTTGGGAGTGAAGAGTTAGTGTTGGGGTTACCTGAAAGAACAGAAATAAGGAAGCCGATTTCAAAGGAAATTATATACAAGACTTTTCCTGAGATGAAAGGCGAAAAAAGAAAAAATTTTGATGAAGATATAAGCAGGATCATAATAACAAATGAGCTGTCGGAAAGGACTTTAAATTTCAGCAAGGGTGAAAAAATAAGCACAATATTTGTGATACAATTGCTGCTGAAGAAAAAGGAATACAGCAAAAAGAATATTGATATTATATTCAGGCTGTTTAATCAGAGTATTGTGCTTGTTTTATGTTTTGAGGGGATGGAAAAGGTCATTGTTAATTATAGCAGAAATATTGAGACTGACTGGTTTAATGAGGGGGAATTCGGCCTTGCTTTGAGAGGCAGTAATTTTGATGATCTGTTTGAAAGTTTTGTTAAACAAATCGGGAATATTACAGTTTATGAGGGCAACAACCTTGAGGAACAGATAAGGGTAAATGATGAAAGACAGAAACTATTGAAGGAGATCGAAAGGCTGGAGAAGAAGGCTTGGAAGGAGAAAAATCCGAAGAAGAAGTTTGAGTTATCTCAAGAAATCAATAAGTTGAAACATGAAATACTATAGTTTAATAGGGGGGATGATATATAGTGAGAAGTTTTGAATTAAAACCAACATATGAAAATATTTACAAAACTTTTATAGAAGATAAAATTGGCAGAAATATGGATTTGTTTTATTTCATAAATATACTTAATTCTATAGAAGGCAATTGTTCAATTGCTCTTGATTCGTGCTGGGGAAGCGGAAAAACATTTTTTATTAAACAGGCAAAAATGATTTTCGATGTTTATAATGATCATATAGTTAATGATTATATTAAAGATAAGGATAATGTTAAAGCGACTTGGGATAGGATTAACAGAAAAAATTTAACTTTAACCCCGCATGTTACAGTTTATTATGATGCTTGGGAAAACGATAATGATAATGATCCTATACTATCATTAGTTTATCAAATTATTAAAAGTTTTGATGGAAAATATAGTTTTAATGAAAGTTTTAATATTAATGATATTGCAAATTTAGGATTTGGTGTAATTGAACTGTTTACAGGGAGAAATTTAACAAATGTATATGATAAAGTTAAAGCTTTAAAAGGTAATGATTTTTTAAAAGAAATAAGAGCTGAAAAAGGTTTACATACAAAGGTTGAAGATTTTTTAGCTGCTTTATTACCAGAACAAGGAGATAGATTAGTAATTTTTATTGATGAATTAGATAGATGCAAACCTAGTTATGCAATTAAACTTTTAGAACGTATTAAACATTATTTTACAAATGATAATATAACATTTGTTTTTTCAATAAATATGGAAGAGTTATTGCACATAGTTAAACAGCATTATGGAAGTGGATTTAATGCATCTAGATATTTAGATAGATTTTTTGATTTAAGAATGTCTTTACCTAAGGCTGACACAAATAAATTCTATAAGAGTATAAATTTTAATATCAATGATAGTGATGCAAATATAATTTGCGATTATGTTATTAGGTATTTTAATTTTGGATTAAGGGAAATATCAAGATTTATTAATATATATAAAATAGCAACTGATAAATTTACTAAGAATAAAGATAAATTAATGGAGATTTATGGAAATCAATTAAGGATAATAAGTTTTCTATCACCATTTTTACTAGGATTAAAAATGTCAAATAATACTATATATAATGAACTAATAAATGGAAATAATTATGAACCGATGAAAGAGTTTTATCTTAATAAGACATTTGATCCGTATATGTTAAGTTATTATTTAATAAAACCAAGTGATTTAAATGATAATAATATTGATTTTAACCTAATTGAAGAAAATTTGAAAAAACTATATGATAATTTATTTATCAAATCAACAAATGACGATATGCAATATGTGTGTATAGGAAGATTAATAGTGACAAATGACACTATGGAAATTTTATTAAAAATAATAAGTTTAATTTCGGAACATGCCGATATAACAGGGTTACAATAATTTTAAAGTTGTAAGTAATATTAATAAAATTATTAATAATTTATAATCAATGTGTGTTATTAAAGAATACAGACTGCTCAATTGTGTTTTGTAAATATGAGAAGGTGAAAAAGTGACCAACAATGAAATATGGCAAATAGTTTTAGCTGTTTTAACAAGTGTAGGAGGAACAAGTGGTATAATTATTTTAGGAATTAAATTTTCTTCAGATATAATTGCAAAAAGGCTTGAAGAAAAATATAAACTTAAATTGAATAAAGAACTAGAAAGTTATAAAGCTGATATGCAAAGAAAGATTTATGTAAGTAAAGTAAGATTTGATAAGGAATTTGAAATTTATCAAGAATTGATGCTAAAAACACTAGATATGGTAACATATATTTTTAAGTTATTTCCTATTTATGATGAATACAAAAAGGAAGAAAGATCTACATTATATACAGAGCGATATTCCAAAGCTGTAGAAGCATATAATAAGGTAGTTTTGGCGATAAACTCAAATGCAGCGTTTATTCCTGAAAAAACATATAATGATTTTGTAAAGTTAAGAGATTTATGCTATGTGCAAATTATAGATTATGAGTATTATGTTTTAGACATAAGAGCTGAGGAAAACAAAATTAATGATATAACCAACTATAAAAAATGTACCAAGAGAACAAGAGAAATTGAGGAAAAGAAAAATGTTTTAGTAAAAGAACTTAGAGAATATTTACAATCTTTAGATGTTAAATAAATATGCAAATTTGATTAGGGAGAAAATAAGTATGGACAAGTTAAAAATGCAAACAAAGAACAAGGCGGATGAAAATTTTAAAAAGCTAGCGGAGTTATTTCCAAATGCGGTGACAGAAACTATTGTTGATGGTGAGGTTGTAAGAGCTATTGACAAGGATGTGCTTATGCAGGAAATATCAACAAAGGTTGTAGAAGGAAGAGAAGAAAGGTATCAGTTTACATGGCCTGACAAGAAAAAGGCTATATTAAAGGCAAATTCTCCTATAAACAAGACATTAAGACCTTGCAGAGAAGAAAGTGTTGACTTTGACAATACTGAAAATCTATATATTGAAGGAGATAATCTTGAAGTATTAAAACTTTTGCAGGAAACATATTTAGGAAAGATAAAAATGATATACATAGATCCACCATACAATACGGGAAATGATTTTGTATACAAAGATGACTTTACTATTGATAGTGAAGAATGGCATGATATAAGCGGTGATTATGATGAGGAAGGCAACAGGCTTGTTAAAAATTTAGAAGGGAACGGCAGATTTCATACAGACTGGCTTAATATGATGTATCCCAGATTGAAACTAGCTAAGAATTTGTTGAGTGATGATGGAGTTATCTTTATTTCAATTGATGATAATGAACAGGAAAATTTAAAAAAAATATGTGATGAAGTGTTTGGTGAGGTTAATATTCTTGCTAATTTAATTTGGGATTTAGGAACTGGAACTACAGCTGGTCATTTTACACGAGGTCATGAATATATATTATGTTATGCGAGAAATAAAACAAATTTGCAGAATTTTAAAAATTTTAATGTTAATGAAAAAATAGTGCATGGTGCATTAAAGAGAATATCACAGAAGAATCCAGCTGGTGAGATAACTTTTCCAATAGGATTTGAGTTTGATGGAGAAGATGCAATTTTTACAGGAGAAATAGGTGAGTCAGAGAAAGAATATATTTTATCAGATGAAATGAGATTTAAAAATGGAAAATTGGTAGCGGAAACACGAATTAGAGCTGGGTTTGCAATGAAAAAACAGGTTGAAGACTATATTGCAGGAAAGGAAGTGTTTGATACTAAAGGGCAAAAAGTCAATAGATTTTATTTTAATAACAATGGGATTCTTTTTTATGAAAAAGAAAAATCTGTTATTAATCCTAGAACTGTTATTAGTGGTATAGCAAATACTAAAAATGGATCCGCAGAATTAAATAATCTCTTTGGTGAAAAATATTTTGATTTTCCAAAACCATCAGTTTTGATTAAATATATTGTCCAGTTAGTAACAAATAAGGATTCAATTATTTTTGATTTCTTTAGCGGAAGCGCAACAACAGCTCATGCAGTAATGCAGTTAAATGCAGAAGATGGCGGAAACAGGAAATTTATAATGGTACAGTTACCTGAAAAGACAGATGAAAAGAGTGAAGCATATAAGGCTGGGTATAAAAATATATGTGAGATAGGTAAAGAGAGAATAAGAAGAGCAGGTAAAAAAATTAAAGAAGAAAGCCCATTGACAACACAAGATCTTGATACTGGTTTTCGAGTGTTAAAGCTTGATGAATCAAATATGAAGGATGTATATTATACACCTGAAGAAATGAATATAGATTTGTTTGATACCGCTATTGATAATATCAAAGAGGATAGAACACCGGAAGATTTGTTGTTCCAGGTAATGTTAGAACTTGGCATTTTGCTTAGCAGCAAAATTGAGTGTGAAGTGTTGAGAGTGGAGAGTGGAGTGGAATATACTTGTTACAATGTTGCGGATGGTTATTTAATAGCTTGCTTTGATGATAATGTAACAGAAGAGGTAATAACGAAAATTGCCAAAAGAAAGCCTTATTACTTTGTGATGAAAGACAGCTCTATGGCAAATGATAGTGTTGCTGCTAATTTTGAACAAATCTTTGAGACATACAGTAAAAATACAATACGAAAGGTTTTATAAAATGTTAGGCTTATATGATAGAGATTATCTTACATTAAATGAAGATGAAATTGAAGAAAAAAATAAGATTGATGAAAGTGTAGTTATTCCGAATACTCCATTTAAGAAAAATTGTTATAGGGAATATTCAAAAGCTGTTAGACATAATCTTATGTTATTTCCTAATAATTATATAGATAATACTGATTTGGTGGATAATGAAGCTTTTCTATTTATGATATGCGGTAATTTTTACAATTTAATAAAGGATACAAATACAACCGAGTTAAAAATAAAGAGGTTTATACAGGATAATAAATATTATCATATTCCGGCATCATTGTTAAATAACTACTATTTTGGCCATCATGGTGCTTATGTGTTTAAAGAATTTAAAATCGGGACTAGTTATGTGGCTGATTATGTATTAGTGGGTGATTCATCAGACGGACATCAATTTGTCTTTGTAGAATGTGAAAATCCTTATAAAAATATCACTAATCAAGATGGCAGCTTTGGAGAAACAATTCGAAAGGGAATAAACCAAATTAATGATTGGGATGCATATATAATGTCGAATTTTAGTGCTATTACTAGTGAATTTAAAAAATACACATCAAAACAATTACCGGATGAATTTTATTCTTATGATAATACAAGAATAAATTATATGGTGATTGCCGGTAGACGCAGTGATTTTAATGATAAGACACGTATTTTAAGAAGAAAATTAGAAAAAGAAAATAGCATAAAACTAATGCATTATGATAATTGGTGTGATATTTCAGTGTCTGCTATTGGCAGGGACACATATTAACTGGAGTGAGAAAATTGAGGTTTAATTTTAAAATACAGCAGTACCAGACCGATGCAGTCAATGCTGTTGTCAATGTGTTTAAAGGGCAGGGGCATTATGACAGGATAAGGTACATAAGAGATTTAGGAAAGGTGCAGAAGAAGTCTGCACAGATGAGAATTGCTGACAACGGTGAGAATGATGCCGATGTCTATGATGAATATGATGAAACAGGATACAAAAATGAGAATATTGAACTGACGGATGAGGAACTTTTAAACAATATCCATGAACTGCAGAGTATAAACAATATTAAGCTTTCTGAAAAGCTTGTTAAGGACTTGGGCAGATGCAGTCTTGACGTGGAAATGGAGACAGGTACGGGAAAGACCTATGTATATATCAAGACTATGTTTGAGCTTAATAAGCTGTATGGCTGGAGCAAGTTTATTGTTGTGGTGCCTTCAATAGCGATTCGTGAGGGTGTCAAAAAGAGTTTTGAAATGACAGAAAGCCATTTTATGGAGTATTACGGCAAAAAGGCAAGATATTTTGTGTATGACAGCTCCAATCTTAATAAACTTGATAATTTTTCAAGCAGCTTCGGTATAAATGTTATGATAATAAATACACAGGCTTTTAACCGTGAATTTAAAGAAGGTGCAAAAAATAAAAACAGCCTTATTATGTACAGCAAGAGAGATGAATTCGGTTCAAGGCGTCCTATAGATGTTATAAAGGCGAACAGACCTGTTATAATACTGGACGAGCCTCAGAAAATGGGAGGACCGGCTACACAGGCTGCACTTAAAAACTTTAATCCGCTGTTTTCAATCAATTACTCTGCAACTCACGCAAAACAGCATAATCTTGTATATGTACTGGATGCCCTTGATGCCTACAATAAAAAGCTTGTTAAAAAAATAGAAGTAAAAGGATTTGAAGTGAAAAATTTAAGAGGTACCAATTCATATATTTATATAGATGATATAATATTGTCTAAAAACAAGCCTCCTATGGTGAAAATTGAATTTGAAATAAGTCACAAGAATGATATTAAAAGAGAAATAAAAAAACTGGGTGTTAATGACAGCTTGTATTATGAGTCCAATGAAATGGAACAGTACAGAGGATATACAATTTCCGAAATTGATCCTATAACTGCTTCTGTTACTTTTTTAAACGGTGAAGTTATACACAAGGGTGATGTTGCAGGTGATATATCTGAAAATGATATGAGAAGAGTTCAGATAAGAGAAACTATAAAATCTCATTTTGAAAAAGAGGAAAAGCTTTTTAACAGAGGTATTAAAACTTTGTCATTGTTTTTTATTGATGAGGTGGCAAAGTACCGTCAGTATGATGAAGATGGAAATGAACTTTTGGGAGAATACGGCAAAATGTTTGAACAGGAATATATTTCTGTTTTAAATGAGTACAGAACATTTTTTAATCCGGAGTATATGAATTATCTTGACAGTGTTGATGTGTCTGAAATACATAAGGGATATTTCAGCATTGATAAAAAGACAGGGCATGCTGTTGACAGCAAGGTAAAAAGAGGCAGTGAATTTTCCGATGACATTTCAGCTTATGATCTGATACTTAAAAATAAGGAAAGATTATTAAGCTTTGAAGAACCTACAAGGTTTATATTCTCTCATTCAGCTTTGAGAGAGGGCTGGGATAATCCTAATGTGTTCCAAATCTGTACACTGAAACACAGCAACAGCGCAACTCAAAAGCATCAGGAAGTGGGCAGAGGCTTAAGACTTTGTGTAAACCAGCAAGGAAACAGAATGGATGCGGAAAGCTGCGGCGATGAGGTCCATGATATTAATCTGCTTACCGTTATAGCTAGTGAAAGCTATGCACCTTTTGTTGCTGATCTGCAGAAGCAGATAAAGGATGTTCTCTATGACAGACCTACAAGGGCAACAATTGAGTATTTTGAAGGAAAGACTGTGTTTGTAAACCAAAAGCCTGTTAAAATCGACAATAAGCAGGCAAGGGATATATACAGATATCTTATTAAAAACGATTATATAGATGATGACGACAAGATAACTCAGGAATATAAGGATGATGCTATCAATGATGTGCTGAAGCCTCTTCCGGAAAGTCTTATGCCTATGGAAGAAGGAATACATAAGCTGATTCAGGGTATATTTGACGAAAAGGTACTTGAGGATATGATCGATGACGGCAACAGAACTCCTGTGCAGAATCCTCTTAATGAGAGATTTTATAAAAAGGAATTTCAGGAGCTTTGGAAGACAATCAATCATAAATATGCCTATACTGTTGAATTTGATTCAAATGAATTAATCAAAAAGTCTGTTGAAAGTATAAATGATAATTTATATGTAAGTCAGCTGCAGTATACTGTTGCCTATGCGGGACAGAGAGATGAGATAAGTGCCGATATGATCAGGACGGGAGAAAGCTTTGAAAATGCAAGAACTAAAACCCATGTTCTCAAGCATAATGAAGCAAGTCGTATAAAGTATGATCTGATTGGAAAAATAGCGGAGGGTACAGTGCTTACAAGAAAAACTGTTGCTGAAATACTAAAGGGGCTGGATATTTATAAATTTAATATGTTCAAGCAAAACCCCGAGGAGTTTATATCTAAGGTCATAAAGCTTATTAAGGAACAGAAGGCTAATGTTATTGTTGAGCATATTACTTATAATCAGATCGAAGGCGGATATGACAGCAGTATATTTACTACGGGAAACAGTGGTATCAGACTTGAAAAGGCATTCCGTTCCAATAAGGCTATTCAGGACTATGTCATTACAGACGGGACTGCAGAGAAAAGCGTTGAGAGAAAATTTGCAGAGGAGCTTGAAGGGGCGGATGAAGTCAATGTGTATGCCAAGCTGCCTAAGGGATTTAGTATTCCTACTCCTGTAGGGCATTATTCTCCCGACTGGGCTATTGTGTTTAATGAAGGCAGTGTGAAGCATATTTACTTTGTTGCAGAGACAAAGGGTACTATGGAAAGTCTTAATTTAAGACCTGTTGAAAAGGCGAAGATCGATTGTGCTAAAAAATTGTTTGAGAAGCTGTCTGACGGTAAGGTCATGTATGATCATGTGGATAGCTTTGAGACGCTGATGAAGAAGGTTTTGAATTAGGGTTAGTGTTTTATTGAATTTGTCTTTGTGTATTTGTAAGAGTTCCCTCTCGGCTAATGCTGAGGGGGGATTTTTGCTGAAGTTATATATAGTATGTATCTTTGATTTGTTTAATCGTGTGGTAAAATATATTGTTGAAAATGTAGGCAAGACTTTTTCCGCTAACGCTATTGTGAAATTTTTGAAGAGTGAGGGGCGTTCTCTGTCTGTGGAATCTGTTTACAATTATATTAACTGGCTGGAAAAAGCCTTTGTTATATATCGCTGTCAGCGTTATGATCTGCAGGGGAAATCCTTGTTGAAAACACAGGAAAAATTTTACCTTGCAGATACTTCTCTTAAATATTGTATTATGGGATTTAATACGAAATCTATTGCTTCAATGCTGGAGAATATTGTGTACTTTGAATTAAGACGGAAGGGCTATGATGTCTATATCGGAAAAAATGAAAGTAAGGAAATTGACTTTGTGGCGGTAAAGCGTGACGAGCGTATTTATGTTCAGGTGTGCCGTCAGCTGCCGGAGGAATCTGACCGAGAGGTTGAAAATCTTCTTGAAATCAAGGATAATTATCCCAAGTATGTGGTAACACTGGATGAGCTTGCAGGAGGGAATATCAACGGCGTTAAAATAGTACATCTTGCGGATTTTCTGCTTAGTGATGAGTATTAATAACATGATGATATGGATTTATTTAAAATATGGAAAGAGTGATGTAATAACTATAGAGTTGCCTTTGAATTTTTCCGGGTTTGAAGAAAATATGACCGGTTTGCAGCCGGTCATTCTTTTATCTTCTTAAAATATGCCGCAATGTTAACTTCCTCACCGTTTCCGGACAAATGGAAAAACGACTGTTCCCGAGCTGCTCCGGCAGGCATATCTGCCTGACATAACGGTGGGGATATGTGAAAAATTTTTTATCTGAAAATAATTCAATTTATCCCATATATGGTTTTAGATAGATACCTGTCTTGCTCTCACTGTATTTACAGATATCTTCGGGTGTGCCCTGTGATACGATCCTGCCTCCATGAACACCGCCGCCGGGTCCCATGTCTATTACATAATCCGCATTCCGTATCACATCAAGGTCATGCTCTATGACAATAACTGTTGCGCCGCTGTCTATGAGACCTTTGAAAACTTTTAACAGTGTTTCCACATCAAGAGGATGCAGTCCTATGGTTGGCTCATCAAACACGAATACGGAATCGGACTGACCTTTTCCCATTTCGCTTGCAAGTTTCAGTCTTTGAGCCTCTCCTCCTGAAAGGCTTGGTGTTTCCTCTCCAAGTGTGAGATATCCAAGTCCCAGATCGTGGAGCACCTGCAGCTTTCGCTTTACATTGGGAAGATCATCACAGGCTGTGAGTGCCTCGTCTATGCTCATATCCATAAGCTCCGGCAGGGAATATCCTGTTTCGGATTTCTTGGGAAGCCTTTTTATCAAACTTGCTTCTTTGGAATATCTGGAGCCGCCGCATTCGGGGCAGGGGATATCCACATCAGGCAGAAACTGTATGTCAAGGCTGATGGTACCTGTTCCGTCGCAGACAGGACAGCGCAGTTTTCCTGTATTGTAGGAGAAGTCACCTGCTTTATATCCTTTTTCTTTTGCATCAGGTGTCTTTGCGTAAACCTTGCGCAGTTCGTCATGGACATCGGCATAGGTAGCTACCGTAGAGCGCACATTGATGCCGATAGGTGTTGCATCGATAAGCTTGACCTGCCTGATACCATCGGCAGATACAGACTTTACATGTGCAGGTAATTTTGTTTCCTTTATTTTTGCTTCCAAAGCTGGAATAAGGCTTTCCAGTATCATTGTTGTCTTTCCCGAGCCTGACACACCGGTCACGGCAATCATTCGTCCCTTGGGAAAATTCACTTCAAGAGGCTTTACAGTATGGATATGGGATGTGGAAAGATGTATCCTGCCCAAATCAAACATTTCATTTGCAGGGATATGGTTCCCTACATCAATTACTGTCTTTCCGCTGAGAAATCCTGCAATTTTTGATGAAGGATCATTCTTTACATCCTTAATGCTTCCCTGTGCAATGATAGTGCCGCCTTTTGCTCCCGCACCGGGACCAAGCTCAATCAGCCAGTCAGCTTCTTTCAGAACATTGGTATCATGGTCAACCAGTATAACTGTATTGCCGTCGGAAATAAGGTCATGCATTACACCTGTCAGTCCTTCCATATTTGAAGGATGCAGACCAATGGAAGGTTCATCCAGTACATAAAGAACGCCTGTTGTCCGGTTTCGCACCGCCCTTGCAAGCTGCATACGCTGACGTTCTCCTGTGGAAAGGGTGGATGCGGCACGGTCAAGAGTCAGGTAGGAAAGTCCCAGATCTATTAATCGCTTTGCCGCACCCCGAAAAGAGTCACAGATACTTTCTGCCATTGGTCGCATTTCTTCGGGAAGGGATCCCGGTACGCCTGCGACCCATTCAGAAAGATCGGAAAGGGTCATTTCACAGGCATCGGCAAGGGAAATACCACGGAGTCTGGGACTGCGAGCTGCTTCGGAAAGCCTTGTGCCGCCGCAGTCAGGGCATACACCCTGACGAAGAAATTTTTCAACCCGTTTCATGCCTTTTTCGTCCTTTACTTTTGACAATGCATTTTCGACGGTATAAGTTGCGTTGAAGTATGTAAAGTCCATCTCTCCTGCTGCTCCGCTGGTTTTGTTCTGATAAATGATGTGTTTTTTTACTGCCGGACCGTGAAAGACAATATTCCGCTCTTTTTCAGTCAGATCTTTAAAGGGCACATCTGTACGAACGCCCATTTCACGGGCAATGTCCTTCATAAGTGACCACATAAGCGTCTGCCACGGCGCGACAGCTCCTTCATCAATAGTCAGGTTTTCATCGGGCACAAGTGTTGATTCGTCAACTATACGGACTATTCCTGTGCCGTCGCAGCGTTTGCAGGCTCCCTGACTGTTGAAAGCAAGTTCCTCTGCACCCGGGGCGAAAAAGTGTTCGCCGCACTCAGGGCATACAAGCTCAAGACCTGCGGCAACATTCAATGAAGGGGCGACATAGTGACCGTTGGGACAGCGATGGCTTGCAAGTCTGGAAAACATAAGACGCAGATTGTTTAAGAGTTCCGTTCCCGTACCAAAAGTGCTGCGGATACCGGGAATGCCCGGTCTTTGACGGAGGGCAAGGGCAGCAGGGACAAAGAGCACTTCATCTACCTGTGCTTTTTCAGCCTGTGTCATACGTCGCCTTGTGTAAGTGGAAAGAGCTTCCAGATATCGTCTTGATCCTTCTGAATAGAGAATGCCCAGAGCCAGTGATGATTTCCCGGAGCCTGACACTCCTGCAATTCCTACGATCTTCTGCAGGGGTATATCCACGTCAATATTCTTAAGATTATGTACACGTCCGCCACGGATCTTAATATGTGAGGGCGTTTTTCCTTTGTTTGATCCCATAGTATTCACTCCCGTATGTTTTATTTAATATTTTCCCGATATTTTTAATTGCCGTTATATTACATTAATTATAGTATGAAGTGCCAATTTTGTAAAGGAAGATGCCGGAAACTTTTTTAGCTGCGGCAGAGGGTGTCAAAGATTTCGTTTATCCGTAAATTATACTATTGAATAGTAACAGGTTTTGTTGTCTTGACAGCTTTGCTCTTAAATGATATTCTTTTATTAAGTTGAGAATTTTGTCGAAACAGATTATAAAAAACAGAATAAGGTCGTGTTACAGTTTACTAAGAAAGGGTGAAAACAATATGAATAGAAAGATAGTAATTGTGGGAGGAGTAGCTGGCGGAGCCACTGCTGCCGCAAGGATCAGAAGACTGGATGAAGAGGCAGAAATAATTGTATTTGAGCGTTCCGGGTATGTTTCATATGCTAACTGCGGACTGCCTTATTACATAGGTGATGTGATAACAGATCAGGAGGAGCTGACATTGGCTACTCCCGAGAGCTTCTTTTCTCGTTTTCGCATAGATATGAAGGTCAATCATGAGGTTACTGCCATAAATACAGAGAGAAAGACAGTATCAGTAAAGAATCTGAATACAGGAGAAGAATTTGAGGAAAGTTATGACAAGCTTCTTCTTTCTCCCGGTGCAAAGCCGACACAGCCGAAACTTCCGGGACTGGGCATAGACAAGCTCTTTACTCTTCGTACCGTGGAAGATACATTGAAAATCAAGGAATATATAAACAAACACAAGCCAAAGTCCGTTGTACTGGCAGGGGGCGGTTTCATAGGACTGGAACTTGCGGAAAATTTGCGTGATATTGGTATGGATGTCACCATAGTTCAGCGACCTAAGCAGCTTATGAATCCTTTTGATGCTGATATGGCGGCTATTATACACAGTCAGATGAGGAAACATGGTGTAAAGCTTGCTCTGGGATATAATGTAGAAGGCTTTGAAGAGGAAGAAAAGGGTGTGAAGGTACTTCTGAGCGGCAGGGAACCTCTCCATGCTGATATGGCAGTGCTTGCTATAGGTGTTACACCTGACACTGTACTGGCAAAGGAAGCAGGTCTGGAGCTTGGCATTAAGGGAAGTATTGTTGTAAACCAGCGTATGGAAACCTCTGTGGCAGATATATATGCTGTAGGTGATGCAGTTCAGGTGAAGAACTATGTAACAGGCGAGGATGCCCTTATATCTCTGGCAGGTCCTGCTAATAAACAGGGAAGAATCGCAGCAGACAACATCTGCGGCGGTGACAGCCGTTACATGGGAAGTCAGGGAAGCTCTGTTATCAAAGTTTTTGATATGACGGCAGCCGTTACCGGAATAAATGAGACCCATGCAATAAAATCGGGACTTAATACGGATACGGTCATACTGTCTCCTATGAATCATGCAGGATATTATCCCGGCGGCAGGGTCATGACAATGAAGGTAGTTTTTGAAAAGGACAGCTATCGCTTGCTTGGAGCACAGATCATAGGCTTTGAGGGCGTGGACAAGCGTATAGATGTGATAGCTGCTGCAATCCATGCAGGCATGAAGGCAACTGAGCTGAAAGATCTGGATCTTGCCTATGCGCCTCCATATTCTTCAGCGAAGGATCCTGTAAACATGGTGGGCTTTATGATAGACAATATTGCTAATGGCATAATGAAGCAGTGGCATCTGGCTGATATGGAAAAGCTGACAGGAAATGACAGTGTAACACTATTGGATACAAGAACAAAGAAAGAATTTGATTCGGGACATATTGAAGGTTTTATCAATATTCCTCTGGATGAGCTGAGAGAAAGGCTGGAGGAAATTGAAAAGGGAAAACCTGTATATGTTATGTGTCAAAGCGGCTTAAGGAGCTATATTGCAACAAGGATACTTGAGGGCAGGGGATATGCGGCATATAACTTTTCAGGCGGTTACCGCTACTATGATATGGTCATTAATGACCGTGAGCTGATCGAAAGGGAATATGCCTGCGGTATGGATAAGTAAATATGATACCCTTCTCATTTCCGACTGGAATGGGGAGGGTTTTTATATGCTGTTTTTTTGGGGGGGAGTATTATTCCTTTAAAGTTAAAATGTTATTCCGTAATATTGTTACGCATTAATGGAATGTCGCTTAGTTTGTTGGGTTTGTCGATGACAGCGTTATTTTTACTATTTATTTTATCAATTCATCATAGGTGGTTTTAAGTATGTTTCTGATAGATATACAAAGGGGGTATGTATAAAAAACAGATATCTCGTGGATAATAGCAGCTACTGTGTTGCTTATTGTGTAAAAAATAGGGCAGGGACCTATTATACACTTAATTATGCAGAGAAGAAGGTGCTTGAAATTATCCGGATATGAATATAACACATAAACATAGCTTTTATTTTCAAAGTAATGTAATGTATAGAACATATCAAAATATAAAAAATAAGATGATATGAAAGCAAGATATTCATATCACCTTATTTTGGCTAAATTATTATGATTTCTCCGTTGTAGAAATATATGTTATTGCTTAGCTTGTCGGTCTTAGTGACAATAGTGTTATTTACATCTCTTACCATTTCCTTTACAAAGTCGGGAGTTACAAAGCTTTCGGGGATAATGAGGGCTTCGTTTATGGATGAGGGGAGGATATAGAAGTTTTCGTTGAGCTTGTTTCTTATTTCTGAAAGGATATCATCAAAGGCGATATATGCAGCACCTTCAACGCAATATATATTGCTGAGGACAAATACCGAGTATTCGGGAGTGTTATCAAGCAAGTCATCTGGGGCGTTCATAGCTCTAAGGGCATTCTTCAGTGTTACGACTTTTGGCGGAAGTAACTTTCTTGTGTTTTTCTTTGCAAGCTCAAACAGTTCGTCTATATCAAGCTCAATGTTTTTGGCAAGGCTGTCATTGATAATTGAGCCCGAAAAACCATATTCATTTCTGGTTATTATCCACCTGAATACAAAGGCGAGGTCAAGGAATTTTATGTGGGGTATGGTTTTAAGAAGTTCCTTATTTGCCTCTGCATTTATAAGTACAAGGACGATGTTGTCCTTTATGTTCTTGTCATAGACGTATTTGTCAGTGACCATATTAAAGCCCTTTGTAATTATATCTGCAGCCTTCTGTAATGTCATTTCCATATTTGTACAGGATTTGTAATAGCTGTACATATTATCAATATAGACTACGGGAGAAGTGTTTACCTTTTTGCTCCTGTTAATAAGGCAGAGGGCGTCAAGGGTCTCATTTATTTTGTTTACCTTTGTGACCTCAACATCATAGTCTTTATATTTATCGGGAACATAGTCTTTGATTCTGTTAATAAGCGTTTCTTTAAATTCATCATATTTCAGCATACAAATCATCCTCTCTGTAAAAATCTGTTTCATATAACAATTCTTCAATATCCATATAGTCATAGCCTGAGTCTAAAAGTTCTAAAATGGTTTCTTCATCTATGCCTACTGTTTTACCGTAATAGATAAGATCATCAAGATATTCCGTTTCATATGTTAATTTGGTTTTACTGAGGCTGTAGCTGTAATAGGGGTAATTGTAAAAGCCATAGCTTTTTAATATATCAAACTCGCCTTTTGTGATTTTACCATGGATATTGAATTTTAATATTTCACCATCGGTTACTTTGATTTCCTTATAATTCTTTAAGCCAAGTTTCTTTAAGGCTTTTGTGAGAATAGCTTCTGTTGAAGCATAGATATAGTAACCTTTGAAGTGAGCAATACACATTGGATTGTCACCCTTGATTATGAAAAGCTCATTGTTCTTGTTGAGTATTGTAAAACAAAACCTGCTAACAAAAGTCAAGTGTTTTTTGCAAATTTCAAAAATTTTTTTATGTGATTAATTTTAAACATCACAAAAAGTCT
>CAJFNV010000102.1 GCA_904395805.1 Candidatus Gallispira edinburgensis | reverse complement strand
TTGGTTGCTTAGGCGAGCAGCATTGCATAGCAATGCGACCAGCCCTTACAAAAGGAGCCAAGAGGGCGGGCACGCCGCCTTTTTGAAGAGTCAGGTTTATGCTGATCTTTTAAGTTGACATATTGCCCTTACAAGGGAGCCTGAACCGGAGTCTGAAACAGAGACAATAAAATGAACCACACTAAAAATTGTTGAACCCCAAAAATTAATATTGTTCCAATGGATAAAGGCAAATAATAAGGTGGTAGGGCAATCCATACCACCTTATTATTTATTTGCTTAAATTTTCAGCTTCGCTTAAGACCTTTCTTACGGTCTGCTTTGATACAAGGAGGGCACTTTCGTCATTACCGCCTTTGTTTACAACATAGAATGTATTGTCATAATTATAGTAGTGAGCTGTATCTGTGCTGCCGTCACTTAACTCAAATGTTATTGTAACTTCAGGATCCCCCTGAATTTCATAATGAGGTATAATGTCATCAAAGCCGATGCCTACAAGAAGTTCATAGAAATCAGTAAACGTATCTCTGTCTATAAGCTTGTTGTTAATGTATGTGTTTCTGAAATCCTGTGTAACACCTTCATCAACTTCACGGAAATCATTTTCTCCCTCTGCTTTAAAGTCTACAGTATATGTTTTATCACCTTCTATAGTTATTTTGTTTACTTTTGAACGTTGATAAATTGATATGAATTTTTCAACAAAATCTGCTACGGAAGCGTCTTCAAAAGGTCTTATTGCATTGTATGCCATTGTGAAAACTTCAGGTCTGTCATTTACCATTACATATACATATTCATTATTGGAGTCAGGAACAAAATCACCTGTTTTTACGGATATTGAATTGTCTTTATCTGCAATATAAATTGAGCATGCAGGAGAATCAAGACCGTATTTTGACAAATCAGAAGGACTGATTTCTACTAAATCCGATATATTAAGGCTGTCAAGATTTACAAGGACACTTCCCTGAAGATTGTATGGATAAACAAGCATGTTTTCAACAGGTTCTTCCATTACAAGGGTTGCAAGTCCGTTTTTTTCCGCATATTCACGGGCAAGAGGATTATCTGCATCATATTTTACAACGATATTGTCTTTATCTTCGCTTTTGTAGCTTATTGAAAGTTCCTGTACGGTGTCACTGTCTATTTTAGGAAGTGACTTGTCGATCATATCATTAAGCCCGTATTCAAGGCAATTAAGCCTTGCTGAATTTACCATATATACTGTTTTATTATTGTTTAAGCTTACATAGTAATATTTGCCGTCCGTTGTCAGTGAGCCAAGATTTATTGTTATATCTCCGCTTGAGGCTACAGCAAGGGGTGTGTCAAGAGAATATTTTGACATATCCTGAGCATTTTCCTCAATGATGCTTTCGGCATAAAGACTTGAAAAAACTCTTGACATTGTATCAAGTACGGAAGAATTAAAGCTATTGTTGTAGCCGTCAATACCCCATGTATCTCCCTTCTTATTAAATGTAAAGTCACCGTTTTTGTTTTTTAATGTGAACTTATCAACATTACTTAAAGAAGTTATCTGTGTACCCAGATCTTCCATTGAAATGCTCTCATCTGTATTTTCTTCTGTTTCATCTGAAGATTTGCCTGAGGCAAAAAGATAAATACCAAAAAGAAGAGCAAGTACAACTATTGCAATTATAAGTGAGTATAATTTTTTCTTCATTATTTATTTCTCCTTATTACCCATACAATAAAGCCTGCAGCAAATAAAATGCCGGGAATTACAAACCAGCTTATTATCTTTATTTGTGTTTCTGTACCTGCAGGAACAACAATGGACGGATTCTGCAGACTCTTTGATGTAATGGATATATTATCTGAGCTGTCATTTAACCAGTTCATAGCATTTACAACAAATGTTGAGTTGGCATCATTTACCATTGAATCTGTGTTAGGGTCAATGAGGTAATAGCTGCAGCCTGATACAATAAGCTTTGTAGTATGTGAAGTATCTGTATAGGTAGAGTCTGTAACCGCAACTGTAATGTTAAAAGGTCCTTCAATATCTCCAGCTTCCTTGTTGGCTGACTCATTTCCCTCTGCCTTTATATAAGCATCGCTGCTTGTTGTGAGAAGGGGCTCAATAACAAGACCCTGCTTCTGATACTCTGTATTTACTATACCCTGACATGCTACGGCAAGAGTATGATAATCTTTTGCTATAAGTGAAGTATTAATATCGTGGTCCTCGATCTTAGGCAATACTGCATAAGGATAAAGCATATATGAGGACTCATCACCTTCATATACATAGCCGTTTTCAAGAGTAACGCCATAGGATTCCGCTATACTCATAAGGTTTACACATTTTGTAGTGTCAACACCGCCCAAAAGCATAAAGGCACGTCCGTCATTGTTAAGATAATTTAATACCTTGTTTGCCTCCGCTTCCGAATAATCTCTGTCAACAGGTGTAATTACAAGGGCTGTACAGTCTGAAGGTATATCGCTTTCAAGTAAATTAATTGTCTTTGATGTATAGTTTGCAAGAGTGAGCTGGTCATTAAGAGAAGTAAAGTTTGAATTATCTGGTTCTCCGTGACCTGTTACAAAATAAATTGTTGGTGTTACTTCCATGTTTACATACTGCAGAGCACTTGTAAGAGCGGATTCAAGGCTGAATCTGCCGTTGTCATTAAAGTAGTCTTCGTAATTTATTACTCTGAATTTATTTCCGCTTTCAACAATAATGCTGTTTACGTCAATACTTGTTCCTTCGGAAGCGTATTTCTGACCAAAGTCCGGATGAAGATACAGATCCATGTTTTCAACCTTGATATGGCTGCTTGCCTGAGTATACCGGTCAATTACCTGATCTACTCTGCTTATAATTGCTTCTGAGCTTCCTGTGCGGAACAGTGTATAGATATTAATGTCCGTTTTAATATTGTCGATTACAGATGTTGTTTCATCGGAAAGTGAAAAAATTTCTTCCTCTGTAAAGTCAAAGGATTTATTAAACTGTCCTACAATTAAATTTATTACTATAAGTATGGCTATAAATATTATTGTGACAACCACTGAATATGTACCATACTTAAGTCTTTTGTCATTAAATAGCTTATTCATAGCTGCCTCCTAACTCCATCTTCTCTTTTCAATAACATTAACTGTAAGGTACAAAAATGCCAGTGAAAATGTAATATAATATATAATATCAGAAATGGAAACTATACCCATATAGAAGTTTTCAAATCTGTTAAGTACTGAAAACCAGCCTAGTACACTTACAATAACACCGTCAAAAAGATTTGGCTTGAAAAGATACAGTACACCTGTAATTACAAGGCACAAAAGTGTAAATATACCTGCAAGGGGAAGATTTTTTGTGCTGCTGTATATTAAAAGAGCAATTGCAAGAATTATTATTGTTACAAATATAAGTGATGCTGCAACTGTGATAGGTGCTGAAGAAGCTATGTTATCCATCATAAGGAGAACAAAGACAACTGCAAAGGTTGCCGCCGCTGCGACGATCTGATTGTCTGTAAGCACTGATATAAAAAGACCAACGCTTATTAAACAGGCGCCCATCATAAAATAACCGAAAAGACCGACAATTGTCATTCCCCAGTCCATATCTCCGAAACGTGAAAGCATAAAGGGGAATACAAGTGTTATAGCTATACCTATGAGATATAAGGCTATTGCGGCAAGAAATTTTCCGCCGACTATGTCTGTGATTTTAATGGGAGCAGAAAAAAGAAGCTGGTCTGTTTTCTGCCTTGTTTCTTCTGCAAAAAGTCTCATTGTAAGTACAGGCACAAGTATTAAAAACATGATCATTGAGCCTGCAAGAGTTTCATTGTAGTTGGCATTTGCAGCTGCTATGTTTTGTGAAACAAAGAAGTAGCCTGTAATAAGAACAAGAAAACCTAAAAAGCCATATCCCGTAATTGTTGTAAAGTATGTTCTGATCTCTTTTTTAAATATAGAAAGCATTATTCATCAGCCTCCTTGTTCTCACTGACTGTATCTTCATCATCAGATGAACCTCCCTCTGCAAAGGTAATTGAAAGCTCTTCTTCCACAGGGGCATTTTCAAAACTTCCGTTAATAACTTTAAGAAAGACTTCTTCAAGGCCGCTTGTGAGAGGCTTAAGCATAAGGAGAGGAATATGTTCTTCTGCCATTGTGGCAAATATTATTTCTCTTATGTCGCTGCCTTCATTTCCCATAACTTTTAAATCATATGTGCCGTCATTATTGTCATTTTCAATTATGACAGATGAAATGGCGCTCCATTCTCTTAATTTTTCCACTGCCCTGTATGGGTCTCCCTTTATTGTAGCAAGCTGTGCGGAATTTCCTGCCATGCTCATAAGCTCTTCTGTAGAATCACTTGCAACTATTTTACCTTTGTTTATTATTATGATCCTGTCACATATCTCGCTTACCTCACCGAGAATGTGTGAGCTTAAAATGACTGTGTGCTTTTTGCCGAGGCGCTTTATTAAATCACGCATTTCCATGATCTGCTTAGGGTCAAGACCTGATGTAGGCTCGTCAAGAATAAGAACATCGGGGTCTCCTATCAATGCCTGTGCTACGCCGACTCTCTGTCTGTAGCCCTTTGAAAGATTTTTAATAATACGTTTGTAAACGTCGCCAAGCTTTGTTGTTGCTACTATATCCTTTATCATAAAATCTCTGTCTGATTTTTTTACCTTTTTTAAATCACAGACAAATTCAAGATATTCCTTAACTGTCATATCTCCGTAAACGGGAGGAACATCGGGAAGGTATCCAAGCTGTTTTTTTGCCTTCAGGGGTTCTTCCAGTATGTCAAAACCATTAATTCTTACGGTTCCCTCTGTTGAGGATATAAAGCCTGTCATCATATTCATTGTTGTTGTTTTGCCAGCACCGTTAGGTCCAAGAAAACCAACAATTTCACCATCATTGACAACAAAGGATATATTGTCAACTGCTGTATGAGGTCCAAACTTTTTGGTTAAATTTTTTACCTCTATCAAAGTGAAGCCTCCTTTAACTTTTGTGTTTTAATTATATCTGAGCAAAATACTAAGAAATAATATTATAATATTATTTATATAATACACTATTTTCATTGTTTTTGCAATTAATAACAGCGTAATAGTATATTAAGGTTTTCTGAACTGAAAAAGACTGTTGAAAAACAGTTCTTATTTTTCAACAGTCTCTTTATATTTTAACAAATAATAACCTGTACCAAGTGCATCTGCAAGAAACCAGCCGATCGGTACAGACCACCATATACCTACAATGCCGATTGAAGGGATTGCAGAGAGTGCATAGGCAAGTATCACTCGTGTACCGAGAGATATAATTGTAAGTATGACAGACATACCCGGATTACCAAGGGCACGATACAGTCCGTAGAGAAGAAACAGACCGCCGATAAGGCAATAAAAGGCACCTTCAATTCGCAGGTATCGCACACCTTCGGCAATTACTGCCGACTCTTCTGCATTAATAAAAAGTGTCATAAGAGGTTCTGCCAGTAGAAATACAATTAAGGATATAATAAGCCCGAATATGAGAGAGGTAAATACTGCTGTGTGAATGCCTCTTTTAATACGTTCTGTCTTTTTTGCGCCAAAATTCTGTGCAATAAAAATGGAGAAGGCATTGCCGAAGTCCTGAACGGGAAGGTAGGCAAAAGCATCGATTTTTACCCCTGCGGCAAAGGCTGCCATGACAGTTGTACCATAGCTGTTTACGAGTCCCTGAACTGCCAGAATACCAAGATTCATAATCGACTGCTGCATACAGGTAAGTGCGGAAAAACCTGTGATTTCCCGCATACGGCTCAGGCGGAGGCGCACGCCTGTATTTATACGCAATAACTCAGGAAATTTGATGTATGTGTAAATGGCTATACCTATTCCCGAAACATATTGAGAAATGACTGTTGCCTCTGCTGCTCCTGCCACTCCACGATTTAAACCTGCCACAAACCACAGATCCAGAATGATATTTAAGCATGCGGAAATTGCCAGAAAAACAAGAGGAATGACCGAATTGCCGAGAGAGCGTAGAAGTGAGGCAAAAAAGTTATAGAGGAAAATACCGATCATTCCCGCAAAAATTACGATCAGATATTCCTTCATCATAACTTTTAATTCTGAGGGAGTGCGCAGAAACCATATGATCCAGTCAATTCCAATAAAAATCAAAATATTTAAGATTACCGTTACTATACCAAGAAGGGTAAAGGATGCAATAATGCATTCCTTTAAGCTAAGGGTGTCCTTTTGACCGAAACGTATTGAAAATACAGTACCGCTTCCCATAGCCAGCCCCAGTAAAATGGAGGTAAGAAATGTCATAAGGGAGAAAGCTGAACCTACTGCTGCCAGAGCCCCGGCTCCCAGAAATTTACCTACGATCAGTGTATCTGCAATATTATAGCACTGCTGTAAAAGGTCTCCGAGAATCATGGGGATGGCAAAACGCAGCATAGTCTTCATAACAGGTCCCTGTGTCAGTTCATTTGTCATTTTATTTATCTCTGCTTTCTTTTTGAAATTTGTAAATTAACATTTGTAATATATTATAGCTTTATACAGGTGTAATGTCAATAATAGAGTTTCGATTTCTTGACTTTTAAGGTGTGGCATTGTATAATGACAGCATATTATACAGTCAGAGGGGAAATGTTTTTATGTTTTTAGACGGACTTGATGACATTGATAAGAAAATCATAGGATTGCTTATAGAGAATGCTCGTATGTCTTATTCCGAAATAGGGCAGAAGGTAGGGATTTCTCGTGTTGCCGTAAAAATGCGTGTAAATGCTCTTGAGCAGAAAGGAATCATAGAGGAGTATACAACTGTAATTAATCCTCAAAAGATCAGCGGGGCAGTGTCATGTTATTTTGATATAGAAACTAAGCCTGAAGTGCTTATGGATGTGGCTGAATTGCTCAGAAAGAATGATACGATCACTCAGATTTACAGGATTACCGGGAAAAGCAAGCTTCATGTACATGCAGTTGCAGCTTCTCCGGAGGAAATGGAAGAATTGGTTTACAATACGATCGATAAGCTTCCGGGTGTCCTTGAGTGCAGCTGCAATATGATATTTTCAAGAATCAAGGATATTAAAGGGTTAAGGCTGTGATATAAACACAAAGGGGCTGTTGCAAAATAGGAATCTATTTTGCAACAGCCCCTTAAACAAATATATTAAATATATTAAAAGTTTTCAGTTGTTCTGTAGGTCCTGTAGTAGCTTTCAAGAGTGTATTGATAATATTCTGACCTGTAGTCATTATAGGCTATTATTCTTAAAAGCTTTGAAAGATCTTCAAAACTTGCGGCATTGTATAAATATTGGCTGAGTATTTTATCTATATCCGGTGACTGAGCATACATGGCATAGGCTTCTCTTGCATATTTTATGTATTCATAGTCTGCATCTGTCTTTGTAAAGTTTTTCAGATTTCTGAATATTCGTCTTCTGTCTATTGCCATCTGTTCCGTTGATTTTGTAAAGGCTTCGGCACTGTTTCTAATAGCTATTTCTTCTTCTCTGAGAGCCTTAAATTCCTGTATTGTTACATCTTTTAGTACAGTGTTTACATCGTTGAAATTATATTTTTCAGTGAAGTTATCCGGAAATGTTATGCCTTCATAAGGATATATTGTATTTCCGCCCATGTCGTTAATGCTGACACCTATTTTAAGTATGACATCAGCCTTTTCGTGTACTGAAACTGTACCCGTGCCGTAAATATACTCCTTCTTGCCTGTCGGGTACTGTTTGTTGACTACAACAACAGAGTTAAGGGGGTTGAGCTGTTTTGAAACTTTGTCATATTTATAGCAGGCGAAAAAGCCGATTCGCTGGCTGCTATCAACAGAAATCTGATAGGGCTGTGATTTATTGAGAAAACCTGATACAGGCATAAATCCGTCTCTGTTAAAGTCGACATCGATCTTATCAAGATCTTTTACCGATACAGCATAGCAGTTTTCAAGATAAAGAAAGTCTTTTCTTGCGTTATTGTGTTTATAATGGCTCAAATCAACATATGTAGAGTATTCAAAATATTCGGAAAATGTGCAGTTCCCCTGATTATCCGGGACTTTGGTATCAGCCGTATTATAAAAACTGTTGGTTTCAAAGTAATGGGGATATATATAATCTGTACTGTCACCGTAGAGAGGTTTCATTTTTTTAACGAATTTGGCACCTTTTTCCAGATTGTTTGTATATATTCCAGCATAGGCAGGTTTTGTAACATCTTTTGATATTACTATGTATGAATCCGCAGGAATATCTTCACCTATGTAGTAAAGCTCGTTTTCGTATTTTACAGGTTCTGTATCTTCTGCATATGCAGGAATGGCAGATAATGCAAGAGCTGCTGTGATGACAAGTGTAATAAATTTTTTCAATTTCATAAGTTTATACCTCCTCTTGTTTGTTTATATAATAAGTTTAACATAAAGTGGCGTAAACTTCAATATTAAAATAAAATTTTACAGACTTTTTATAAATTTATAATTTCTTAAATCAAATAACGCTGTTCAATTTTTTTCAGATACTTGTTTATCGTTATCGGATTTGATATAAGTCCTACAACCTTTCGTTAATTATAAATATAGATTTTTATAACATAAAATCGGCTGCCCAAAGCAGGCAACCGATTTTTAATAAATGAATATTCTATTATTTATTCTTTTTAGCGTTCTGAAGCATTAATGCTCTTACCTTTAAAGGAAGTCCCATAAGAGTAATGAAACCTTCTGCGTCCTTATGTGAATAGTGGTCACCTGTTGTAAAGCTTGCAAGCTCATCGCTGTAAAGGCTGTATGGTGACTTAACACCTGCACTTATAATGTTGCCCTTGTAAAGCTTTAACTTAGCTGTACCTGTAACGTATTCCTGAGTTACATCTACAAAGGCTGCAAGAGCTTCTCTTAAAGGAGTGAACCATTCACCTCTGTAAATTAAGTCAGCATACTTGATTCTTATAGTTTCCTTATAGTCTGTAGTTGCTCTGTCAAGGCAGAGATATTCAAGATCTCTGTGAGCTGCGTAAAGTATAGATCCGCCCGGAGTTTCATACACACCTCTTGACTTCATACCTACAACTCTGTTTTCAACAAGATCAGTAATTCCTACGCCGTTTTCTCCGCCGATCTTGTTAAGGTAAGTCATTATTTCAAGGGGACTCATTTCCTTGCCGTCTATAGTAACAGGGATACCCTTTTCAAAACCGATCTCTACATATGTAGGTGTGTCGGGAGCTTCCTCAGGTGAAACCCCAAGCTTTAAAAGATTTTTAAAATCAGGTTCATTTGCAGGATCTTCAAGGTCAAGTCCTTCATGGCTTATATGCCAGAGATTTGAATCTCTTGAATAAGAATCTTCCTTCTTCATAGGTACTTCAATACCTCTGTCCATGAGATACTTGATCTCGTCTTCTCTTGATGTAAGAGTCCACTTGTCATCTCTCCATGCAGCTATGATCTTTAACTGTGGAGCGAGAGCCTTGATACCAAGCTCAAATCTGATCTGGTCATTACCCTTGCCTGTAGCACCGTGACATATAGCGTCAGCGCCTTCCTTAAGAGCAATGTCAACAAGCTTCTTTGCAATAAGAGGACGTGCGATTGATGTACCTAAAAGGTATTTGTCCTCATATACACAGCCTGCTTTTACCATTGGGTAAATATAATCTGTAATAAGTTCTTCCTGAACGTCTTCAACATAGATCTTTGAAGCACCCTGCTTTAAAGCCTTTTCTTCAAGTCCTGTAGTTTCAGCCTTTGTAAGACCGACATTTATGCAGGCAGCAATAACCTCTGCGTCATAGTTTTCCTTTAACCATGGTATGATAACAGATGTATCAAGACCGCCTGAGTAAGCCAATACAACTTTCATATTATTTTCCTCCGTATGTTTTAATTTGATTGATTGTTATTATTGTATCACTCATACAATAAATATGCAAGCAATTTTTTAATGAAAACAGATAATTTTGGAAATTTAGTGAATTTTTATAAATTTTACTTGCATATTATGCAAAATAGGTGTATAATCATAAAATCTTATAAAAAATAAAAAAGTACTGTACAATTAAGTAGTTTGGTATTAAAATTATAGAATAGGAAATTTTGGTGTTTTAGTATTGTTGTATAAACGGA
Source organism: Candidatus Gallispira edinburgensis (assembly GCA_904395805.1). GTDB lineage: Bacteria > Bacillota > Clostridia > Lachnospirales > CAG-274 > Gallispira > Gallispira edinburgensis. The sequence goes on along the minus strand of CAJFNV010000102.1, from coordinate 5,003 downwards.
GGTTATTATGATCAAGGTTGGTATTATAGGTGCTACAGGTTATGCAGGTCAGGAGCTTGTAAGAATTATATCTCAGCATCCTGAGGCTGAAATAGTTTCTCTCACATCACAGAGCTATGCAGGCAAGGACTATGAAGATGTTTATTCAAATTACAGTCATATGAATTATATATGTGAGGAAGAGGACATTGAAAAAATGGCTGATTTATGTGATGTTATTTTTCTTGCCCTTCCTCATGGCGTTGCCAGCAAGAAAATAAATGATAAAATATTAAGGAAAGTAAAAATCATAGATTTAGGAGCTGATTTCAGACTGCAGAATCTGGAGGTTTATGAAAGCTGGTATACAACTCATTATTCAAAGGATATTCTGCCTGAAGCTGTTTACGGACTTTGTGAAATAAACAGGGATAAGATCAGGGGCAAAAGAATAATTGCTAATCCCGGTTGCTACACTACTTGTTCAATATTGTCAATGTATCCCCTTGTAAAGGAAGGTCTTATAGATAATTCTTCTATTATAATAGATGCTAAATCCGGAGCTACGGGAGCAGGAAGAGGGCTTTCACTTCCTAATCACTACTGTGAGCTTAACGAGTCTGTAAAGGCTTATAAAATTGCAAGCCACAGACATACTCCGGAAATAGAGGAACAGTTAAGCTATGCAGCAGGTGAGGATATAGTTATTAATTTTACTCCTCATTTAATACCTATGGACAGAGGTATACTGGCTACCTGCTATGCAAACCTTAAGGAAATGTGTACATATAATGATATTAAGGCTGTCTATGAGAAGTATTACGGAAATGAATATTTCATAAGACTTACAAAGGAGGGAACATTCCCTGAAACAAAGTGGGTCAAGGGTTCTAATTTTGTTGATATCGGTTTTACCGTTGACAGAAGAACAAAGAGAGTTATTGTAATAGGTGCTATTGACAATTTATTTAAGGGTGCGGCAGGACAGGCTGTGCAGAATATGAATATTTTATTTGGTCTGGATGAAAAGACGGGCATTGATTATGTGCCTATTTTCCCGGCGTAATGTATGATAATAAGAAAAAGAAATCGGCTTTCGGATTATGACTACTCTCAGTGTGGTGTATATTTTGTGACAATATGTACTAAAGAGAGAAAAAATTTGTTTTGGGTAAAAGATAATATTGTAGGGGCGAGCATTGCTCGCCCGAATGATGGATATGTGTTATCCGATATGGGAAAGATTGCCGAAGATGGAATAAAAAACATACCACAATATTATCCTGTCAATATAGATTGTTATGTGGTTATGTCTAATCATGTGCATATACTTATGGGAATTGTTGCAGACGGCGGGCGAGCAATGCTCGCCCCTACATTGTCAGGTGTTGCCAGCAAAGGTGATGGAGATGTCAGGAATGCAACCTCTACATTATCAAATATCGTCAGACAGTATAAGGGTTATGTAACAAAGAAAATAGGTTTTTCACCATGGCAGAAGTCATTTTATGACCATATTGTAAGGAACAGGGATGAGTATTTAAAAATATTTGAATATATAATGACCAATCCGTTAAAATGGAATATTGATAAATATTATACAGAAGATTAGGAGGATGTTTATGAATATTATAACCGGAAATGTAGTATCTCCAAAGGGATTTAAGGCTTGCGGAAATGCCATAGGACTTAAAAAAAGCAAAAAAGATATGGCAATTATAGTAAGCGATGTGCCATGTAATGCAGCAGGCTGTTTTACAACAAATGTAGTTAAGGCTGCTCCTGTACAGTGGGACATGAAAACTGTGGGAAATAAAATAAAGGGTGTTGTTGTAAACAGCGGCAATGCCAATGCCTGCACGGGAAAGCAGGGATTAAAGGATACAGAGGATACGGCAGAAAAGCTTGCATCACTTACGGGCGTAAGTGCAGAAAATATTCTTGTATGCTCAACAGGTGTTATAGGTGTCAATTTACCAATGGACATTATTTTGAAAGGCATTGATGATACATTTGCACTTTTAGGTGACAGTGCCGATAAGGGTGACATGGCAGCGGAAGCTATTATGACTACCGATACATATGCTAAAAAGGCTGCAGTTGAAATTGAGGTCGGCGGTAAGACAGTTACAATAGGAGGCATGGCAAAGGGCTCCGGAATGATAAATCCCAATATGGCTACAATGCTTTGCTTTATTACAACAGACTGTGCAATAAGCAAGGAAATGTTAAACAAGGCTTTAAAGTCATGTGTTGAGGATACATTTAACATGATAAGTGTTGACGGAGATATGTCAACAAATGATACTGTTCTGTGCCTTGCAAACGGTATGGCAGGAAATGCCGAAATAGACGGTGAAAAAGAGGACTTTGAAAAGTTTAAGGAAGCTCTCTTTTACATAACCAAAAAGCTTGCTATGTCCTGTGCCGATGACGGCGAAGGGGCAACAAAGCTTATTGAGGCGAAGGTAACAGGTGCAAAGAATAAGGAGAATGCAAGAAAAATGGCATTAAGCGTTGTTTCTTCTTCTCTTTTAAAGGCTGCTATATTCGGTGAGGATGCAAACTGGGGCAGAGTGCTCTGTGCAATGGGTTACAGCGGTGCCGAATTTGACCCTATGGCTGTAACAATTGTGTTCAGAAGCGAAAACGGAGATATTAAGCTTATGGATAAGGGCACACCTGTTGTATTTGACGAGGACCTTGCGGCAAAGATACTTTCTGCCCACAATATCTATATAGATATGATACTTGAAGAGGGTGACGGCGAGGCTGTTGCATGGGGCTGTGACCTGACATATGATTATGTAAAGATAAACGGTGATTACAGAAGTTAATAACTTGGGAGGTTATTGGTTATTATGTTAGATGTTATAACAAAGGCGGGCATATTGACAGAAGCCCTGCCATATATAAAGAAGTTTTCGGGAATAACTGTTGTAATTAAATACGGGGGAGCTGCCCTTGTAAATGAGGATATAAAGACTACACTTATTAAAGACATAGCTCTTATGAAGTATGTAGGATTTAAGCCTGTTGTTGTACACGGCGGCGGTAAGGATATCAACAAAGCACTTGAGGCTGTGGGGATAGAGCCTAAGTTTAAAGACGGTCTGAGAGTGACAGATGAGCCTACTATGGAAATCGTTCAGCAGGTCCTTGCAGGAAAAATAAATAAAAATATTACCACAGAGCTTTGTATGCACGGTATAAATGCAGTAGGCATATGCGGCAAGGATGCAGGTTTTATGCAGGTCAAAAAGGCTATGCCAAATGGAATGGATATAGGACTTGTAGGTGAGGTCACAGAGGTTAAAACAGACCTTATAAACACCCTTATTGACAATGACTTTGTTCCCGTTATTTCATCAATAGGTGTTGATGAGAATGGCACAAGCTACAATGTAAATGCTGACTATGCGGCAGTTGCCGTAGCAGGTGCCCTTAAGGCTGAAAAGCTTGTTTTCGTAACAGATGTTGCGGGAATAATGAGAGATGTAAATGATCCCGATTCTGTTATATCTGTAATAAAGACAGTTGAAGTAAACAAGCTTATTGAGGACGGAACTATTTCCGGAGGTATGCTGCCAAAGGTCCAGTGCTGTATGGCAGGTGTTGAGGCAGGAGTAAACAATGTACATATTTTAGACGGAAGAATTGCTCACTGTCTTATTCTTGAAATATTTACAAATAAAGGTATAGGTACATTAATTGAAAAATAGGAGGCTTTCTAATGAAAACAGCGGATTTAGGTGAAAAATATGTTATGAAAACATACAGCCGTTTTCCTCTTACATTTGAGAGAGGCGAGGGTATGTATGTATATGATGAAAACGGTAAGGAATATCTTGACTTTGTGGCAGGCATAGCAGTAAATTCTCTGGGACACAATCATCCCAAGCTTGTAAAGGCTATTTCGGAACAGGCAGCAAAGCTTATACATATTTCAAATTTATACTATTCAAGACCACAGTGTACTCTTGCACAGAAGCTTGTTGAAAACGGAAGTCTTGACAAGGTGTTTTTCTGCAATTCAGGTGCGGAGGCTATTGAGTCAGCATTGAAGCTTGCAAGAAAATACGGTTCCAAAACAGGCAGACAGGAAATCATAACTATGCATAAGTCCTTCCATGGAAGAACATTCGGTGCCGTTACTGCTACGGGACAGGATCATTACCACGAGGGCTTTGGCGATATGCTTCCAAATATCAAATATGCAACATTTAATGATTTTGAATCTGTAAAGAATACCGTTACTGAAAATACAGTTGCTATTCTTATGGAGCCTGTTCAGGGTGAGGGCGGTATCATACCTGCAAAGAAGGAATTCCTTGAGCAGGTAAGAGCTCTTTGTGATGAGAAGGACATTCTTCTTATGTTTGATGAAGTTCAGTGCGGTGTGGGCAGACTTGGTACACTTTTTGCATATCAGACATATGGTGTTGTGCCTGATGTTATGTCAACTGCAAAGGGTATTGCAGGGGGTGTTCCCTGCGGCCTTATGATGGCTAAGGAAAAGGTTGCAGAAGCTTTTGTTCCCGGGGACCATGCTTCTACATTCGGCGGCAATCCTCTTGCTACGGCAGCAGGAAATGTTGTTGTGGATGAGCTTTTGGGAGGACTTCTTGACAATGTTAAGGAACAGGGAGCTTATTTAAGAGAAAAGCTTGAAGAAGTTTCCGCAAAGCATAAAGACCTTGTTAAGGAAGTAAGAGGTATCGGACTTATGCAGGGTATGGAGCTTACAGAACCTGCGGGAGATTATATTGCAAAGGCTATTGATATGGGACTTCTCCTTGTGGGAGCTGGTAAGTATATTATAAGATTTGTGCCTTCTCTTATTGTGTCAAAGGAAGATATTGACAAGGCTATGGAAATACTTGATAAGGCGCTGGGCTGATAAAATTGGGTGCTGCATATGCAGATCACGAACTGAATAGAGGCTGTTGCAAAATAGGAAACTATTTTGCAACAGTTTTTTTATATTCAAAAGAAAAACGGGTTCCGAAGAACCCGTAAATGTG
>CAJFNV010000101.1 GCA_904395805.1 Candidatus Gallispira edinburgensis | reverse complement strand
CTACAATATACACTTCTCCGGTTTCGCTTTCTGTATGTATTTATTTTATTATACCACTTACAGCAGATTTTTCAACAGAATATTCCCCTGTTTCATTCCTCAACGCTCTCTGCTTCACTTGTTGTTTCACTGTATGTACTCTCCTCCGTAACCTTTTCCTCATATCCGATATCATTGCCGCCGTCACAGGTATAGACCCACTCTATAACATCCCCCGGCTCAACAACATACTCATCACAGTAAACATCAGTGAATTCACCGTTCACCTTGTATTTCCATCCTGAAAGCTCACCGAAATCACCTTCACCAATGTTACCTATACTTGTTATTACAATACCATTTGTCTTATTGTATTCAATTAAAATACCCTTTAAAATAAGCTCCCTTTCAAGAAGTGAAAAAGCCGTATCCCCTTCCCTTATTTCAGCTTCTTCATTTCTGAACAATTCTCCTTCATCTGCTCCGTACTCTTCCGAAATACTCTTTATATCCGCCTTACCGTCTATTGTACTTATATTTACGGATACAGCACAAATGCCCTCACTTGGCACTTCCTTTCTTTCCCTTGTGGTGAATTCAATTTCCTCTTCACTGTCTGCAGGCACCAGATTAGGCACCACAATTACTCCCGGTGTATCATCGATCTGAACAACTGTGGCAGTTTCGCTTGTTGTTTCCGTAGTATTGACAACCGTTGTTGATGTATATGTCTCCGTTACCGTTGTAGCTTCTTTAAGCAAGTCATCCTTTAAATCAACGGGCACACTTTTTACGACCCTAACACTATGTGAGATAACGCCTAAATAAAATCCCCCGCTGAGAACAACAGCAGAAAAGATCAGAAATATAATTTCAGTCCTGTATTTTTTAACTAAGTCAAGCAAAAAAATCTCTCCTTCCATATTGCCCCATTCAGTAATTATAAAACCAAAAGAACATTATTTCAACTTAAAGTACATAAAAAATCAAAATTTATTTAAAAAAGTCTTAATCTTATTGAATTAAATCCCAAATTATGTTAATATTAAGTTAATTCACTAACGGAGGTATCAATATGAGCTATAAAAAAGAATTTATCAAATTTATGTGTGATGCAGGAGTCCTTACTTTTGGAGAGTTTACACTTAAAAGCGGGAGAAAGGCTCCTTATTTTATAAACACAGGCAACTACAAGACAGGAGAGCACATAGCAAAGCTTGGCAGGTTCTATGCCGAATGTATAAAGGAAAACAATGTTGATGCTGATGTTTTCTTCGGTCCTGCCTACAAGGGAATACCCCTTGCAGTAGCTGCTGCAATAGCACTTTATGAGGAAACAGGAAAGTCCGTAAACTATGCTTTCAACAGAAAGGAAGCAAAGGACCACGGGGAAGGCGGAGTCATTGTGGGACACAAATTTAAAGACGGGGACCATGTTGCTGTCATTGAAGATGTTATCACAGCAGGCACAGCCATAAGAGAAACATTGCCCGTCCTTAAAAATGCAGCAGATGTAAATGTTGAATGTGTTATTATATCCGTTGACAGAATGGAAAAAGGAAAGGGTGAGAAATCGGCAGTTCAGGAAGTGTATGACGAGTTTGGCATAAAGGTATACCCTATCGTTACAGTATGCGACATTATAGAATGTATAGAAGACGGTACGATCGAAGGTAAGGAATACCTTGAGGCAATGAAGGAATACAGAAAGAATTACGGAGTGTAACAATTGATATAAAAATGTAAATATTTGTTATTTGAATATCATTGAAAGCTCTGTTATAATAAAGATACGATATTATTAGAGAGGTGGATTATATGAAGAAAATTTTAAGTATTTTGCTATCCCTTACAATGCTCATATCAGCGATAGCCTTTTCAACAACTGCATATGCTGTTGAATATGTGGCAGTATATCTCAACGGAAATGCCATTGATTTTCCCACAACAGATGCAAGACCGCAGATAATAAACAACAGAACATATGTGCCTGTAAGAAAGACATGTGAGGCTCTCGGTCTTGAAATCGACTGGAATTCAAAGACAGAAACAATGACACTTACAAGAGACGGTGTTGTTATATCCCATACAATGCGTTCAAACATTGTTTATGTAAACGGAAATCCCGTTAAATTTGATACATCATCAATAAATGCAAACAACAGAATTCTTATGCCTATAAGAATGATTGCAGAGTCAATCGGTGCAACAGTAACATGGGACGACCCTACAAGAAGCGTACATATTACAACAACTTCTTCAAACAACAGCACAAACTCATCAACTGATGTAAGCGGTGCAGTTGTAAATTCAATTACAGCTTCAAAGACAGCTGTTGCAAAGGATGCTAAAATTACAATTACCGTTGTCTGCAGCAAAGATACTGACACTGTTAAATTTGTAAGAACAACAGACAACAACAATATCGGAACAGTTTCAAAGTATACAGAAAACTCTGACGGAACAAGAACATTTACAACAGAATATACATGTGCCAATGACACAGGTGATGATGCCATATACACAATTCAGGCTATACCCGGAATAGGTTCAACATATAACGAAGTAACTTCTGCCTGCAAATCCGTAAGCTTTATGGTATCAGGTGACGAAACCGATGACAGCGACAAGGACAGCGAAGCTGATGATAACTATGAATCAGATTATATGTTAAGCTGCAAGCTTTCAAGCGATGAGATTAAGACTGATGACGTTGCAAAAGTCAAGGTCAAAACTACCTCCGATGTAAGAAAAGTAAGACTTTCAAGTGATGCAAACGGACAGACAAGCGTTACAAGCGACTATGACGAAGACGATGACGGCAACAGAACATTTAACTGTGAACTTGAAATGACAAAAGAAGGTGACTGGGAATTATATGTTACCCTCTATGTTTCAGGAGATTATGAAGACGTTTATGAAACATATGATGTGTCTGTAGATGACTCATACAAGAAGAATACAGGCTCAGATGATCTTGAGATCATTGACATGTGGACAAACAATGACTTCGGCTATAAGGGATATGATACAGTGCTCTATGTTAAGACAAGCACTGACATAGACTATCTTGAACTTCTCACAGAGGATCAGGAGGAAGGCGAAGGCGTTACGACCCGTTCAACAGCCGACAAATTCTCAAGCTACTATTACTGGGAATTTGAATTTACGGTAAAACATACAGGTGATATGAGATTCAGGCTCGTAGCTTATAATGAAGACGGCGAATCAGTTTCAGATACATTTAATCTTGAAGGCCGTTCAGTAAGCAAGTCAGAGCCTGCTGTACTCTACATTGACCAGAGAACAAATTCTCTTATTGAAGGGGAAGAAGCTAAGTTTAACGTAACAGTTACAGGCTGTGTAGCAAGAATAAGGGTCACAAGAGGAACATCAAGCACTGTATACGATGAAGAGTTTGAAACAAGCTCATCAAGTGACAAAACAGAAACAATAACATTTGAAGTCCCTGATATCAACTCAGACTATTATTTTACAGCCTATGATGATGATGATAACTTTGACAGAGTAAAGTACAAACTTACAGGCGATGTTGAAGAAGAAATTAAAATTAAAGATGTAGAGATCGAAGATGATGAAGTCGATGAGGATGATGACGTCAATATAACAGTAACTACATCAAACAGTGCATCAAGAGTATGGGTTGAGGACAACAGAGGAACTCAGGTATCAAAGATATACAAGAGTCCCGATGACGAAGACGGCTCAGACCTTATATGGGAGATCAATTTCACACCTCTTGATGACGGCAGACAGACATTTACAATTATTGCCCAGGACGATAACAAAGATGACGACTCATGGGATTTCAAAATAACGGTAAATTAATTAATATCATCTTTTATTTGAGGATGCTTTTTTGTGAAGCATCCTCTTTTTTATTGACATAAGTCCCTTAATACAGTAAAATATACAAAAAACATAAGCAGGTGACCAAATTGAAAAACACAGTATTATTTGACCTTGACGGCACCCTTGTCAATTCATTGTACGATCTTTGTGATGCCGCAAACTATATGCTTAATAAGCTGGGACTTCCCGGTAGAAGTCTTGAAGAAGTAAGAGCCTTTGTAGGCAACGGAATAGATATGCTTGTAAGAAGATCGGCAGGAAATATCCCCTTTGATTTTGACAGTGCAATGAAATATTTCAGAGAGTATTACAATGCCAATCTGTGCAGCAAAACAGTGCCTTACGAAGGCATATATGATGCACTTGATGCCTTAAAAGAAAAAGGCTTTAAGCTTGGTGTAGTCACAAACAAGGCACAGGACGCAGCAGAAGCCATTGTAAATTACTACTTTAAAGATAAATTTGATACTGTTGTTGGAGCGGATCTGTCAAAGCGTAAGAAAAAGCCCGACCCTGCCCCAATAAATTATGCCCTTGATATAATAGGTACAGATAAAGAAAAGGCAATATATGTTGGTGATTCGGAAGTTGACATAGAAACCGCCAAAAACACCCCTATTGACTTTATAGGTGTAACATGGGGATTCAGAGAGACAGAAATATTCAAAACCGAAAAATACATCGCCTCAACATCAGAGGAGCTTGTAACTTTATGTTGCAATTTTCTATAAATTTGATATAATTAAGTATATAAATATTTAGAGCAGAGGTGCGGAAAATGGATAATTTAAAAGTTGTAATACTTGCAGCAGGTCAGGGCACCAGAATGAAATCCGAAGTGCCAAAGGTGCTGCACAGAGTTTTAGATAAAACTATGGCAGGCTATGTTATTGAAGCTTCACAGGAGGCAGGAGCAGATGACATATGCGTTATTGTGGGACATCAGTCAGCTATGGTCAAAAATACTCTTAAGGATATGTACGACAACATCAAGTTTGCTGTACAGAAGGAACAGCTTGGCACAGGTCATGCGGTTATGCAGGCAGGAGATTTTATAAAGGACGGAAACATTCTTGTTCTTTGCGGCGACACTCCCCTTATAACAGCAGAAACAATACAGAAGCTTTGCAGTGTTCACGAAAGCAGCGACAACAGCGTTACGGTTGTGTCAATGGTTGTCGACGACCCCACAGGCTACGGCAGAATAGTAAGGGAAAATGACAATTTTGCTAAAATAGTTGAGCAGAAAGATGCCAGTGAAGATGAAGCTGAAATAAATGAAGTAAATACAGGTGTTTACATATTTAAGGCTGAATACTTAAACAAGGCATTTGAAAAGCTGGGAAACAACAATTCACAGGGTGAATACTATCTTACAGACACCCTTGAGATCATTAAAAATGACGGCGGCAAAGTAGGCATAATGGTTGCCGATGATGCCGATGAATTTATGGGAGTAAATTCAAAGCTCCAGCTTTCACAGGCAATAGCCGTAATGAAGGAAAGAATAAACACAAAACTTATGCTTGAAGGTGTAACAATTACAGACCCTGCAAGCACATATATAGGCAAGGATGTTAAGATCGCTCCCGATACAATTATTTATCCCGGCTGTATGCTTGAGGGAAAGACTGTTATAGGCAAGAGCTGTATCATAGGACCTAATACGAGAATTACTTCATCTCAGGTTGATGACTGCGTTACAATTCAGATGAGTGTTCTCAATGATGCAAAGGTCAAGAGCTTTACAACTGTAGGACCGTTTGCATATTTAAGACCAAACAGCTGCATAGGCGAACACTGCAGAATAGGCGACTTTGTTGAGATCAAGAATTCAAATATTGACGACGGCACAAAGGTAAGCCACCTTACTTATGTAGGTGATTCGGATGTGGGCAAGTGCGTAAACTTCGGCTGCGGCACAGTTACGGTCAACTATGACGGCAAGAACAAATACAGATGCAAGATAGGCAACGAAGTATTTATTGGCTGCAACACAAACCTTGTAGCACCTGTTGAAATAGCCGACAGAGCATACACTGCGGCAGGTTCAACAATTACAAAGAATGTTCCCGAGGACAGCCTTGCTATTGCAAGAAACAGACAGGAGAACAAAGAAGGCTGGAGAAAAAAAGTTAATAAGTAAAATTTTTAAGGCTCATATTCTGCGAGAATATGAGCCATTTTATTTTTCAAAGAACTCAAAAACATATTGTACTCTTTTCCCTTTTGTGGTATCATTATTGAGGTTTTCCGATATGACCGGAAAACCTCAATAAGCACCAAAAGAGGTTACATATATGAAATCAAATACTTTGGAAAACAAATTTTTCGGCACAGAGAAAATATGGAAAATACTTCTGCGTCTTGCACCCCCTGTAATGTTTGCACAGCTTATACAGTCAATGTACAACATTGTAGACAGCTATTTTGTAGGGGCATACTCTTCAGCGGGACTTACAGCCCTTTCCATAATCTACCCTCTCCAGCTCCTTATAATGGCATTCGGCATAGGCACAGGAATAGGGCTCAATACCCTTATGGCAAGATTTTACGGTCAGGGCAATGATAAAAAAGCAAAAGAAGCCGCAGGCACGGGAACGATCCTTGCTCTTATAAGCTGGGCAGTATTTGCGCTTATTTTTTATATAATTATGGTTCCCTTTGTTGAAATATCAGCCGAATCACAGGAGGCAGCAAGGGAAGCAGTTATTTATGGCAGAATAGTATGTGTGGGAAGTCTGGGACTTTTTATGGAAAGCACATGGACAAAAATACACCAGGCACGGGGCAATATGAAAAGACCTATGATCGCCCAGGTTGCAGGTGCCCTTACAAATATAGTTTTAGACCCTGTATTTATATGGGGGGTTGCCTTTATACCGCCTATGGGCATAGCAGGTGCCGCAATAGCAACTGTACTGGGACAGATGGTTGCCGCTGCAATAACTTGTGTAAATGCCATACACCGACCCCCAACGGTCAAAAAAATGCTTATTTACATAAAGCGTATATATCAGACGGGACTGCCTTCCATAGTAATGCAGGCAATGTATACGGTTTACATAATAGGTCTTAATTTAATACTGGTGTCATTTTCAGACTCAGCGGTTACGGTACTGGGACTTTATTACAAGCTTCAGGCATTCTTTTTTATACCCCTTTTCGGACTGCAGACCTGTATAGTGCCTATATTGAGCTATAACTACGCTATAGACCGCACAGACAGATGCAAAGGCATCATCTGGCAGTCAAATATTATTTCAGCTGTGTTTATGATATTAGGCATAGCCTCCTTTGAATTTATACCGGCACAGCTTCTTGGCATTTTTACAAATGATACTCAGGTAATAAGTTCGGGAGTTATTGCCCTGCGTATTATAGCTATAAGCTTTATTCCTGCTGTACTTTCACTTATGTTCCCTGTATTCTTTCAGGCTATAGGCAAGGCAGTTCCAAGCATAGCTTTAACTCTTTTAAGACAGCTAGTTCTCCTGGTCCCTCTGGCATTTTTCTTTTCATTTATGGGACTTAACTATGTATGGCTGACCTTCCCCATAACCGAGACCATAACGGGAGCTCTGGCAATATATCTTTATATACGGCAGTGCAGACTTTGGAAAGAAGAAAAGATTTAGTTGTTTCAAAATCATCCTGAACTAAATTCCAATTTAGCGAAGCAACTACCTGACAACCCTCCATTTTGTAGGGGCGATCATCGATCGCCTGTGGCTCCCTTGCCTAAAGGGCTTCAACACTTTCAGCTTCGCTGAAAGCCAGCCCTTTGGGCTGTCCGACTTCTTTCGGTGTAAAAGTCGCATTGCTATGCAATGCTGCTCGCCTAAGCAGCCAAGGAGGGGGACCGGCGTACGCCGGTGGAGGGATATTAAGCCGTTTGCGCTGAGCAAATGCTCGCATTTGCGGAGTTAATCTTTATCTCAATAAATGAACTAAATTCCTATTTACTTTTTAAAGTAAATAAACCCCCCTACCCAAATCCTGCAAAATATGTTATACTGTTCTAAATTGTACAAAATTATGAGGTGAATAAAATGCAGAAATGGAAAGAAAACATACGTAAAATAGACCCCTATGTTCCGGGAGAACAGCCTACAGGAAAGGACATAATAAAGCTTAATACAAACGAAAGCCCTTATGCCCCCTCACCGTCGGTCAAAAAGGTACTTTCAGAATATGACTACACTGGCTTAAGACTTTACCCAAGTTTTGTCTGCCCTGAGCTTAAATCAGCGCTTACGGAAAACTATCCCGTAAATGAGAGAGAAATATTTTTAGGAAACGGCTCCGACGAGGTCCTTGCCCTTTGCTTTATGACATTTTTCAATTCGGATAAACCTGTGCTTTTCCCCGATATTACATACTCATTTTATGACGTATGGTGCTCCCTTTACAACATTCCCTACGAGAGAGTTTCCCTTGACAGCAGCTTCCGCTTTGTAAAGGAAGATTACTACAGGGAAAACGGAGGCATTGTCATAACAAATCCAAATGCCCCTACATCTGTTTATATGGAGCTTTCAGACATTGAGGATATTATAAGGCACAATGAGGATGTCATTGTTATAGTAGATGAGGCTTACATTGACTTCGGAGGCAAAAGCGCCGTTGATCTTATACACAAATACGATAACCTTGTTGTGGTACAGACCTATTCAAAGTCACGATCCCTTGCAGGTATAAGAGTAGGCTATGCCTTTGCGTCAGAGGAACTTATAAATTCCCTTGAAGCAGTAAAAAACAGTTTTAACAGCTATACCCTTAATTCCCTTTCACAGGCTGTTGCGGCAGCATCAGCAAAAGATAAGGACTATTTCAATGAATGTGTAAATAAAATAATAGCAGCAAGGGAGTGGACAGTTGCAGAGCTTTCAAAGCTTGGCTTTGAGACCCTCCCAAGCAAAGCAAACTTTATATTTACAACAAACAGGAATATAAGCGCAGAAAAGCTTTTTAATTACCTTAAGTCAAAAAATATATATGTAAGATATTTCAATAAGCCAAGAATAAGCGAATACCTCCGAATAACAATAGGCACACAGGAACAGATGGAAGCACTTATAAAAGCGATCAAAGAATACAATTAAATCAGAACTTTTTAACTGCGTTAAAAAGTCGGCTCCGCCGCCCGAATTACTCTCTTTCGGTTCTCTTCAAATTCAGCTATGCTGATTTTGAAAACAACAATAAATGCTGCAATTTATACACAAATTGCAGCATTTATTTCAATTATCCTATTTTTTCAAGAAGTTTCGTAACATCAACAAGAGTTATTTCCCCGTCACCGTCAATATCTCCCGATGCAGACTGTTCAGCAGTCATTTTGCTTATACCTGATATATCCTTAAGCATAAGAGCAGCATCAGCCTCAGTCAGATATCCGTCCATATCCGCATCACCTGTATTGCTGTAGATATAATCATATTCGGAAATACTTACAGGCAGTTCAAGATCTTCATAAAGGGATACAATATGGTCTTTATCATTTACTATATTCTGATTATTTCCCCCTATAAGAAAATGTTTATATCTGTTTTTTTCTATTGCCTCTTTTATTTTATCCTCATCATCGCCGATTATTATCGGATCGTTAAATGTCACATCCACATAATACCATTTTCCGTCATCCATCTGCACAGCATTCCATTCATGGGTCTTGCTTGTAACTATAATACAGGGTATATCCATACTGTCACAAAGAAACTTAAAAGCTTCCGCATATCCTTCACACACGGGATACTTTGCTGTTTCATTGCCATTGCCGTATAAAAGAGCAGATGTCAGCATCCATGCAACTTTGTTTGCTTTATTATAGGATACCTCATCTCCTGCTGCCACATAAGGATTGTATGTGTTGTTATCCACAAGCCAGTCATTTATTATCTGCAGTTTTTTATATCTGGTTGCATTATCAGGTATATCTGTTATTATATCATTTGTTCTGCTGTCAACTTTTTCTATTTCTTTCGGAGCTGAACTTGCATCATAGGGCGGTGCATATTTACTGTTCCCGCTCAAAAAGATTAAACTTCCTATTCTATTGCTTACCTGATTATATCCTATACCCAAACTTATTGTTTTGTTATTCAGCCAGAAATATTCTATATGATCATATCCCAGATATGTAAATATGGCTTTTGTCAAATTATAATCTATTTCATTGTCATTTTCATCATAGTAATAATACCTGTCTTTTTCGGACTCATTTTCGGCCTTATCTAAATAAATATTATATTGGTCAGGAATTACAAATTCTATTTTATCTATCGTTCCGTCAAGGATCAAATCAATTTCACTGTCTATCGTATCATATATTTGTTTATCAAGGTCATTTAACTGATCATAAAAATACCCCTGATCACTTCCTGTTTCCGCAAAAGGCATAACACTGTAAGCAGTGATCCCTTCGGTAATATCAACAGGTTCTGAAATTATCTCAACTTTATCAGATATCAGACTATCACTGATAACTTCACTTGTGCCGTCCTCATTTATTTTCAGTCCCGCTCCGTAAACATCAGCCGATGATGCAAAGAGAGCAAATGTTAAAAACATTGCCGTAAAAGCTTTTTTCACTCTCTCTGTTTCCTTTCCTTTTTATTTAATTATATATGCTTGTCCTTCAAATTGCAATAAAAAAACTGCCGTAAAGCAGTTTTTCTAATATTACATAAGATTTTCGGGATTAAGACACTTTAACTCATCAAGAACAAATATACCGTCTTTTCTTATCAGAACATCGTCAAAGTAAATTTCTCCGCCGCCGTACTCTTCTGTCTGTATAAGAACAAGGTCCCAGTGAATTGCACTTCTGTTGCCGTTATCCGCATCTTCATAGGCATTTCCAGGTGTGAAGTGAATCGAACCTCTTATCTTTTCATCAAAGAGAATGTTTTTCATTGCCTTTGTAATAAAAGGATTTACACCGATTGCAAACTCCCCTACATACCTTGCACCCTCATCGGTGTCAAATACCTTCTTTACTCTTTCATTATCATTGGCAGTAGCCTCAACGATCTTACCGTTCTCAAATTTAAGAGTAACATCGGTATATGTTACACCCTGATACTCTGTAGGAGTATTGTAAGCTATCGTACCGTTTACACTGTCCTTTACAGGTGCCGTATAAACCTCACCGTCGGGAATATTCATTTCCCCTGCACACTTTATGGCAGGAATATCCTTAATGCTGAATGTAAGGTCAGTACCCTTGCCTACGATCCTTACCTTGTCGGTCCTGTTCATAAGCTCAACAAGATTATCCATTGCCTTGCTCATTTTGCCGTAGTCAAGATTGCATACCTTAAAATAGAAATCCTCAAAGGCTTCAAGGCTTGTGCCTGCTGACTGTGCAAGAGAATTATTAGGATATCTTAAAACCACCCATTTTTTCTTTAATCTTGTTTCAAGAATAGCGTTATCATAGCACCTTGCCCATACAGACTGCTTTTCTCCCGGAACATCAGCAAGCTCTGATGTGTTGTCATTACAGCCGATACCGATATAAGCATCCATCAAAGCCATTCTTGCATTGTCGATTTCCTTTATTTCATCAAATTGTTCCTCACTGCAGCCCATTAAAAGCTCTCTCTGTATAACATTTGACTTTATTTCCACAAAGGGATATGCACCTACATTATATATTTCTCTTACAAGAGCCTTTACAAGGGGAAAAGCCGCCGTACCGTTGCAGTTTATAAGTACCTTTTCACCTTTTTCAACGTGACAGCTGTAATTTACAATATTTTTTGCAAGCTCAATAAACCTGCTGTCCATATACATTACCTCTTTCCTTTTTTATAATAGTTTGACCTTTTTATTCAATATAATTCTGAATTTTAGCCTTATAAAGGGCAAAACCAAGAACAACAAACACAATGAAAGCAAACACAGCCTGAATTGCATTTGCGGAAATTCCTGCAAGACTTGCGGCAATACTTCCGCCTATTATGTAATCAGCCACAAAATAGCCTGCTACCATCCATACAAGACCTATAACACAGGCAGATATCTTTCTGATATTAAGGAAATTCCCCTTATCTGAAGTCCCTGCGATTTTAGCAACAGCAAAGCCTTCAATACCCTTGATAATAACAGTTGCAAGAGCCCAGTTGAAATAACCGCCCAGAAGATCTCCCAGTGCAGAGCCTATGCCTCCTGCAATAAGTCCGTACTCGGGACCGAAAAATACCGCACATATAAGCACCATACCATCGCCTATATTTATATACCCTCCCGTTGCAGTTATAGGTACCTTAATTACCATTGTAGCAACACAGGTAAGTGCAATAAGCAGTCCCATGATACACAGTTTTTTAGCAGTCATATTTTTCATCCTCCTTTAAAAAACTGTATACATTTTAGCACAATCATACATAAATTTCAATAATTATGTAAATATTCACCTGCCTCTTTAACAAAGTGAGGAATTAAGAGTGAGGAGTTAGAAGGAGTTTAAATTACTTGCACATTACCACGGTAATTTATCAATTAAATTCCGGTTTAACAAAGTGAGGAGTTAGGAGTGAGAAGTGAGGAGTTGAATTTACCTGAATACAACTACAATAACTTATCAATTAAATTCCAATTTACCGCATCACTCCCCAAGCCTCCCTTGCCTAAAGGGAGGGGGACCGGCGTACGCCGGTGGAGGGATATTAAGCCGTTTGCACTGAGCAAATGCT
>CAJFNV010000100.1 GCA_904395805.1 Candidatus Gallispira edinburgensis | reverse complement strand
ATTTCAACTTGAACAATAATATTAAAACACCCTTTTTCGTTTCCGTCATTCGCAGGTTCGAATCCTGCTAGCCTAGCTATTATCAGTGTTAAGAGGGTTTTAAGCCCTCTTATTTTTCGTTTTAGCCCATTTTAACCCCCAATTTTATAGGTCTAAAATTAAACAATATTTTTTAATTTTATTGTTGATTTTATCATTTGTATATGATATAATTTTAGTAGATTGAAGGATATTAATCTATCAAGGTGTATTCACCAAGAAAAGCCCCAGAGGTCGCGACTCTGGGGCTTTCCGCTTAAGGCTAGTTGTTACGTCTCTTTCTGTCTAACCATTTGCATATGTAATTTGCGGTTACTTCTGCCATAACAGAAAGAATGAAGGATATCAATATTTCTAACAAAGGCATTCACCTCCAATCTGCTGTCAGATTGGTAAGTAACAACAGGTCAATTATAACATATTGTGACAATTTCAGCAACAAAAAATCAGCACCATTTTAGCCCCCATTTTATAGGTCTAAAATTAAGTTGAATTCCCGGACATTTTTTAATTTTAATATTGATTTTATCAGTCCTATATGCTATAATCATATTGACTAAAGAGTTAGTGTGTGCTCCAATGTGAACACAAAAAAGCCCCTGCAAAGTTGCGTTTTGCAGGGGCTGTGCTTTTGTCGGTGACTATCTGTCAAGCCACTTGCAGATATAGTGACTAATTACATCTGCTGCGACAGATATTAAAAGAGTTAGTATGTAATAATCCAATGCGAACACCTCCTCCCTGACGGAGGCACCGACACAGCAATTATAACATATTCCGACAAATCCGGCAGCAATATACCCTTTCGTCTGCATGTATCCTGCATATTCCTTACTGACCCTCAGCAATTAACTCCCCCCAATAATTTCAAAACAACAGCAAATAATATAAAATCCACTTAAAATATTACACTTAAACTTAAAAAAATTAATTTTTTTGAATTTATACTTTACAAAATAAGTTTGTGAATGTATAATAAGAAAAGTTAATAATCAAACGCAATGACAGGGACAAATAGTTCGGAAAGTTACTTAAAGCGAATCGGGGACGGTGAAAGCCCGACAGATACCCCGGATGAATATCCCCCTGCAGCGGCAGACCGAAACATTCAGCAATGCAGTAGGCTCTGACGTATTCCCTGCGTTACAGGGTTTTGAGAGGATATAATTTACTATATCAATTCAGGTGGTACCGCGCAGACAAAAGCCATGCGTCCTGTAGGGATGCTTGGCTTTATTTTTTTGAAGAAATACATTAAGCAAGTTAAATCAGCATAGCTTTTAAAGCATATGCTTATTTATAAAGTAATTTAAAGGAGGAACTATTTATGAACAGTTTAGTGATTGTAGCGATCGCTATTGTATGTCTTTTTGTGGCATACATGACTTACGGCAGATGGCTTGCTAAAAAATGGGGAATAGACCCAAATGCAAAAACACCTGCCTACACACATGAAGACGGTGAGGACTATGTACCTTCACCAAAGCTGGTTGTATTTTCACACCAGTTTTCATCTATTGCGGGAGCAGGTCCTGTAACAGGACCTATACTTGCAGCAGCATTCGGCTGGCTGCCCGTACTCCTGTGGATACTTATAGGCGGTGTGTTCTTCGGTGCGGTACAGGACTTCGGTGCCCTCTATGCATCAGTTAAGAACGAGGGCAAGTCTATGGGTATGGTTATTGAAAAATACATAGGCAAGACAGGCAAAAAACTCTTTCTTCTTTTCTGCTGGTTATTTACACTTCTTGTAATAGCAGCCTTTGCCGATATTGTTGCAAGTACATTTAACGGCTTTACAACAGATGCAGTTACGGGAGCCGTAACAAAGAATGCACCAAATGCTGCAGCAGCCTCAATATCAATGCTCTTTATAGTTGTGGCTATACTCTTCGGACTTTTTATAAAGAAGTTTAAGCCCAGTCAGAAGCTTGAATTTGTGATCGGTATCGTACTTCTCTTTGCTATGCTTGCAGCAGGTATGGCAGTACCTATTTACCTTGGTAAGAATGCATGGCTCGGTATTATATTTGTATATCTTTTCCTTGCGGCAGTTATGCCTATGTGGCTTCTTATGCAGCCAAGAGATTACTTAAGCTCTTTCCTGCTTATATTTATGATAATAGGTGCAGTTGTAGGTCTTTGTGTAGCTCATCCGACTATTGAGGGAGCACCATTCAACGGCTTTACAAACGCAAGCGGACAGTACCTGTTCCCTACCCTCTTTATTACTATTGCCTGCGGTGCGGTATCAGGTTTCCACAGCCTTGTATCATCAGGAACATCTTCAAAGACTGTTTCAAACGAAAAAGATATGCTCTTTGTAGGCTACGGTGCTATGATGGTTGAATCCCTTTTAGGAGTAATAGCTCTTGTAATAGCAGTATCTGCTACAGGTGTTGAACTTCCCGAAAATGCCACTCCTTTCCAGATATTCTCAATAAATATAGCAGCCTTTCTTGAAAAGCTCCATATACCTGCTTACGTTGCAAACAGCTTTATGACAATGTGTGTATCTGCCCTTGCTCTTACATCCCTTGACTCTGTTGCCCGTATAGGCAGAATGTCATTCCAGGAGCTTTTCATGGGTGAAAGCTCTGATCCAAAGGACTGGAAGGGTGCACAGAAGATACTTTGCAACAAGCATTTTGCAACAATAATAACATTATTCTTTGGTTTCCTGCTCACTCTGGGCGGCTACAACAATGTATGGCCTCTTTTCGGTGCAGCAAATCAGCTTCTTGCTTCCCTTGTGCTTATAGCACTTGCTGTTTTCCTTCGTACTACAGGCAGAACAGGCTGGACCCTCTATGTTCCTATGTGCATGATGCTTTTAGTAACATTTACAGCCCTTGTACAGTCAGTAATAGGTATATTCAAGAGCATTGATGACGGCAGCTTTGTATTTATGGTAGGCGGACTTCAGCTTATAGTTGCAATTCTGCTTATGGCTCTTGGTCTTATGGTTGCAATACACTGCTTCGGCAAGCTTGCAAAGGCAGGCAACAGCACTCAGAAGGCATAATTGAATATCAGAATTATTTCTGTTTATATTAAATACTTAAAAGCTTAAAACCTTTTATACATGGGTTTTAAGCTTTTATTTTTCTATTTAAATATTAATTTTTAAAATATAATATTTAATTAAATTGACTTTCACTTAAATATATACTAAAATTATATTAGAGAAAATTACAGAGAAGGGATGTGTATATATGAACTACTACAAAACAGCAACAAAGAGAAAATCAACAAGAGATTTCAAGGAAAAGACTGTACCCAGGAATATTTTGAATGAACTTACGGAATATTTTAAGGTATGCAAAAGACTTATACCGGAAATTGATGTTGAAATGACTATTCTTGATCCGAAGGTCTGTCCAAATATGAACGGATGTGCAGGCTATGAGGACTTCCTGATCGAAGCTCCCCATTATATACTTCTCACTTCCGAAGAAGCTGATAACTATATGTTAAACGCAGGCTTTATAGGTGAAGACCTGGTATTAAAGCTTACCGATCTTGGTATTTCCACATGCTGGATCACAATAAATGACACTTTAAAGCTTAAGGAAAGACTCCGCATAACAACGGACAAGTTACCTGTTGCCCTCATTGCCTTCGGCTATGAAAATGCTATTACAACGATCAATCGTCTTGACATAGTTAATCAGTCAAATGTTACCCTTAAAAAGCGTACAAATTACGAAGCGCCTAAGCTCTATGTTGAAGATGCAATATACTCAGAGGATATGGGCATTAAGGCAGACAATTCAACCCTTGATCACTATCAGGATCTGTATCAGGCACTTGTTGCCGCCTGCTGTGCACCATCCTTCCTTAACAGGCAGCCCTACCGTTTTATAATTAAAGACGGATTGTTTATGGTTGCTGCTCTTGAGGATTACAAGACAGATGAAAATGACTACTACTTAAATTTAGGTATACTTATGCTTAATTTCTACGGAGTATTGTCAGAAAGAAGCGGTGCCTACGGCAAGTGGGAGATCAAAGCTCCATCAACAGAAATCGACAAGCCCGAAGGCAGCAGAATTATAGCATACATTCATATTTAATACCAAAATTCAAAATGGCTTTGCCGCAAAACACGGCAAAGCCATTTTTATTTAAATAATTTATTCACCCAAAGGCTTTATAACCTTCTTATACATATATCTGAATGAGAATATGCAGAGTATAAGTGACACACTCTCGGCCAGAAGAAAGGCATACCATACATTGCTTACATGCTGTGTAAGTGAAAGTAAAAATGCAGAAGGTACAAGCACAACAAGCTGTCTTAAGAATGAAACCAACATCGAAAGCACGCCGTTACCCAGAGCCTGGAAAACAGATAAACTTATTATACAGAAACTTGCAACAGGGAAACTTATGCTTATAGTTCTAAGAGCAGGAACTCCCATTGTAAGTATATGATCAAGATTGCTTTCATTTGAAAAAAGCATAAGGAGCTTGTCCGGTATAGTCTGGAATATTATCATACCTATTATAAGAAGTAAAAA
The DNA here is from genome assembly GCA_904395805.1 of Candidatus Gallispira edinburgensis. Lineage (GTDB taxonomy): Bacteria > Bacillota > Clostridia > Lachnospirales > CAG-274 > Gallispira > Gallispira edinburgensis. The sequence continues at coordinate 2,464 of CAJFNV010000100.1, read as the reverse complement.
GGCATATCCAACACTCAGCTTAACGGTTTTAACAAGCCTGTCTCTCCTTCCCGCTCCAAGGCAGAAGGCAACAATAGGCACCATACCGTTATTAAGACCAAACACGGGCATAAACACAAAGCTCTGGAGCTTAAAGTAAATGCCGAATACAGTTATTGCAGTATCTCTCGCCTCTGTTAATGTCAATGCTGTATCCATAATATTCATATGAGAAAATATTGTGTTGACACCAAATACCATAATTGAACCTATTGACTGCATCAATATGGATGGTGCACCTATGTATATGATCCTTCCCATTGCGCTGCCGTCAGGTCTGAATTTTTTTATTTTTCTGAGCTGGATTTCTTTATTGAATTTAAAGTTGAATATAATTGCCATAAGTCCCGCAACACACTGACCTATTACAGTTGCAGCCGCAGCACCTGCCATACCCATACGTGGAGCACCAAGCAGACCGAATATTAAAATAGGGTCTAAAATAACATTAATAATTGCACCTGTCATCTGTGTAAACATTGAATATATAGTTTTTCCTGTAGCCTGGAGCATTCTTTCAAAACAGAACTGAGTAAACATACCAATACTGCAGCAGCATACTATCTGCAGATAAACGGTTCCTGCCTCAGCAATTTCTTCTGAGCTTGCCTGAGCTCTCATAAACGGCTCTGCCACAAAAAGTCCTACAAGGAGAAAAATTACATAGCATATCAAATAAATAGCTATACCGTTAAAAGCTGTTTTATTTACACCCTCCTGATTCTTAGCACCCAGATTACGGGAAAGTATAGCATTCATACCTACCCCAAGACCTGAGCCTGCAGCTATCATAAGTGTCTGCAAAGGGAATACAAGTGAAATTGCAGTCATACATGCCGCACTGTATTTTGCAACAAATATACTGTCCACAACATTATATAAAGCCTGCACAAGCATTGATATCATCATAGGCACAGCCATTGAGAGAAGAAGCTTGTTTACGGGCATAGTTCCCATTTTATTTTCCTTCATAGAAGCTTCCATTACATCCCACCTCCAAAGCTGCAGCTATTTTCTTTTATACTTACAGAATTACTATCCATTTACCCTTCCTCCTAAATTATGTCCACAGTATAAGCCAATCTGAATAATACACTATAAAATATATCAAGATCTTCATCAGAAATATCACTTAAAAGACTCTTTTCAAAATCCTGCAAAAACTTTACAGTATCTTCCACCATTTTTATGCCATCAGGTGTAGGGGAAATTTTCTTAAGCCTTGCATCATGGAGCACAGAATCTCTTTTTATAAAACCCTTTTTTTCAAGATGAGTCAATATAGCTGAAACACTTGAACGCCTTATTTCAAATTTTTCCTCAATATCTTTTTGGAAAATATCTTTTTTATTGTTTTTCACAAGATAGACCATTACTGCATACTGTGAATGAGTGCAGCCATACCGGTTCATAACCTGATCAGTTTTTCTGCACAATTTATTGGATACAATATGTATATCTCTGACAATTTTCCTGTCCATTTCAGCACCTCTTTATTCGTTAGCCAGCTAACATTTTAACAATTACACAACAATTTGTCAATAGAAGTAATAAAATAAATTAAATTATTATTAAATTTCTCTTATTGCTCTAATTTGACATAATATCACCACAGTGATATAATAGCATTGTTGATTTGTAAGTTTTTTTCTTCAAATGCTAATTTACTAATACTATCATCCAAAGCAATAGCTTTAACTACTCTTATCAAACAAAATGCATCATGAGAATAAAAAACGAACAGACAATTACCGTTATTACACAAATCAATTGTGGGGCAATTCAGCAAACTACAATATTTCAATAGACACCTCTCTCGGTGAAGACTATGTAACAGATGTTATCATAGGAGCATTAGATCAGGCAAAAAGGCTTTCTGAACATATGTAAACCAACAATAACAGGGAGCAGTAACAATGATAACAGAAAAATTTATTAATGAAATTAAGCAGTGGGGAACAGAAAACACAAATATTAAAAGCATTATTATTGTTGGCTCATATGCAAGGGGAACAAATAAAGCCACTTCTGACATTGACCTTATAATAATAACAACAAACAAAGATGAAATGCTTAATAATCAAAATTTTATCGAATTATTCGGAGAAGTTGAACGTACACAGACAGAATATTACGGAGCCTGTACCTCTGTTCGTGTATGGTACAAAAACGGTCCGGAAGTCGAATTCGGTCTTGTAACACCGGACTGGATAGCGCAGCCCTTAGACAAGGGAACATACATAGTATTAAGTGACGGTTATAATATCATAATAGATAAAAATAAATATTTTAATGATATAAACCTATAAAACATAAAAATTCATACAGTAATAAAATACGGGGCTGTTGCAAAATGAATGATTTTTCATTCGTTTTGCGGCAGCCTTCTCTTTTTTACTTATTTTTACGAAAAAAATAAGAGCTT
>CAJFNV010000099.1 GCA_904395805.1 Candidatus Gallispira edinburgensis | reverse complement strand
TCCTTGGTTGCTTATTCAGAACTTTTGACTACGTCAAAAGCGGCATTAGAAATGCCGTCGGATAACTTCTTCCGATTCAATGGCGAGCAGCATTGTTGAGCTAGAACAGGAGAAAATCCTCCACCGCTGACGCGGTCCCCCTCCTTTAAAAAGGAGGCTTAATTATTTGCGAAACAATGCGACTATAGCACGGAAAGATGTCTGACGACACGAAGTGTCGGCTTTCAGCGGAGCTGAAAGTGTTGAAGCCTTACAAAAGGAGCCAAGTTTGAAGCAAAAGAAAATTTGCCGACACGAAGTGTCGCTTTTGACGCAGTCAAAAGTTCTGAAGGGCGGGCACGCCGCCTTTTTGAACAGTCAGGTTTATGCTGATCCTTTAAGCTGACGGCATTGGTGCATTTATGGGTGCAGGCTTTCGCACAGGCAAAAGTGCCGAATAGCAGTGAAAGAGTTTGTAGTTACAGGCTATTTTGTCAAGTCTGAAAGTATATCTTCCGCTATTTCATATGCAATGGTGCCTGTGGCATTATCATCACCTGCTATTCTCAGGGCAAATATATACCTGTCATCCATACCTATGAACCAGCCGCTTGTGGTTTTATTGTTTACCATACCGGTACCTGTCTTGCCATAGAGGTTATCGGAGAGCTTGATTGAGTTCAGTACGGCATTTATGTTGTTCTCGTCAAAATCAAATTCATTGTTATATATTCCCTTTAAAAACTGAACCTGTTCAAGAGGAGATATTTTAAGAGAATTTTCAAGCCAGTAATTTTCTTTGTCATAGCCTGCGGACATATTGCCGTAATCAACTCTTTTTAAAAAGTCTGAAATTTCTCCCATGGTAAGGTTTTTGTCTATATTCTGAAAATACCAGTTTACGCTGTTTTTCATGGCAGAATCAAGGTCATGGTCCATTTCCCATTCTTCAAAAGGATAGGATGTTCCGTTCCAGCTCATATAACTGTTGTCTGTTGTTATTACACCTTTTTCAAGTCCGTTTAAAGCAATTGCTATTTTGTATGTTGAGTAAGGAGATACTCTTTCTCTTGCCATATCTTCATTCCAGACTTTATAGCTTTTGTCTGATGTATCATAGAGTACAAAACACCCGTCATAATCTTTAAAGTAACTGCTTAAATCAATTTGCTCAATATTAATATTTTCATTGTAGTTATCGTTAATTGTGTAACCAAAGCAGTTTATAATGAGGGAAGCCGTAAGAGATATAATTACAAGTAATGAAACTACAGCTCTTCTGCAGAGAGAAGAATATTTTTTGTTGAAATCAGCTATTCTTGTTATCCTGCTTTTAAGTTCGCCTTTTCTGCCTGACATATAAGAGGCTGCTTTAAACTTGCTGTTCTGCTCTGTAAGGTTAATTACCGTATTTCCGTAGTCAATGTTGCTTCCCGTATATTTAATTGCCGTGTAATCACAGTAAATTTCCATATCAAGCCTTATTCTGTTAAAGGCTATGTATATAAAAGGATTAAACCAGTACAAGGCATTTAAAATACAGAGTATAAAGTTTATCAGTATATCCTTATGTTTATGGTGAACAAGCTCGTGTATAACAATATGTTCAAGCTCTTTATCCCTTAATTTAATATCGGGCAGTATGACCTTTGGTCTTATTATGCCGTATGAAAGGGGTGAATTCACATAGGGACTTACATAGAAATCTGCCTTTACATTTAACCTTTTACAGCAGTTTTCAAATATCGGACTGATTATTCTGTAATGTGTAAGTCTTTTAAGCTTAATTATACCTGTAATAATAGTCACCATATAGACACAAATTCCTGCGAGCCATATTGCGGAAATAAAGCTGTAATTGCTGACAGACACATACAGATCCTTTATATCAGATGTATAATTTAAATCTGATTTTGAAGTTATTTCCGTTATTGCAGTGCTTATGCCGTTATTCAGTGAAACAGGCAAATCAAAGGAAGGTATAAAAGCGCATATTGTCAGCAGTATAAAAGGAAACCACAGCATATAGCCTGTTTTGGGTGAAAGCTTATTTTCAAAAAGTTTTTTTACGGTTATAAAAATTATAAATACTGCGGATATTATAATATTTGAAATTAAAAAAGATACTGTAAACATATTTATCCCTTCTTATTAAGTATGTTCCTGAGTTCTTCTATATCTTCTTCAGACAGCATATCGTTTTTTATAAAGTTCATGACCATTTTGTTTGCTGTGCCGTCATAAAACTTCTTTATAAATGATTTGCTTTCTGTTTTAATGTATTCATCTTTTTTTATAAGAGATGAGTATACAAATATTCTGCCTTCTTTTTTGTGGCATATGGCACCCTTTTTGTCAAGACGTGATATAAGGGTGTGGACTGTACGCATATTCCAGTTATGTGTCTTTGTTACTATATCAACAATTTCGTTTGTGCTCACAGGCTCATTGTCCCATATTACTTTCATTACTTCATATTCTGCTTCTGAAATCTGTGGCTGTATCATTTTATTCGCCTCCTGTATTACGGTTGTAATATCATTTTACTGCCTTTTATTAATTATGTCAAGGCAATAAATGAATGAATTATAAGTAAAAATAAAAAAATAAAAAAAACTATTGACAATTTAATATTACTAGTGTAATATATAGAACGTACTACGAATGTAATATTAAAGGAGCGATTATTATGAAAAAATTATTTGGGGTATTATTAATGGGGATGTTAGCTGTGAACTGTGTTGGGTGCAATACAGAGGATAAAAATGCAGCAGCTATGAACGAGACGGAAAGTGTAACGGAAAATGTGACCGAAAATAATGTGAATACAGTAAAAATGAATGATGTTGATTATTCACAGTATTTTGGCGATTTTCAGGGCTGCAGTGTGTTTTACAATTATGATGACAACAGCTACGATATTTACAACAGTGAAAAAAGTAATACAAGATATTCACCATGTTCAACTTTTAAAATCATTTCTACCCTTGAGGGGCTTGAAAACGGTGTTGTGACTTCGGAAGAGTCCAAAATGAATTACAGCGGATATCAGTATGATATGGATATATGGAATAAGGATGTCAATTTGAAAGAAGCCTTTCAGAATTCCTGTGTATGGTATTACAGACAAGTTATTGATGAAGTGGGAAAAGATAAAATAAGTGCTGATCTGGAAAAATTAGGATATGGAAACTGTGATGTAAGTCAGTGGGAGGGAAGCGATATAAATTCAACTCCCGATACCAACGGTTTCTGGCTGGAATCATCTCTTAAAATTTCTCCTGTTGAGAGTGTGAATGTTCTTGCTGATATTTTTGAGGGGAATACAGATTACAGTGAGAATAATATCCAGATACTTAAAAACATTATGACCACAGATCATGAAGGGTTTTATGGTAAAACCGGTGCAGGAAACAGTGATAATGCCTGGTATGTGGGATTTTATGAAAATGCAGGGAAGAGGATATATTTTGCTGTTCATCTTGACGGCAGCAATGGGGAAGAACCTTCAGGTGCCTTTGCCAGGGAAATTGCCTATAATATAATAAGTAACTGTTATAATGGTTAAAAATTCTTTTTTAAAAAGAGGTTTTGCTAAGTTCGCAAAACCTCTTATTTATATAAAGATATTATTTTATCTCCTGCTCAAGGCTGTTGAACTCGGGAGTGTCAAAAAACTGTGCAAGGGTGATTTCAAGACCGTCACATATCTTCTTTATTGTAGGGAGTTTAGGGTCATTGCTTATTGTTTTATTCTTGGATAAGGCTTTTTTTCATCTGTTAATCCTGCCAGATAATCCATACTTGTGTCAAGAGCTAAAGCTATTTTTTTGCACTGTTCAAAGGTATAGTATCGTTTACCCCTTTCTATTTTTGAATAGTCACTCTGATCTATTCCTGTAAGCAGCTGCATTTTTATTTGGGAAAAACCTTTTTCTTTGCGAAGTTCTTTTAATCTGTTCATTGTGCACTATCACCTCACATATATTTATCAGAACTTTGTTCTGATTGCTGTGTTCCACAGCTGCCCTGCCAAGCAGGGCAAATATAATACTTCGGCTTACGCCGCAGTAACTTTTCGTGCAAAATTGAAAGCAAGCTTTCATTTTGCTTCTCATAAGTTATATTATGTCAAATTGACCTATTGAAAATAGGGTGAAATTGACCTATAATATATGCTGGGGTGATCATAATGAACGAAAAAATATGTATGTTTTGCGGTCACAGAGATATTATTAACAAAGTTGAAATTGAATATAAGGTGACGGAAATAATTAAAGATCTGATAGAAAATAAAAGTGTAAATATTTTTTATACAGGTGGAATGGGAGATTTTGATAATATATGCAGTAAATGTGTGAGAAAATTTAAAGAAAAATACAGTAATATAAAACTATGCCTTATTATCCCATATATGACAAAAGATATTCTGAGAAATGGTGAGTATTATTATTCATTATATGATGAAATAATTGAACCTGATATGGGTGATGTTTTTCCGAAAGGAGCCATTGCAAAGAGAAACAGATGGATGGTTGATAAGTCTGATTATATGGTGGTATATGTAAAGTCTGACTATGGGGGAGCATACAATACAATGAAATATGCTTTAAAAAATAATAAAGCAATAACTATAAATATATAAAATCCCCTCCCGATTTTACAGGCAATGCTGTCAATTTAAGCTTTTCGTAAAGCTTTTAACAAAGAATAGGCAACACAAGGCTCCTTGGTTGCTTATTCAGAACTTTTGCTTAACGCAAAAGCGACACTGCGTGTCGTCGGGTAATTAGCACAGAAAGAAGTCTGACAGCCTGAAAGGCTGGC